>NZ_RCWD01000009.1:0-149307 GCF_018448965.1 Photorhabdus hainanensis | reverse complement strand
GTCAGGCGCTGGCCGGGGGCGCTTCACCGTATCTGGCGGGCGTGATAAAAGAGCTGACCACCGACCCGAAAACCCATCAGGTGGATATCGCCACCAACACGCTGGCCCATGCGATTTTAGGCGCGGTGGCGGCGGAAGTGAGCGGTAACAATGCCCTGTCGGGTGCCGCCGGTGCGGCGTCGGGGGAACTGGCGGCTCAGGTCCTGATTAAGCAGCTTTACGGCGACGGGGCTAAAGTCAGTGAATTAACGGAGGAGCAGAAGCAAACTATCAGCACCCTTTCCACCCTGGCGGCCGGGCTGGCCGGTGGTATTGCCGGTGACTCAACCTCCAGTGCCCTCACTGGGGCGCAGGCAGGGAAGAATGCAGTAGACAATAATCATCTAAGCGTTGACCAGAATCGTTCAAGAAGTGAGGAACTGGTTAATTGTCAGGGTGATACCAGTTGCCGTTCTGCCGTTAGGGATAAATATCGGCAGGAGTATGACAAGGTTCAGGAGCGGATAGCAACGTGTTCAGGGGCTGATCAGTGCGTTGCCGTTGCCAAAGAGCTGCGAGCATTGCAAGGTGATTACAGTGCCCGGATAGGCGAAATTCAGGAAAAAGCCAGAATGCAGGGGCTGGATTCCCTCACGCCAGCAGAAGTGCGGGAATGGGCCGATTTACGGGGTGCCATGTCAAATATTGACGCATCACGGAATTTGGTGCTCCATCGTGCCCAAGTCACCGGCGGTTCAGAAGAAACGACCCAGGAAATCGTGAAGATTATGGGGCAGACGGGAATTGCGGCGTCTGCGGGGGTGGCAGGAGGGATCAGTAAGGCTGGAGCAAAAGGAATAAAGGGAAGTGCTGTACCAGTACCTAATCCAGTGACAGCGAATAATGGGTTAGTTTATAAATCCAATCCTAAACATACTCTTGGTGGTGATGGAAATCGCCGTAATGCGGGAATAGAACCAAAAGACTCATTGAAACTTTTTGAAAACTCAATTCCAAGCTCCAAAAATTATGGTAATAAAGAAGTTAGATTTGCTAAGGATGAAAAAGGTAATGTTCATCGGTTCGAAGGGACCAATGGGGAATATCACTGGAATGGAAGTACCGGTGATGTAAAAAATCCATTGAATAAAAATGACATTCCTAATGAAGTCAAAAAACAACTTGGTTTGTCCGGAAAATGGAGATAATTATGATTTTTGGTGATCCATATCGTTTTGCAGTGTTAATACAACATCTTCCAGAATGGAGTGATGATACTTATAAAAATGGACTTTTCCATTTTTGTATTGATGGTTTTTTTTTCCCTGAAGAAATAAGGACATCTACCCTTTGGGTAGATGTTTTTTCGTTGAAAGACAATACTAATGCTTTATTTTCTTTTCAGGAAAATAAAGCGTTGTTTGAAAAAGGAACTAAAGATGCTTTTAACTTTATGTTAGGAATGATTTCTCCAGAGTTGATAGGACAAGATGAGCCCGAAAATTTTGAGCAATCTTACCAATATCAAGCGTCAACAGAAAATATTAATGATGCTGGTTTTATTGTTTTTGCTGTTTCTCATGGTGATATGGTTAGGATACTTGGCGCTAAGTATAGTGAATTAAAGCAAGACGAACATGGGAATGGTTTTTGGGAAACGATCACTAATCCTGATATCAGAGAGGCTATTCTTTATAAGAGTGAAGTTAATGAAATAATTTCAAAAGCATTCGAATATTATTCAACCATTTAACTCACAGCCTTTTAACAGTATCAAAGCAAAATAGCTTATGAGGCTCAAAAATCGCATCGGGGCGTTGTTGGTCGAACATCAAACTGCACTGGGAGAATGGTTTGTAACTGACTGAGTGCATTAGAAAAAATAAGGTTCAGCGTCAGGCTTCACGACAGAGAAAGTTGTTGTAGACAACAATGCCCTTAGCATGGGGAGTCTGTTTGGTTCCGAAGGCGCTAAACATTTTGAAGGCGCGGGGTCGCTGGCTCAAAAGATGGCTCAATCCGGGGCAACACCCGAAGAAATCAACGCAGCCTTAACTCACTACCTCAAAGGACAAGTCCCTGAGGGTCAAGACCCAGCAAAAGGTCTGATTATTGCATGGGGTAACTTCTTTGGTGTTCCATTGAATGTCGTGTTATCAAATGAGCAGATGACGCCACAGAAAGCGGCGGAAATTGTTGCCGGAGGGATACCTACCAGTGAAGCGAAGCTGATACAGTTTGCGGCAGCAAAAGCGTTTTTGTCTTTAAGTAAGTATCAGTCGACAGAAGTCATTGAGGGGAAAGGAAGTTCTCTAGCTGATAAAAATATTGCTGGAAATAAGACGACAACTCATTCTGAAAAATTAGAGTGGAATTCATGGCAACATTATCAAAAAACTACTGTTGATGGACGACAATACGCCAAAATTGGTGATCGTCTTTACTCACAACATGCTGTGGATAGAATGCAACCTTCTGGTCTTGGTTCACCAGCAGGAACAACCGGACCTGGTAGAAATGTGACGCCCAACATTGTAGATCATGTAATTAAAACTGGTACTCCACAAAACAGTGTTGTTAATGGTGTTACCCGGACAACATATTGGAATGGTGATGTTGGTGTCGTGACTGAAAAAAATGGTAATGTAATTATTACGATCCTTCGTAGGAGTGCGAAATGAATGATTGGATCTACCCTGAAGTAATTGAGTGTCTGAAAGAAGCTTGTAGGAGCTTTCTTGAAGGAAAGATAACAATACAGGATATTCAGTCAGAGATTTATAAAGCAGAAAATCAAATAGTTGCACTTGAAGAAAAGTGGCTTCGCACAATTTTATTTGATGCAGAGAATGAGATAGAGCTATTGATCTATACAGTCGATGAAAAAAGGCTAGATGAATCAGTAATATCTATAATCAAAAATATTTTAACCAATATAGGATAATTTCAAGTAATTTCCTGCCTCTTGAATGGATATCTAGTTTAAGAGGCAAGATTTCTTCTGAGATTGTTTGAACGACTGTTTCACTTTATCACCTTCAACATCAAACCACGGGGATAGCATTCAGTCTAGTTAATAGCCATATCGGGATTTACCGGTTTAATACTCAGTCCTTTTAGCTATACCAGTACCTAATCCAGTGACAGCAAATAATGGGTTAGTTTATAAATCAAACAGTAAACACACTCTGGGAGGAAATGGAAATAGACCAAGTGCTGGCCTTGAACCGCAAAATTCTCTCAATTTATTTGAAAAGTCAAGACCAACAAAAGATCCTAAAGTTAGATTAGCGATAGACGAAAAAGGTAATATTCATAGATTTTTTAATGAGAGAAAAGATGGTTCAGGTTCATTTCATTGGAGTAGAAGCACTGGTGATGGTAAAAATGCTCTGGGTCATAATGAGCTTCGGAAGTTTAACAGTGAAATAAAGCAACTAGGGGGTAAAAAATGATCTACGGACTTCCTTATGAATTTGCTGTTGCTTATGAAGTTTGTGAATTGTCAGAAGATAGCTATTGGCAATATGGAATATTTAATTTTGTCATAGATGATGTGATTGTTCCTGCCATCGGTTCAAACTACACACTTCATATGGCGATAAACCATCTAAAAGACAGCTTAGTGGAGTTTCCATCATGCAAGAAAATTGATACTTCCTTGTTTAGTCAGAACAAAGAAATTATGGAATTTATTGCTCATTCACATAATATTCTTTTGGATACAGATGATGATGATTTAGAGTTTCCAGAAATGGAGCAACAAGGAATAGATTTAACTCCTGTAGAATTTACAGATATTGGATTCTATATTTTTTACTATATTACAAATAATAGCGAAGATGAATTTATCATTTATACCTGTGATAGAGGATTGACTGTTACGATAAAGCATTTTGAGAAAAATACCATCAAAAATGTTATCCAACAACTACCAGAACTTAAAAAAATCTAATGTATATAAGGAAATCCCAGTCGATGTGAATTGTACCCCAAATATTAGACAATCATCCGACATTTAAAAGGGGCTGTTCATTACGTCTGAGAAAAGTGGCTTACAGGCTAAAAAGTCGCGTCGGGGCGTTATGGGCCGGGCATCGAATCGCACCGAGGAAAATCGGTTGTAACTGACTGAGCACACAGGAAAAATCGGTGTCCGGCAGTCAACTTCGCAATGGAATGCGTTGTTGTGGATAATAATGCTCTTGGTTATGGTCCAGGAACCTTTTGGGGGCAGATAGCCAACTCGATCAGCTCAGATCCATCATTGTCCTTTGATCTACAAGGTAAAGGGAAAACAGTAGAAGAAATAAACGAAGCTATAAAATACTCTCATCAGGGGCCATCATGGGGTGTTACTTATAAAGTTAAACTACATGTAAAAGGTGAGGTTACAGCTGGAATAGGTACAGCAGGGTTTGCTGAAGCAGCATTGGATCTAAATAAATTTGCAATTAATGGTGGGATGACAACAGCTATTGGTGCTCATGGTGGAGCAATTGTATGTTGGGGTTTCTTGCATGCTTCATCTACTTTGGCTTGAGCAAAAAAGTTTCACGAAGAAGTGTAAAATCTCCATTGCTCTTTTTTGATTTTTGTTTTTTTAATAAAAACAAACTTGCTAATTTTTCCATAATAATATTATTTGTTATTTATATGTCTGGGATTTGGTTTTAATTTATCAAAAATGGAAACTTAATTTTCTTTGCCGGCTATTTTATTGGAGTGTTTGTAATTCTTATTTATTGCGGATTTTTCTTAAAAAAATTTGCACATAGAAATAATATTGAATTCATAAAAGAGTTTGCTTTTGAAATGGAAATAAGTCTTCAAAATACGTTATTATGGTTATCTAGGTTATTTTATATTGTTTGGCTTTATTTATTTTTATACGTAATTGTTGTAGACGATAATGCATTTAATATGGGAAGTCTGTTTGATTATAAAGGAGGAGGAACCCAGTTTGATCTTATGGGGCAAAGAACAGGTACATTCACTAATGAACGGGTTATTCAGAAAAAATAGGATATAAAATGGCTATCTTAGTAAACGATAACAAGATTAATATTAATGGGCACTTAATTATATTTAATCAAAAGATTATTAAGGCGATAGAAATTGATAATGGTTCTGTTCTTGTCTTAACTGATATTCCTATAGGAGATGATGGACTAAATAATCTATTTTCTTACACAAATAATGGAGAATTTCTTTGGCAAATAGAGCCTTCGGATTTACAAAAGGAAGGTCAAACAAATTACCCATATGAAGGGTTGAATGTTGTTGCAGGGCAATATTTTGTTGTTGATTTTTATGGAAGAAGAATATTTTTATAACCTTATACTGGTCTATTATTATCACGAGATGTTGTAAAATAAGATGTGGAGAATAACGCATTAGCGACCAGTTTGATTGGTGGAGGAGCTAATACAGGTATTCAATATATTTCTATGGTAGTATTGATTTACAATGATGTCGTTTTTGTGCATTGGACTGGCTCAAGCTATATAAAATGTGATGGTTCAAAGAATGGTTGAGTAAAGTTTTTCTTTATTAAAAATATCATATGGATATTGGTTATGTTTTTATGAACCTAGATATTTCTTTATTATCAAATGGTTGTGTCATTTTTTTATAGATGGAATATTTCTTTTGTCACTTGGTGATGTAAATAAGGCTATTAAAAACAGGGGTATTTATCGGACTAATAAGTTATTGGTTTATTATTATCACCTGTATGATTTACGTAGATTAATAATCAATCTTTGGATTGAAATTACTATTTGGAGAAATTTTATGAAGTGTATTAAATGTGAAAACCCAGCATTACATGAATCAGATTTTTGTGCAGCATGTGAAGAGAAAGAATTAAGTGGCATTGGCGGGTTTCTCTATTTGCCTGCAATAAATCTTATCTTTGCAATATTTAGCTCTTTATTTAGTTCATATAAAACAATGACAATCTTAAACTCTAGTTATAATTCTCTGGGTGAATTACGTATCCTTATAGGATTTGAGTTTTTCTGTTTTACAATTATTTTTGGAATTGCACTTTATACATCTATTCTCTTCTTTAGAAAAAAGAAGAAAACACCTTTGTTTTACATTATCCTGTTAGTTTTTACCTCATTATTTGTCATCACCGATTTAGCGTTGGCTCATTATGGATATGAAATAAAACTGGATTATAATCATCTTTTCTTGCTTTTTAGAACTGTGTTTTATGCATGTGTATGGGTGCCTTACTTTATTATATCTATTCGAGTTAAAAGGACATTTATTAAATAATGGTTAAAATTAAACTATTTTATAAACAATATTCAGTGGGAGTAGGTGAATTTTTTATAATTAATATTTGTTTGAAAAATATGACAGCCAAAACTACCTCGGCCTTGTGAATTGCTCCCCAAAATCAGACAATTCAAATCACGCTTTCATTAAGGTCCGAGTCCTGTATTTTACTGGACTCAGACCATTTAATTTATACTTGATGCGTAAGCGTGCAGCGAAAAAGGGTAACAGTGTTATGGTCAAGAGAATTTATATTTCAGCTATTAATAACGACTATAATGGAAAAATGATTTTGGCTGCTAATTATTTTTTTACAATCAAACATGCGTCTCAATATTATGCTGAAATGATCAAGAATAGCAAATGGAATAATCCAAAGGTTGTATATAATTTGGAGAGCAGTTCTGTTGGTAAGTAAATGTTAATATATTGTAAGATGTAAAAGGTGGTTAATTTATTCTTTATCAGATAGATATGAACTTGGTATAACAATGATATTAGGAGAGCCAGGTAAACGGATTTTTACGTTAAGACTATTTTTCAATTGTCATGAATTTTCTTTTTTCCCTATTCAGGGCCTGTATCTGGTTAACTTTAAAATTAATTATTGCCTTAATTTTCTTTTTATTATCTGGATATTTTAATTTTACTCAAGAAAACTTCTTGCTTTGTTTAAAATTAGGAACTTTGGGAGAGTCTGTTGATAGAATAGAATGTTGATTCATATATTATTGTTAACGTAATTTATATTCAAATACTGGAATAATTAAATCACATTTTTATTGTTATAAATCTTTATAAGTTAGGATTGAAAGAATCTATTGATTTAGCAATAAGCTTTTTCCCACATTTTTGGCAGATATAATGACTCTCTCCTCGCAGAATTTTATTATGGCGTCGTAGAGTTAATTCATGTTGCTGGCAACTACAGTAATAAGTAAAAGTTTGACTGCGTACTGAGTCGATTTTAAATTTGTGTGTACGGTTAGCTGGAACGTTCAGTACTTTCTCCATCATCCAACGCCACTGTTTCCCATGTGGCGGCACTTTCCCAAAGTAGCGATAAACCAATAGATGAGCTAATTCGTGAGGCACAACTTCATTAATAAAAGCTTGTTGATTTTCAATCAATAATACTGGATTAAGGCGGATTTCCCAATTTTTTATATAGGCGCTGCCTGCGGTAGTTCCCCGTTGGCGATAATTTATTGTAGGTTCAGGAAAATCACAGTTGAGATATAAGTTTGCCTGTAACAGTTTCTGCCGCAAGGTATTGATAACGGCTTGTTGTAAGGAAATTGGAACGCTAGCTGATTTCATGTGTTGAAAATAAATAGGTAAGGATTAGTAAATTTTATTAAAAATCCTTGAACAACCGATAGTAATATTTTTAGGACTTCTTCGGTCGTCAGCTAATGTTAAAAAGCCCGGTTTAGTTATCCAAACCGGGCTTTTATATTTTTACATATTCATCGCTGATAGCTTCAAACCCGCAGCGTCACGCAGTGCTTCTGCTTTATCAGTGGCTTCCCACGGGAACTGTGGACGACCAAAATGACCATAAGCCGCAGTATCACGATAGATTGGGTGTAATAGATCCAGCATCTGAATCAAACCATGAGGACGTAGATCAAAGAATTCACGTACCAGCAGAGTCAGAGTTGCTGTTGAAACTTTTTCGGTACCGAATGTTTCCACCATGATGGACGTGGGTTCTGCAACGCCGATAGCGTAAGAAACTTGAATTTCACAACGATCAGCCAGGCCGGCAGCGACAATATTTTTTGCTACATAGCGTGCTGCATAAGCCGCTGAACGGTCGACTTTGGAGGGATCTTTACCAGAGAATGCTCCACCACCATGACGCGCCATACCACCGTAAGTATCTACGATAATTTTACGGCCAGTCAGACCACAATCACCCATCGGGCCGCCAATGACAAAACGACCGGTTGGGTTAATGAAATATTTGGTTGTTGGATTTAACCATTCAGCAGGCAGAACCGGCTTGATGATCTCTTCCATGACGGCTTCTTGCAGATCTTTCTGGCTAATATTTTCAGCATGCTGTGTGGAAAGTACAACCGCGTCAACGCCGACAATTTTGTCGTTATTGTATTGGAACGTGACTTGGCTTTTAGCATCGGGACGTAACCAAGGCAGTACACCATTTTTTCGAACTTCGGCTTGACGTTGAACCAGGCGGTGCGCATAGGTGATAGGCGCGGGCATGAGTACGTCAGTTTCGTTGGTTGCATAACCAAACATTAGACCTTGGTCGCCAGCACCTTGTTGCAGGGGATCTTCACGGTCAACACCTTGGTTAATATCCGGTGACTGTTTACCAATGGCGCTTAATACTGCACATGAGTTCGCATCAAAACCCATTTCAGAATTAACATAACCAATCTCTCGAACTGTTTGTCGCGTAATTTCTTCAATATCAACCCAAGCGCTGGTGGTAATTTCACCACCAACCATGACCATGCCGGTTTTAACATAGGTTTCGCAGGCAACTCGTGCTTTTGGATCTTGTTCCAGGATAGCATCAAGAACGGCATCAGATATTTGGTCTGCAATTTTATCAGGATGCCCTTCGGAAACAGATTCGGAAGTGAAAAGGTATGTGGTCATTATATAACGTTACCTTAAAGTATAATTTCAGTTTGGAAATGGATGGATTAACATCTAGATGGCTATTTTAGGATAATTCTTATTCATGCGCTAGATTTTTTTAGTTCAGTGAGTAATTTTCATCGGGTGAATAATAATTTCTTGGTTTATATGTCAGTTTCTGTCAATTTCATTTTGCAATTTTATGTAATTGCGAGTATAAACAGCGGCCGTAGTTGAATGATTTGTGCTACAGACTCGCAGAAAGCTAAACAGCTTCTGTTTCTCAATCGAGAAATGGCTCCTTAAATATGAGTCATGTGTGGGGTGAATGGGGTAATGAACCATTATCTGCTGATTGCAAATGGCCAACAGCCACACTTGTCGTCGGATGTATCCGCGTCTTTTTCCTTTCTTTTCAATATGTCTTTAGTTCGATGTTATCTGTTGTCTGCAAACAGGTCGGATATGTCGGACAGGCGTATTGTCACTCGGTAATTTTGTCATTGTTTAGTAGTAACTAAACGCTTATTTACAACTTGAGAGCATGCTTTTCCCTGATATTTCTCAACACGCGAGAGTATAGCGTTTGGGTTTATTTATTAATTACAGGCGAAGGTGAAAAACTCTAACTCCCTTAAGGAGACTGCCATGAATGATAATATCGCTCGTAAAATGCAACAGACTTACAATATTGCATACTGGGGAGGGAGTTACTACTACGTCAATGATCTTGGCAATGTTAGTGTGTGTCCAAATCCTGATTTGCCGGGGGCGAGAATTGATCTTGCGGAATTGGTGAAAAGAGTTCAGCAGGAGCAGAAAAATTTGCGCTTGCCGGCGCTATTTTGTTTCCCTCAAATCCTGCAACATCGTTTGCGTTCAATCAACGCTGCATTTAAACGTGCTAGAGAGTCATATGGTTATAAAGGCGATTACTTTTTAGTTTATCCCATTAAAGTTAACCAACAACGCCGCGTTATTGAAGCACTGGCTAGTTCCGGCGAACCTTTAGGGCTTGAGGCTGGCTCCAAAGCCGAGCTAATGGCGGTGCTAGCGCATGCGGGCATGACTCGTACCGTTATCGTGTGTAATGGATATAAAGATCGTGAATATATTCGTCTGGCGCTGATAGGTGAAAAGTTAGGTCACAAGGTTTATTTGGTGATCGAAAAAATGTCTGAGATTGCCCAGGTATTGGAAGAAGCTGAACGATTGAATGTGATCCCTCGCTTGGGAGTCCGTGCACGTTTGGCATCTCAGGGGTCAGGCAAATGGCAGGCCAGTGGCGGTGAAAAATCGAAGTTTGGTTTGGCGGCGACTCAGGTGTTGCAGTTGGTTGAGACTTTGCGCGCAGTGGATCGACTTGATAGTCTGCAATTATTGCATTTTCACCTTGGCTCGCAGTTGGCGAATATCCGTGATATCGCGACAGGCGTCCGTGAATCAGCGCGTTTTTATGTCGAGTTACATAAACTAGGTGTCAATATTCAATGTTTTGATGTTGGTGGTGGATTAGGTGTCGATTATGAAGGGACCCGTTCTCAATCTGATTGTTCTGTGAACTATGGGTTGAATGAATATGCCAACAATGTCATTTGGGGTATTGGTGATGCTTGTGATGAGCATGGTTTACCCCATCCGACAGTTATTACAGAATCCGGTCGCGCCCTGACCGCTCATCATACCGTCTTGGTATCCAATGTTATCGGGGTTGAGCGTAATGAATTTACGCAGACGACGCCACCGGCAGAGGATGCTTCCCGCCCGCTCGCCAGTTTGTGGGAAACATGGCAGGAGATGCACTCGGAAGGAAATAGACGCTCTTTACGTGAATCGCTACATGATGGTCAGCTCGATCTGCATGATGTTCATACACAATATGCTCATGGCATGTTGGATTTAAAGGAGCGGGCGTGGGCGGAAGAGTTATATCTGAATATCTGTCGCCGTATTCAGCAGGATCTTGATCCAAGCAACCGCGCTCACCGGCCAATTATTGATGAGCTGCAAGAGCGTATGGCAGACAAATTCTATGTGAATTTTTCACTGTTTCAGTCTATGCCTGATGCATGGGGTATTGATCAGTTGTTTCCTGTGTTACCCATTGAGGGGCTGGATAAGCCGTTGGATCGCCGGGCGGTATTGTTAGATATCACCTGTGACTCCGATGGTATTATTGATCATTATGTGGATGGCGATGGTGTAGCGGCGACAATGCCGATGCCCGCTTATGATCCTGATTGCCCGCCAATGATTGGTTTCTTTATGGTGGGAGCATATCAGGAAATTCTTGGCAATATGCATAACCTGTTTGGCGATACAGCGGCTATTGATGTTTATGTATTTGATAATGGCGAAGTGACCTATAACCAAAGTGAAGAGGGGGATTCAGTCGCGGATATGCTGCAATATGTGAAACTGGACCCTAACGTACTGATGGCCCGTTTCCGTGATCAAGTAAAAAGCACAGATTTGGATACAGGTTTGCAAGAGCAATTTTTACTGGAATTTGAAAGTGGTCTTTATGGCTACACATATCTGGAAGATGAATAATCTTCTGGTGTTAATTAAGCCTCCTGTATACAGATAATGTTATTTATATAAACCAGATACAGAATGCGGAAAAATGGGGTTATCTCAGAAATACCCCATTTCGTCATGGCATGGGTATTCTGGTATTAAATAATTTTGTTCTGTCAGGAAACTTTTGAGGATATATCTCATGACAATAAGTACCTTGGGCAACCAACAAGATGACTCTTTGGTTTCTAATGCCTTCGGTTTCCTGCGCTTTCCGTTGAATTTCCAGCCATATTCTAGCGATGCAGAGTGGGTAATTACCGGGGTGCCATTTGATATGGCAACATCAGGTCGTGCGGGTAGCCGCCACGGGCCTGCGGCTATTCGTCAGGTTTCGACTAACTTGGCATGGGAAAGCCGCCGTTGGCCGTGGGATTTTAAATTACGCAATTGTCTTAACGTTGTGGATTGTGGTGATTTAGTCTTCAACTTTGGTGATGCTCAGGATATGAGTGATAAGTTGCAAGCTCATGCTGAAAAAGTGCTGGCTTCCGGTAAGCGTATGCTCTCTTTTGGTGGGGACCACTTTATTACTTTGCCTTTGCTACGCGCTCATGCCAAACATTTCGGCAAAATGGCTCTGGTTCATTTTGATGCTCATGCTGATACCTATCCAAATGGCAGTCAATTTGATCACGGCACCATGTTCTATCACGCGCCAAATGAAGGGTTGATCGACCCGCATCGTTCAGTACAAATTGGTATTCGTACTGAACATGGACGGGACAATGGTTTTACGGTGCTGGATGCTGATCAGGTTAATGATCGTAGTGTGGATGATTTGCTTGCTCAGATAAAAGAGACGGTTGGTGATATGCCGGTTTACCTGACTTTCGATATCGATTGTCTTGATCCGGCTTTTGCACCAGGTACGGGTACACCCGTCATTGGTGGTTTGACAACCGATCGAGCACTGAAATTACTGCGTGGTTTGCAACCGCTAAATATTGTCGGTATGGATGTGGTGGAAGTCGCTCCAGCGTATGATCAATCTGAAATTACGGCTCTGGCAGGTGCGACTATTGCACTGGAGATGCTTTATTTACAGGCGGCTAAGAAGCGCTAAGTAGTACATAGTTTTAATAGAGTCTTAGGGGATAGTGAAATAAACTCGTACTGAGTTGTGGAGCTATCCCCTTGAAATTCGGCTATTTTGATTGATGTAACCTTTATATGCTTTTCTGGATTCTCTTTGTCATTTTTTACATGCGAGCATCAATTAACCGAATATCATATTGAGAGAAAATACTATCGGCTGAAATCAATGTCAGTCCTTCCATCTGAGATTGAACAATTAGCATCCTATCAAAAGGATCACTATGATAGCGTGGTAAGTCCCCTGCGTACTCAGCATGGGAATGGGATATAGGTAGGTAGTGGAAAGAAGTTATTCTTCTCCATAGCAATTTCAAAGTCGGCTCTGAAGTCCAGTTTACCGATGGAGCGTTTAATAGATATTTCCCAAGGCGTAACCGCGCTAACATGAACAATGTTTGCCCCTTTGGACAAAATATTCCGAGTAATTGGCCCCAGTTTTGAATTATTGGTGAGCCACCAGATAAAAACATGTGTATCAAGCAACAAACGTTTCACTTGTCACCTTCAAACATGAACTGAATTTCCCGATCTGCATCAAAAAAATCTTCTCCTATGGTAATAAGATCTTCGAATCCTCCAGGAACTCTATTTTGTTGGGTTATTGGTACAATCTGGACATAAGGCTTGCCAGCTTTGGCTATGATGATAACTTCACCACTGACAGCTTTGTCAGCTAGTTGGCTTAAGTTACTTTTAGCTTCATGCATATTTGCTTGGATAGTCATAATAAAGCCCTCATACTTGGCTAGATTAGCTAAGTATAACAAAAAATGCCGAAATAACCGGCAATTTTTTTGTTACATAGAATCGAGATGCCGCAGTACTGAACTGGGCATCTATGGCGTACTTTTTAAATCAAAGAATGATATTTTCTTAGCGTTATTGTAGCGCTATATCTAATTTCTTTTCTTTTTCCCACGCATGAGATTCAGTGTTTCTACTGCTATTGAGAAGAACATAGCGAAATAGATGTAACCTTTAGGTATATGCACTTGTACGCTTTCCAGAATAAGGGTAAAGCCCACAAGGATTAAGAACGACAGCGCCAGCATTTTGACTGAGGGGTGACGGTCAACGAATTCGCCGATAGGACGAGCGGCTAGCATCATAACACCGACCGCTATGATAACGGCTGCCATCATAATGAATAGGTGATCGGACAGACCAACAGCGGTAATGACTGAATCCAGGCTGAAAATAATATCCAGCAACATAATCTGGATGATAGCCCCCAAGAAGGAGTGAACAGGACGTTTTAGCTCTCCTTCATTGTCACCTTCGATCGCTTCGTGGATTTCTTTGCTGGCTTTCCAGATCAGGAACAGACCACCGAAGAATAGGATTAAATCACGGGCAGAAATGTCATGTTCAAAAACTGTCAATATTGGGTAGGTTAGCCGAATAACCCAGGCAATAGATGCTAACAGCGCCAAGCGCATTAGCATTGCTCCCATTAGTCCGATCTTACGTGCTTTATTTTGTTGATGGTTAGGGAGTTTCGCCACAACAAGTGACAAAAAGATAATGTTATCAATCCCTAAAACGATTTCTAGAACTGTCAGGGTGGCAAGCGCCATCCAAGCCTGGGGATCAGCAATCCATTCTAACATTGCTTATTAAAACCTTAAGGTAAAAATCCAATTATACGCGCGATTAGGTGTAAGGTAAGTATGTCAATGTAAAAATCAGTCAGAGCTAACGTTAAATTAAGAAATGACGGGCCAATAGAGGGGCGGTGAAATTTTTCTTCAAATAGAACCCGCGAGGCAGAGTCATAATAGGCTGGCCGTGTACTCCGATTGCTTCGGTTAATGCTTTGCTGTTAGCCGCTTTTGGGCGTAACTGTAATACTTCGCCATGACGGGCGGTAACGCTCTCTACTTTGCCAAGCACGATGAAATCCATCAATTCTTCCCAGTCACGACGCAGTAACTCTTCCTCTTGTTGATTGGGACTCCACAATAAAGGGGAACCAACTCGGCGTTCGGCTAAAGGAATTTCCCGTTCGCCTTCAACAGGTATCCACAGCACCCGCGATAATTTGCGTCTGACATGACAACTTTCCCAGGTAATACCACTGTTCCCTGTTAGCGGTGCAACGCAGACAAATGTTGTCTCCAGTGGATAACCTCTTCTGTCCACGGGGATGGTTTTAAGCTCAATACCGATATGTTCGAAATCTTGCTCTGGCTTACTGCCGGCACTCGCACCGAGGTAATATTCTAGCAACATGCCCACCCAGCCTTTATCTCGTTTCAGATTGGGCGGGATAGGTAAATCTGCTTTCGCCGCGAGTTCTCCCATTGATAAGCCTGCCAGAATTTGGGCGCATTCAAGCAATTGTTGCTCGTTGTCTGGTGGTGGTGGAGGGGAAAAAAGAGTGCTCATTTGGGATATCCGTTTTTTAGGTCAAAAAACAGCCTTAGTTTCTGTGAATAATAAATTTGAGGTTCATACAATAGCTAACAAGTGATAATAGCATGATATACAAACATTTTTTATTGCTGTTTTAAATATTGTAAAATTGACAGCTGTTCTTGTTCACCTATTGCCGGTAATAATGAACAGGATCTTACACCATGTTATCCACAGTTTTATGGGATAAGTAGACAAAAATGAGATCACTGGTTTGATTTACAGGTTTGACCAACACTTTTTTCTACAAAAACCGCTGTTTTTTGCTTAACTAAAAAGAATAACTTGTGGATAACATGATGTTTGGTTGTTTTTTGTTCTCATCGACTAACGTTGTCCATTATAGCCGTGACTGACGTTAGAAATAACGAGGTAAATAGCTGCTATTTCAATGAAAAATAAATACTATTTCATTTTTTGTCTATAACTTGATAATTCATAATATAAAGCTATACCTGAATTACCCCTGCCTTTTTCACATAGATATCCACAGAAAAAGTGAATAAAAGCGAGTTTGTACACCTGTGTATGTTCATAACTCTGGCCTTTTCTGTGAATTACCCTTCAGATGGGTTGAACCAGGCAGATTTGAAATCAAACCAACCAAAGGTGTTCATTTTGACTCCCCGCATACTTCTCTGTCCCTGTAACTCAAGCCAATGGTGGAACAGTGGATGCAGCCAATGTTCATCAATTATTTTTTCACACCACTCTTCAAGCGATAACGCTTGTTGTCGCCATTGTGATACTTCTTTACTTAAATCATTACCAAGGCACTTTTTCAATAATGGCATCTCGTACAACGTAGCGAACAGCGAAAACTCCAGAGGGTTATAAAAGTTGGCGGTAGCAAGCCAGAGGTCACTCTCGGTGTTGCCATTGAACCATGTGTCATAATCCACGATGTTGATTTTCAATTCGACGCCGCACTTGGCCAGTATGGCTTGCAGGATCTGGCTGATTGTGTGGTATTCGTGATGTTGATGGCAAAGCGTGACGGTCAGATGGGTAATATCCTCTGGTTTGTTCAATTCGGATATCAGCTTACTGTGATGCCAGCGTAGTAATAAACCATAAGCGGGTGACCAATGGCGTTGATAAAAGGGGTCGCAGTGCGCTAGTAGATTTATCGGTGTTAGCAGGCTGCATAGCCATTGGCGAACCTCTTCTCTCTTACATTTAGTTGAGCGGTGATCATGTAATAGAAAATAACAGCCCTCTTCTATCCTGCTATCTAACGAGTTATTATCCGTGCTGTCACTTTCCAGATGCAGAGTTGTACAAACCAGTTTCTCGGCTAATTCTGGTAGAAACCATATATTCACCTGATCAATCAGCGCCCGAAAACCAAAGTAATTATCAAAGGCACGAATTTGTAGTTTCTGAGCGCTGTTTTTTATGACCTGGTAAGGGCCGGTTCCCACGGGCATACGAGAGAAGTTCGGTAACTTCTGCCACTCTTGAGGCAAGATCATGGCATGTGGGCTGCCGATTAATAAAGGGAGCCAGAGATCGGGTTCTGAAAGAAAAACATCAATCACATAGGGTGTGGGGGTGGCGACTTTTTCAATATGAGAAAAAAGAGGCAGGTTGCGTAATCTTTGTAGCGAAGCAATGACATCCGCCATCTGTAATTCTCTGCCGTGGTGAAAATGGATGGCCGGCCGTAGATAAAATCGCCAATGATTTGAGGATAATTGTTGCCAATGATGAGCTAAGTCAGCTTCTGGTTCCCCATTTTCCTCATTTATGCGGGTTAAGCTATTAAATATCTGCCTGACCAGATGAATTTCAGAACGGCGTAGCGGTGAACCGGGTAGAAGATTAGGAAAGGGGCGATAATAGAGTATCCGCAGTAAATTTTTTCCCTGGCGGAAACGGCGTTCAATCTGGGAGAGTACCATATGACGGACTGTATCTTTATCACCAACCAGTTGGACCAGCTTCTCAACATTCTGTTGCTCAAGCAACTCTTCAGCCCGTTGTTGCTGGAGTTCCCAGCCATCACGTAAGAAATTCAATTGAGAACGTTTCCCTCGACCGGACTCTGCCTGCCATTGTAACCAGCCAGCTTTCTGCATATTGTTGAGCAGTGAACGGATATGACGTTTTGAACAATGCAGTACATTCGCCAGCTCTTGTAACGTTGTTTCAGCCTCTTTTCCTTGATGGTGTTGCCATAATCGAATGAATTGTTGTTGTAAACGTGAACTGGGCATAAAAGAGGAACTCCAGAGTATTATTCATCAATTTTTATTTCCTTATATTGAACCCATAATTATCCATATTGAAAGTAGCTCAATAGGCCAGACGAAATCTGGCTTCTCCCCCAATTTTCTTGAGTAATGGTGATTTGCCAGCCAGTAAGAAAACTTACTGGCTTTTTTTCTTATTGTTCATTATGTACTCCCCGCTTCTTTTTTACATGTTCGCTTAAAACGAGTAATAATCTGGCATTGGTGGCGATTTGTCCAGCCACTATCGCTATTTTATCTGTTAATTTCTTTTAAATGTGATATGGAGTGATTAAATATTAGTTAAGGCGTTGTATGTGGCTGAAAAGTGATTGCCTGTATGAGTATAGACGGGGTGGGATTGTTCTTGCTTTTGACTCCGATAGAAAAATCCCGTAGTAGAAAACTACGGGATAAGTCAATAAAGGAAAAATTAACGCAGGAAAACCGGTTGTTCCTGCTCGTAGGCTGTTATGGCGTCCAGATGTTGTAATGTCAGGCCGATGCTGTCCAGACCGTTCATCATACAGTGACGCCGGAAACTATCGATTTCAAAAGCATAGCTTTTATTGCCAGCGTGAACTTTCTGTTGTTCTAGATCGACAGTAAAACGACAAGCTTTGTTTTGTTGAACCAAATCAAATAGCTTATTGACATCTTTATCGTTCAGTTTTACTGGCAATAACTGGTTGTTGAAAGCGTTACTGTAGAAAATATCCGCAAAACTTGGGGCGATAACCACTTTAAAACCATAATCCGTTAGTGCCCAAGGCGCATGTTCACGGGAGGAACC
Organism: Photorhabdus hainanensis; assembly: GCF_018448965.1. Lineage (NCBI taxonomy): Bacteria > Pseudomonadati > Pseudomonadota > Gammaproteobacteria > Enterobacterales > Morganellaceae > Photorhabdus > Photorhabdus hainanensis. The sequence continues at coordinate 131,301 of NZ_RCWD01000009.1, read as the reverse complement.
GCAACCAAAGTTTTCACGAGCCAGAAGGATACTGGCGCCCTGATAACAAGGCTGATTTAATACGAACTCAGGGTTGGGTTTTTGTCCTGCATCATCAAGAAAACGCCAGTCATGAAACAGATGTTGACCAAATCCTGTGCGCGTGACTTTCTGTAAGAATTGTTTGGGAATAATGGCATCAGTATCGACGTTTGCCGCATCTAAAGGAGCAACCAAGCCGGTATGTTGAATAAACTTTTCCATCATTCTCTCCTTTATGACTTCTGTGCTGGATGGCGTATATCGATAAAATGACCATTAATCGCCGCCGCTGCTGCCATCGCTGGACTGACCAAATGGGTGCGTCCGCCACGTCCCTGGCGCCCTTCAAAGTTGCGGTTACTGGTAGAAGCGCAGCGTTCACCGGGTTGCAGGCGGTCATTATTCATTGCCAGACACATGGAACATCCGGGTAAGCGCCATTCAAAACCAGCCTCTATGAAAATTTTATCCAAACCCTCTGCTTCTGCTTGTGCTTGAACAGGGCCTGAGCCGGGAACAACGATTGCCTGAACGCCAGGAGCCACTTTATGGCCTTGTGCGATGGCTGCGGCAGCCCGTAAATCTTCAATCCGGGAGTTGGTGCAAGAGCCGATAAAGACTTTATCGATCTTTACATCTGTTAGCTTAATACCGGGTTTCAAATCCATATAAGCCAGTGCTTTTTCAGCAGATGCACGTTCGACAGGATCACTAAAAGATTCGGGCGCAGGAATGGCTTGATCAATGGCGATCACTTGTCCAGGGTTTGTTCCCCATGTGACCTGCGGAGAGATCTCTTCTGCATTAATCGTAATAACGGTGTCATATTGTGCGTCAGGATCGGATTTCAATGTTTTCCAGTAATCAACAGCTTGTTCCCACAGCTCTCCTTTTGGTGAGAACTGGCGGCCTTTCATATAAGCGAAAGTCGTTTCATCCGGTGCGACCAAACCAGCTTTAGCACCCATTTCAATTGCCATGTTACATAAAGTCATACGGCCTTCCATGCTTAGCGCTTCAATCGCCTTACCACAGAATTCCACCACATACCCGGTACCGCCCGCACTACCCGTTTTGCCGATGATCGCCAGAACGATATCTTTGGCGGTGATAGCATTACCGACACCACCCATCACTTCGATTTTCATAGTTTTAGCGCGGGCTTGTTTCAAGGTTTGGGTGGCGAGTACATGTTCAACTTCAGAAGTGCCAATGCCGAAAGCCAGTGAGCCGAATGCCCCATGCGTCGCGGTATGGGAATCACCACAAACAATCGTCATGCCCGGCAGGGTTATGCCCTGTTCAGGTCCGATGACATGAACAATCCCCTGATAAGGGTGGTTGAGATCATATAATGTGATACCGAATTCGGCACAGTTTTTCATCAACTCCTGCATTTGAATACGAGCCATGTCACCACAGGCGTTAATATCTTTTGTTTGCGTGGATACGTTATGATCCATTGTTGCGAATGTTTTACCTGGCTGGTGCACTGGGCGGCCTTTGGTGCGCAAACCATCGAAAGCTTGCGGCGAGGTCACTTCATGAACCAGATGACGATCAATATAGAGTAACGGGATTTCATTCGGTACTTCCCGGACAATATGGGCGTCATATAATTTTTGATATAAAGTTTTAGCCATGCTAAATACCCTCGGCTATATAACGGGCGATAGCGCTGCCCATTTCATCAGTACTAATCGCTTTACCGTTTCCGGCTAAATCTGTTGTGCGATAGTCCTGTTCCAGCGCGTAGTTAACCGCCTGTTCAATCGCATTTGCGGCGTCATTGCGACCTAAGCTGTAACGCAATAGTAAGGCGGCAGACAGGATTTGGGCTATTGGGTTAGCAATACCTTTTCCGGCAATATCTGGTGCGGAACCGCCCGCGGGTTCATACAGGCCAAAGCCTTTTTCATTCAGGCTGGCGGAAGGTAACATGCCCATTGAACCGGTAATCATGGCGCATTCATCAGATAAGATATCGCCGAAAATATTAGAGCACAGCATCACATCAAACTGAGATGGATCTTTAATTAACTGCATGGTGGCGTTATCAATATACATGTGATTGATTTCTACATCTGGATACTCTTTTGCAATCTCAGTAACAACTTCTCGCCACAAAACAGAACTCTGCAACACATTTGCTTTATCAATAGATGTAACTTTATTACTACGTTTGCGAGCGGATTCGAAGGCGATACGGGCAATGCGCTCGATTTCAAAACGGTGATAAATCTCAGTATCAAATGCTCGTTCATATTTACCTTGGCCTTCACGTCCTTTGGGTTGACCAAAATAGATACCGCCGGTTAATTCACGGACACATAAAATATCAAAGCCTTTGGCGGCAATATCACTGCGCAAAGGACAAAATACCTCTAATCCGGCATATAAGCGGGCAGGGCGTAAATTGCTGAACAGTTTGAAATGTTTGCGCAATGGCAACAGTGCGCCACGCTCAGGTTGTTCTGCTGGTGGTAAATGTTCCCATTTAGGCCCTCCCACGGAGCCGAACAATATGGCATCAGCCTGTTCACAACCTGCTATGGTTTTTGCCGGTAGTGGACAGCCGTGGCGATCGATAGCAATCCCCCCCACATCATATTCGCTGGTGGTGATGCGGATATTGAAACGCTTACGGATTGCATCCAATATCTTATAGGCTTGTGCCATAACTTCGGGGCCAATACCATCACCGGGTAAAACTGCAATATGATAATTGTTCGACATGTTTACACCATTTCCTTTGTATTTTGCTGTATGCGTTGTTTCTCTTTCTTAACTTGCTCTGTACGCCAAACGCAGTTCAGAGCATGAATCATTGCTTTGGCAGAAGATTCAACAATATCGGTTTCCAATCCCATGCCGTGGAAGCGACGCCCAAAGCATTCGACAACGATATTTACCTGGCCCAGTGCATTGTTTCCGTGGCCTTTACCTGATAACTGATAAGAAACCAGTTCAATTGGGTATTCAGTTATTCGGCTAATTGCCTGATAGACCGCATCTACCGGGCCATTACCGGTGGCGGCTTCTGATTTCAGCTCTTTGCCACACACTAAACGTACAGCGGCTGTTGCCATCACATTGGAGCCAGATTGGATATTAAAGTGATCCAGATGGAAAAATTCGGGTTCTTGCTGTTGCAGGTTCATGAAAGCTAAGGCTTCCAAATCATAGTCAAATACCTGGCCTTTTTTATCTGCCAGACGTAAAAAGGCTTCGTATAAGCTATCCAGATCGTAATCTTTATCCTGATATCCCATCTCTTCCATGCGGTGTTTCACTGCGGCACGACCGGATCGGGAAGTCAGGTTCAATTGAATTTCTTTCAGGCCGATGGACTCTGGTGTCATAATTTCGTAAGTTTCACGATTTTTCAGTACCCCGTCCTGATGAATCCCGGATGAGTGGGAAAATGCATTGCTACCAACAACTGCTTTATTCGCGGGGATCGGCATATTGCATAATTGACTGACCAACTGACTGGTGCGGTAAATTTCTTGATGGTTGATATTGGTATAAACGCCTAACGTTTGCTGACGAACTTTAATCGCCATAATGACTTCTTCCAGTGAGCAGTTGCCGGCACGTTCACCCAAACCGTTTATCGTCCCTTCTATCTGACGGGCGCCGGATTGTACTGCTGAGATCGAGTTGGCGACCGACATCCCCAAATCATCGTGACAATGGACGGATAATATCGCTTTATCGATATTAGGAACGCGTTCGATCAAATTGGTAATGATGCCGCCGAATTGATATGGCACGGTGTAACCGACAGTATCTGGGATATTGATAGTCGTTGCGCCGGCTTTGATAGCGTTTTCAACGATCCGACACAGATTATCAATAGGTGTACGGCCCGCATCTTCACAGGAGAATTCGACATCATCAGTGTAACGACGTGCTCGTTTGATTGATTGAGCCGCCATTTCCATAACATTTTCGAATGTTTTTTTCAGCTTGGATTCAATATGTAAATTGGAAGTAGCCAGGAAAACGTGGATTCGAAAGGCTTCCGCAACTTTTAATGCTTCTGCGGCCACATCGATGTCTTTTTCTACACAACGCGCCAAGGCACAAACACGGCTGTTTTTTATCTGTTTAGCGATCGTTTGGACAGATTCAAAATCACCAGGAGAGGAAACTGGAAAACCGACTTCCATGATATCAACACCCATTCTTTCCAGAGCCAAGGCAATTTGGAGTTTTTCGTTCACACATAAGCTGGCTTGTAATGCTTGTTCTCCGTCACGTAACGTGGTGTCGAAGATAATAACTTGCTGGTTCATATGTACGTTCCTCTCGTGGTTATTTTTTGCGCCCAGCAGGTAAAAAAAACCCGCGCATGGCGCGGGTTCTTGTGAATGTCTGGTTTGGACCAACTCTGTTTTGAATCAACTCTGTTTTCTGTCCACCAGCATACCGCGCATATCAGATACGATAAGTAGTAGGTTTAATAGACAAATTGAGTGAATCATATCGATCCAACCTTTCAGTAGTATTAATGAGTGTTCGTGATTCGTATGCTTTTATTGATACGTTATCTTAAAAGTGATGTCAAGAATTCATTTAGGCATATGATTCTTAGTTTTACTTTTCTTATGGCGGTAAATTGAAGTGTTGATCTGTTTATATTTAAAAAGATTTTATTTTATCCTTTTTTGTTTGGGTTTGACTTTCGTGATGAGCTAAGATTTATATAAAAATAGTGCATTATACTGATTAATTAAAATTAAGTATTTTTCGTTTGGTGAGCTGGAAGTGGATTTGTATTTTTCTGAAAAACATCATTTGTCATTGGAAAAATAGATACAAATAGGAAGTTATGTTATATATCTTTGAAAAAATAATTCTATAACATAATAACTCTGATAAAATTGTTTAATAATAATAAGTCAGTAATTTTATTATGAATTGTGTCATTCTTTGATTTATCATCATATACAGAATAGCAGGGTGAATAAATTGTTAACATAATTGTACTTTTTTGTGAATAAATAATGAGCATTACATTGTCTACTAATTGAAATTATATATTTTTAACACTAATAGGGGGATGCGCTGGTTAGCTATGCGTATTCAGATTTGTACAAGGACGAGTCTTAATTATTTGTTATCGAAATGATTAAGACAATTGATCTCGTTAATAGTTATAGTCATCGTAATATCTGAGTAATAAATGAAGGTATTTCCGATGTTTTGTTATTAGCCGGGATCATCTGCATGAGTTTAGTGGAGTTAAACAATGGCTGAATACACCTCAGTAACTGCAACCAAAAAAGATCCAAATGAAATTCATTTGCGTAATGTGGATCTCAATCTGCTGACTGTTTTTGATGCAGTTATGCAAATGCAGAATGTGACACGTGCGGCACAGATATTAGGAATGTCGCAACCGGCGGTCAGTAATGCGGTTTCTCGTTTGAAGCTAATGTTCAATGACGAATTATTTGTACGTTATGGGCGTGGAATACAACCGACGGCAAGGGCCCATCAATTATTTGGTCCAGTCCGTCAGGCATTACAACTGGTATATAACGAGTTACCTGGGGTTGGTTTTGAACCTGATAATAGTGATAGGGTTTTTAGTCTTTCAATTTGTAGCCCTTTGGATATTAGGCTGGCTGCGAAAATAGTTGAACAGGTAAAACAAAATACACCTAATCTGGGTGTGACGATTAGATCATATTTACATGATAATATTGAGCATCAGCTCAGATACCAGGAAACTGAGTTTGTCATTAGCTATACGCAGCTAGAACGCATGGATTTTCATCATTACCCGTTATTCAATGATGAGTTGGTTTTGGCTGTTTCTAATCATCATCCAAGAATTGAAAATAGTATTAGTGAGCAGCAATTGTATGAGGAACATCATGCAGTTGTATCATTGGATAATATATGTTCATTCAGCGTTCCCTATTATGATGGAGGTGAACGTCTGCGTTCGGTTGTTTATCAGGGTACCGACTTGAATAGTGTGTTACATATTGTCTCTCAAACCTATTTGGTTGCAATTGCGCCAAAATGGTTGGTTGAGCACTATAGCGAACAATTAGCAATAAGGGCGGTTTCATTACCGTGGGATCAAGTAAGTCGTCCGTGTTATTTGATTTGGCACGAATCTACAACGAAAGATAAAGGACATCAGTGGATGAAGTCGTTATTGAGCCAACTTAGTAACAGATAATTAATTTGAAACTCACTACTGCATAAGGGTGGTGAGTTTTTTTATTTTATCACAAATTTTTCAACTTTTGATAAATAGGCTTTTCCTGTTGTTCAGGAATCGGTAGACTGCGAGGAAATAGCTAACACCTGTAAGCTGAAAAGCGAATAAGTGATGCGAAAAGGCATTATCAGAGAATAAAATTACTGTTTTTTCTCCGATAAGAAAAAAGTTTTTCGAACAGGAAAAAAATTGTGATAACTAAAAATTTACATCCTTATCACTTGATAAACCGATTGCAACAACAAATCAAACAACACCCAGAGAAAATTGCTTTTCGCCAATGGTCTCCGGCTGAACAACTCGAACTAAATTGGAATGATATTGGCAAAAAGACCAATGCTATTAGCCGGGCGTTGTTGGAGATTGGTGTTGATGTGCAAGAAAAAATTGGTCTCTTTGCACATAACAGCATGGCGTGGTCATTGACAGATATTGCTGTATTACAACTTCGGGCGGTTACTGTTCCCCTGTATGCGACTAGTAGTCAAGAACAAGCGAGTTTCATACTGAATGATGCTAGTGTGCGTATTCTGTTTGTCGGTGGGCAGCCGCAGTATGATGTTGCTATTACTTTGACAGAACGTTGTCCCCAGTTAAGTCACATTATTGTCTTAGATGAATCAGTCGATTTGCGGGATTGTTCATTAGCTCAACATTTATCTGATTTCATGGCTGATGATAAATTACAACATCAGTCGGAGTTGGAAACCCGTATCGCTAACCACAATCTGGATGATCTTTTTACGCTTATTTATACGTCTGGTACAACTGGCGAGCCTAAAGGCGTCATGCTTGATTACCGTAATTTAGCCTATCAGTTGTATTCACATGATCATGTCCTGGCGTTAACTGATCAGGACGTTTCTTTGAGTTTTCTGCCGTTATCTCATGTCTTTGAACGCGCATGGAGTTTTTATGTCATGCATGTAGGGGCGCAAAATGTTTATCTGACCGACACTAACTTTGTTCGTCAAGCTATGGCCGATATTCGCCCGACCGTGATGTGCGCAGTGCCGAGATTTTATGAAAAAATTTATAGTGCGGTTTTTGAAAAGATTTCTCAGGCTCCTTGGCATCGAAGAAAACTCTTTAATTGGGCGATTAAATGTGGTGAGCGTCAGTTTTTACGTAAGTTGCAAGGTAAAAAAAGCTGCCCTTGGTCGACAGCAATGCATCGACTGGCTGATAAATTGGTATTGAGTAAATTGCGTAATGTATTGGGGGGCAGAGTTCGGTTTTTACCTGCTGCTGGCGCGCGTCTGGACGAAACGATTATCCTGTTCTTTCTCGCTGTTGGGATAAATATCAAATATGGCTATGGCATGACAGAGACTTGCGCCACAGTTTCTTGTTGGGAAGAGCAAGGTTATGTACTTGGTTCTATTGGCAAACCATTGCCTGGCATTGACGTCCGTATCGGTGAAGAAGATGAGATACAAGTGCGTGGCCCAATTGTGATGAAAGGCTATTTCAATAATCAGCAAGAAACCGCCAAAGCATTTACTCAAGACGGTTGGTTGCGTACCGGTGACGCCGGTAAATTGGATGAAAATGGTCATTTGTTCATTACTGAACGTCTGAAAGATTTGATGAAAACATCGAATGGCAAATATATTGCCCCTCAAATGATTGAAGGTATTTTGGGACAAGATCGTTTTATTGAACATATTGCTGTTATTGCTGATGCTCGTAAATTTGTATCCGCCCTTATAGTGCCTTGTTATGATGTATTGGAAGAGTATGCAAGGTCAATTAATATCAAATATCATGATCGAGTTGAATTGCTGCGTCATAGTCAAATTATCAATATGTTTGAGCAACGCTTGAAAGAGATGCAGAAAAACTTTGCTCACTTCGATCAGGTAAAGCGTTTCACATTATTGCCAAATCCATTTTCAATGGAAACAGGGGAATTAACGCCAACGCTAAAATTGCGAAGGAAAATTATTATGCAGCGTTACCATAACGAAATTGAATCCATGTATCGAGATTAATTTCTGGAGCTTTATAGAGCGCGACCGGCTATTCAAGGGAAATTTAAGGTAATTATTCTGCTTTCAATTTATCTCAGGAGTATCCGGTTTTTAAAATTTCAATATTAGATGAATAAGCTGTAGTTTAATTTTAAAAATTATAAATAAATTATATTCACGGGTATCATTTTATGCTTGGAATAGAGCACTTGTTATTTAATAGGTTAGGGCAAGGTATAATTATCTGACTTTAAACGTCATGATGAAAAAGATGGTTATAAAAATGAAATAATAGTATTTTGTACTTGTGCGGTGCGCATGTATAGTAAATAAGACACATTTTTGTATAATGAGGTGAATTGATGAATTTTGATAATATGGTTATTGTTCATGGCCTTATGGCGACTCCTGATCATCATTGGTTTCCTTGGCTTAAAAGTCAATATGAAAGGTCAAATGTTCGGGTAATAGTGCCGGAAATGCCTGAATCTCACGCTCCTTCACCTCATTTATGGCAAGAAAAGTTGCAGGAGAGTGTACCTAATCCTAATGAAAAAACGCTTTTTATTGGGCATAGCTTGGGTTGTATTGCCGCACTCCGTTATATTTCATCTTTACCTGATAATGTAAATATTGGCGGGATTGTATTAATTGCAGGATTTTATGAAAAATTATCGACTTTACCCGAATTAAGTATATTTACTGAGGAGAACTTGGATTTTCATCCCCTTATACACAGAATAAACCAACGAATAGTAATATTATCGCTTAATGATGAAATTGTACCTCCACAGTTTACATTAAATTTAAGTCAGCAGCTCCGGGCTGAATTATATGGCTTCCCTGATGGCGGGCATTTTTTAGATCGCGACGGTTTTACTGTTTTTCCTAACTTAGAGAAGGTATTAAAAGACAATTCAATGTTATAAATAAATGTCTTTGTTGTTCTGTAAATATGCCAAGTTTACTTATATTCATAACTTGGCTATTTTAATTAATATGGATTATGACTAATAATAAATTCAGGATAGTGTAAATTAAAACTTAATTTAAATAAATGAAGTGGAATGGTTAGTGCCAAAATATATATTCTGCATTTTTAATCGCAGCGGTGAAAAAATTAAACCATAAGCTGCTATCGAAGTTCTCTGTCGTCTGACAAAGGGTGAGGTCTGCTGACAAAACGGGCGCTTCACGTCAACTTTGACCATCAAAAATTTTTTAATAAATGACAGAATTTTACATGATAATCACTGCATTGAATGCATGACCGAAAGAATAATAGCAATAAATTCAAATAATTACGTCAAATTAACCTATTGAAAAGCATACCAAGGTCGGTACAATTTTCATCACAAAAAGTAACAAAAAATGCACAATTTTTTCAATAGGTTACATTTTTAGTTGTGATGATACCCACAAATAATTAACTATTATATAGTTGAAATAATAAAAACTGTTAATATTACAAAACTGAATTAAATTTTAATCCAGTGTATTTGTCAAAACAAACACCCCGGAGGGAAATAAAGTGAATGTGATAACAGCACAAGCATTTAGACCACTAACTGATGATGAAACATTAAATTATGATAATGGTTTAATGAGTTCGTCACCTAATTAATAGAAAAAGGAATAAAGGTATATCATAACCTTTATTCCTTTATTTGTTCTTTCATTTATAAGATAAAAGGTAAAAGGTAAAGCATGGACATAATTAACGTAAAAAGGAAAATAACAGAAATAATAAATAAAAAATTTAATGATGCTGATCTGTATACTTGCTACTTGTCAGGCTCAGTCATTGAAGGGTTTGCAACGCCAAAATCTGATTATGATGTCTATGTTATATTGGAGGGAGAACTAGAAAAAGAATGTGAAGAGATATTTATTCCATCCGATATCGGAATGTTAGAAGTGACGATAATCTCTTTAAAAGAGATAAAAGAAATCATGAAGATAATCAACAATGGAAGCTTAAACTCCGATTGGTATAAATTACATTTATCTCATAGGATATTAACAGGGGAATCGATTATAAAATCAAATAATTTTGACAAATTAAAAGGAGGAATAAATAAAGCTAAATTATGTGAAATACTTAAGACCAAAGCAAAAAACTTTGGAGAAAAGTGTTTTTCCGATGGGATTGGAAATATTTTAAATAATGACCTAATATCAGCAGCATTCAACTTTGAACGAACAGTTAACTCAGCAATGGATTATATCCTGGCTTCAAGTGAAAACACATCCACTTTAATAAAGTGGCGCTATCAAAATGCAATGAAGGTGTTTGGAAAAGACCATCCAATAACATCTATATACTTGATGGTTTGTTCAAAATTTAATGTAATCAATGATATTGCAACAATTGATTACATAAATTCAGTTGCAAAAATGTGGCAATTAACTTTAGACTATTGTCAAGGAAAAGATATTTTTAGTTACAATGTATCTTTTACCAAAAAGAGAATAGCTAATACATCCGACATTTCATTATCAGATGAAAATAATAAACCAATAATAAAGAATTTATGGTATAGAGCCCTGTGTAAAGATGGGAAATTAATACTTTTCGCAAAAAAAGCATTATGTGAAATCAATTCAGATGCATATAGGGTTTGGTTAGTAATAGATAATGAAAAAACAGAGTTTGAAGTTGTTTCAGAGTTGGAAAAACTTGGAATAACTAATACAAATGCTAGTTTTTATATATCGGAATTCGAAAGACTAGGGGCATTAACAAGATAATACATATGAGGAATGCAATGGAAAGAATAAAGATTATAAGTAGGCACCACTGCTGGAGAACATTAAAGGGAACCAAAACTAATAATTTTCAAGAATATTTGAACCAAGTAAATAATGGATGCCAATTACAAGAAACAATATTTCATCTACGCGATGCGGAAGAAATGTTAATGGACTTAAGTAATTTGTCATCACCCATATCAAGATTATCAAGCTCTGAAATAATACATATTTGGAATGAATTAGTTGATTATTTAAATATAAATAAACTTACCTCTGATATGGGTAATTTAGTAAATGGATATGGCTTAGATCCAGAGTTAGCCTTATATGGTACTGAACTATGTGAGTTAAAAAGAAATAAAGAAAACATCCTATCTACAATAATAAATAAAGGAATAACAAATAAATTAGAATTAATATATTCAAGAGGGCTTGATAAATCAGTAAAATTAAAGGATGCTCCACAAAAAACAATTGATTTATATGATGAGTTTCGTTACGAATACAGTAAAAGTATTAATTTATTTTCACTGGAAACTTGCCCCACATTAAACATAGAAAACATTTACCAAGATCATTACTTGTGGGATAAGATTTTTGCGATAGCTAAAAACAAATTATTTATTATTTCGGGAGGAATCCCCCTTGCGTTATCTTATCATGCAAAAACACTAGACAAAAATATATATTTCTGCGAAATACATCGTGAAAATGATAGTGGTTTACTGCATAAAAGAAAATTATTCAATGAAATATACCCAAAATTTAAAGGAAAAGAAAACGAAAGTTGGCTGATAATTGATAAATCCTATACAGGAGGCAGCATTCAATTAGCTTACAAGATGCTTGTAAATTTAGTTGGGTATAAATCGAAAATATATAAAGTATCATTTTCCCCAAAAACATTAGGGGCATTTTCATCGTCAGATTATGCAATTTATGCAGGCAGATTATTTGATGTAAAAAAGACAATAGCATATTTAACAGCTGAGGATTGGCATAAAAAACTCATCTATTTGGGAGATCATGTCACATGAGGTATGTATTCAGTAATGAAGTTAGCAATTATTTAGAAATATACCTTCACAAACTCAGGGAAGAGATTCGTAGAATATGGCTTGCCAAGCTTTCTACTATTCATATCGGATATGATAACAAATACTATGGTGAAACAGTAGAAATAGATATCATTTTAAATAATATAATTTACGAGCACTTGGATAAATCAGAACTCAAGGTAACCATTATTTCAGAAGACGATTCTGAATCACAATCTGTAAATATTAAAGATAAGGTTTACTTACTAATTGATCCTATTGACGGTACTCATAACTTGCTTATGGGTTATCCTGCCTATACTACATCAATAGCTGTTTACAAGAATGATAGATACATTATGGGTTGGGTATATGATATTCCAAGAGACATTATATATAAAGCATCATTGGGAGAAGGTTCTTATATACAAAGCATATATACCAGTAAGCGAATATATATAAGCCCCTCATTTAAACTAAATGATTTGAGAGTATCATTTCATAGGGCGAAAAATAATCAATATACAGAGGTTCAGAATAAAATTATTAATGAAGCAAATAAAGTAAGAATCTCATCTTGTTCAAGTTTAGATATATGCCTGATCGCTAGTGGCGTTTTACATGTATTCTTAGATTTATCACTTATGGGGCACGAACGTTGTGTAGATATAGCAGCAGCTAAACTAATCCTTGAGGAGTCAGGGGGATACATAATGACTCGTGATGGAAATAGTTATAATATTCTATCACCTACGGATTCTTTATTTTTTGAGAAAAAAGCAATCATAGCTGTTTCTTCTAAAAGTGCAGGGGATACAATATTAGAATTAATGAGGATACAAAAATGAACACTATAGAATTAAAAATTAGAGTATTATGTTCTGGATTAAAATATGATAAAAACGTGATATGTGAGTACAGTAAACGAAATTTTATTCCTAAAAGAAGGGCGTACGGAACAGGTGATAGCTCTAAATTAGAAACAACACATTCCGTACCTCAAGAGGTTATTTTAGAAGATGGTACAATTATTGCCTGTAACTATAATGAGAATTCTGATTATGATTTAATATATAAAAATGGAAATTTTTACATAAAAGCCGACAACAATTTTTTTAAGGTTATATTTCCCATTAAACCAGACATATATGGCATAGAACTTTCAGATGGCAGTAGAGTAGAAGAATACGTCACGGTATACGGTGATACAACTTTAGGTTTTTTCTCTCCAGGGCATTGTTATTATTTTAATGATGGCCGTCAGTGTAAATTTTGTTCATTAGGTGAAGCTAGAAATAGTTTATCAGATCATAAAAAGTCTATTAGACCGTCAAAAGTAATTGAAGTTATGAATATAATAGAAGCTAACAACATTAATAGATATAAAAGAGTACTCATCAATGGTGGTACAACTCGTAATTATGATATTGGTTTTGAAATGCACAAACAATTATTAATTTCTCTAAAACCTTTTTGTGAAAAAAACAACCTTAACAGTCATCTAATATCAATGCCCCCTAGAAATTTAAATAAAATAAAGGGAATTTCTGAATTTGTTGATAGCTGGGCTATTAGTTTAGAAATATTTAATGCTAAATTATTTGATCAGATATGTCCTGGTAAATCACAGGACTACGGGAGAAATAATCTATTAGAAGCATACCTAGCTGCTGTTTCAGAGTTAGGTGAAGGCAATGTTTATGTTGGGTTTGTAGCGGGATTAGAACCTTTAAATGATTTAGTGCAAGGAATGGAATTTTTTTCAAAAAACGGCATAGTTCCAGCAATAGCAGTTTTTCATCCCGATCATGGTTCTGAATATCAAAATCACCCTAGACCTGTTTTTGAAGATATTTACAAAACATATGCTGAGATGCATAAATTATATCAAAAATATGGATTCAAACCATTTATTATCGGTAGTGGTAGAAATTCACTTGATACTGAAGCGTACTACGGGGAAAAAAGAAATGATTAAACGCGGGTTATTTATAGCTTTTGAAGGAAATGATGGTGCAGGTAAATCAACAATTTCACGCGAGATTTATGATATTTTATCTCTAGATTATAATAATATTGTTTTTTTAGATAAAAATTATCCTTTACTACCATCTGGATATAGTATGTATCACATGGGAAAAATACGAGATATCCTTTGGGATTATGACATTTCAGCTCCATTGGGTGAACTTGGTGACCGGCATTGGATTCTATTGATAGCATCATGGTTTTCTGTTTTAGATAGTTTAATTATTCAACCTTGTTTATTGCAAGGTAAAATTATTATATGTGATAGTTGGTATTATAAATATTTGGCAAGATTCTTACTTAAATCCACGGAATTAGCAGAATTAAGTAAATCGGTTCTATCTATAAACACAAAACCAGATATGGTTATATATCTTGATGTTCCTCCAGACATTGCTGAAAAAAGGAAAAGAATATTAAAACCTAGTGAGTCTGGAAAATTAGAGACAAATGAAAATTATGATTTCATAGAATATCAAAAACATGTTCTTAATCAATACCAGACGTTTTATGATGACACTTGGGAAATTATTGATACTGACACCTTAACTAAAGATGCAGTAATTAAATTAATAGTAGATATTATTCAAGTGGAAATACTGAAAAAAATGTAATTATTGCAAGACCTATATTTATTTAGGTTATTTTATCTGGAGGAAAATAATGGATAAAGAATTTAGAAAATTAATATTAGCTTCCTCAGGAAATTCTTTTACCTTGTATTTGGAGATGATAATATCATTCACGCTAATCACATATCACTGGAACGGTGGAGCGATATACTCATCTTTATATACAATTTCATATGCTGCATCGTTACTATTTCTAACGCCCTATGTTTCGTCATTTGTCGATGAACATATAAAACCGAAAAAGTACATTGTTATCATTTCGTTACTTTGTGGTGTTATTACTGCTTTTCAATACAACATTGATGATATTAATATATATATTCTTTATTCTTTTATTAAAAATATCCTTCGTTTATTTTTAGGACCTTCTAATTTTTTAATATTAAAAAACATATCAACCAAGCAATTTGAAAAAAACTTTAGTTATTGGCAGGTTTTATTTCAAATATACAAAATGTTAGCCCCGTTATTTTTAGGCTTTATTCTTATCTATTACTCAGTAAAACAAATTCTTATTTTAATATCAGTGCTTTATTTTATTTCAGCAGTTTTATATATTTTTGTTTCAGAACCATTGATTAATGTTGACCGCAAAAAAAACAAGATATCACTAATTAATTACTTTAATATAATGAAAGATAATAGAATATTATCTTCATTTATTGTTATTTCTACTTTAACTTGTTTTGGCTATTTATCAGATAGCCTAATAGCTCTTAGCTTTATGAAGCAGGGATTAAATGGAAGCCATTATAGTTTTGCTATGTGTCTTTCAGGTGTTTCAGGTATTCTAATTGGTTTATTATTTGGAAAGTATAAAATTAACATATCTTTAAATATTATGTTGTTTTCATTCTTTTTGTGGGGATTGGGGTATCTTTTAATAGGAATAACAAATCAATTTAACGATTTATTTCCTGATAAAATCAGTTTATTTTTTATATTTTTAGCAATGGTAATAATAGGAGTAGGATCGTCTATGAATAATATTATTGTTACCATTCATATGCAGAAATTCGCAACTAATGATAACTCGGCTAAAATATTTGGCTTAACGTCAATTTCTGTTGGTTTTTCCATGTTTATTGGCCCTTTGATAGGTTCGACAATATCTTATTTTTTTCCCATAAGCATCGTTTTTTTTACAACATTTATAGGTATTTTTTTAACCATAATTGTGGTCACTTTAATAAATCGTAAATCCACGTCATGACATAGTTTTACTGAGAGCCAATGGAGGATGTATTAGAAAAGGTATTAAAAGACAATTCAATGTTGTAAATAAATGTCTTGTTGTTTTGTAGATATGCTAGGTTTACTTATATTCATAACTTGGCTATGCTAAAGGATTATTTTAATGAATATAGATTATCACTAATAATAAATTCAGGATAGTGTGAATTAAAGTTTAATTTAAATAAATCAAATGGGATGGCTAGTGCCAAAATATATATTCTTCACTATGGATAATGAGTTTATATTGAGGTTTTTTGGTGTGATTTTATATTCTGCAAGAGTTAATGATTTATTTATTAAGTTAATTTACTCTTAAGGGGTTAATTTTTCAATAATGTATTATATAGAGTTTTATTTAATGTGGGAATATGCTTTTATGAGTTATTAAGATTATTTCATGAGCCGTGTAAATAATTTTTTCTATTTTAAAATATCATTTGGTTAATTATTATGTCTGGTGGTTTAGTTATGAAAATGAATATTTATATATCCAAGTGAATATTGAATATATGGAATTACTATTCCAGGAATAAACGCTAGCTTCTATATATTCTCTAATTAAAATGGAGTAAAAAGATTTTACTCGAATGCATTATTTGCAATTGCTATCCAAAAACGAGGAAATGACGGTCAAATTATCTGAGGCGTTTGTCGGCATTCCCTTTATCAGCTTCATACTTCGGTGACCTAAACGATTTTGAAAACTGCTTTTTAGTTTTTTATCGTATATATACTGGATAATACCTATATGTTGTCGTTCTTTTTAGGTATAGCCGCTCATATTCTACTTATTTTTAGCTTCTTGATAGTAAGATAACGCTTACCGGAGACATTTGGAATTGTCAGAAAATTGCTATTCTGCCTTTACTCACATTGCTAACGCCTGTTTCTAGCGTTATGTTAATTAACTCAGCATCAATATATCGCTGAGAGGCTATTCGTCTTACTAAAATAAAAGTGGAAGTCACTTCCGATTTATTAACTTGCAAACAGAGCCTGGAGGAAAACCTATGGAGATGTTATCAGGAGCTGAAATGGTCGTCCGATCGTTAATTGATCAGGGCGTTGAGCATATATTCGGTTATCCGGGAGGGGCAGTACTGGATATTTATGATGCCCTGCATACGGTTGGGGGTATTGAGCATATCCTGGTACGTCATGAGCAGGGGGCAGTTCATATGGCTGATGGCTATGCCCGTTCTACCGGGAAGGTTGGTGTGGTATTGATCACCTCCGGTCCTGGAGCAACCAATGCCATTACCGGTATTGCCACAGCTTATATGGATTCAATTCCGATGGTTGTATTATCCGGTCAAGTCGCCAGTTCCCTGATTGGCAATGATGCATTTCAGGAATGTGACATGGTAGGGATATCCCGCCCGATCGTAAAACATAGTTTTTTAGTGAAAAAAGCGGAGGATATTCCGAAGGTACTGAAAAAAGCCTTCTATCTAGCTTCCAGTGGTCGTCCGGGACCCGTCGTTATTGATTTACCGAAAGACACGGTAAATCCGGCAGTAAAATTACCCTATATTTATCCTGATCAGATCAGTATGCGTTCTTATAGTCCAACGATTCAAGGACACAAAGGGCAGATTAAGCGGGCACTGAGAAAACTATTGAATGCGAAAAAACCGGTCATATATGTAGGCGGGGGGGCGATTAACGCAGATTGTTCAGCAGAATTATTGGTATTGGCAGAAAAATTCAATATCCCTGTTGTTAGCTCCCTGATGGGATTAGGCAGTTTCCCTGCAACTCATCCGCAAAGCCTAGGCATGCTCGGTATGCATGGTACATTCGAAGCTAACAAAGCAATCCATAATTCAGATGTCATTTTTGCTGTCGGTGTACGTTTTGATGATCGTACTACCAATAATCTGGAAAAGTATTGCCCGGGAGCAACGGTATTACATATTGATATTGATCCGACATCAATTTCGAAAACGGTTTCCGCAGATGTACCTATTGTTGGTGATGCTAAACAGGTGCTTGGGCAAATGCTGGCGTTGCTGGAGACAGTGGAAGACACACAAGATCCCGATGCGCTAAAAGATTGGTGGTTATCTATTCAGCAATGGCGCAGCCGTAAATGTCTCAGTTTTGATCGCAGTGGTGAAAAAATTAAACCACAAGCTGCTATTGAAGTTCTCTATCGTCTGACGAAGGGGGAAGCTTATGTCACTTCCGATGTTGGACAGCATCAGATGTTTGTTGCATTGCATTACCCATTTGATAAACCAAGGCGTTGGATCAGTTCCGGTGGTTTGGGAACGATGGGATTTGGTTTACCGGCGGCTTTGGGCGTTAAACTGGTGAAGCCGGAAGCGACGGTAGTCTGTGTTACCGGGGATGGCAGTATTCAGATGAATATTCAGGAGCTGTCTACCGCGTTGCAATATGGGCTGCCGGTGCTGGTTCTGAATTTGAATAACCGTTTCCTGGGGATGATAAGACAGTGGCAAGATATGATTTATGCTGGCCGTCACTCTCAGTCTTATATGGAATCCTTGCCTGATTTTGTCAAACTGGCTGAGGCTTATGGTCATATTGGCATTTCTATCCAACGTTATGATGAATTGGAAAGTAAATTGGCGGAGGCCCTGAAAGAAGTGACTGAAAATCAGCGGCTGGTATTTGTTGATGTCACAGTGGATGAAACTGAACACGTATATCCTATGCAGATCCGTGGAGGAGCAATGGATGAGATGTGGTTAAGCAAAACGGAGAGAACCTGATTATGCGCCGGATTTTATCTGTGTTACTTGAAAACGAATCAGGGGCTTTGTCCCGGGTTGTTGGTCTGTTTTCCCAACGCGGCTACAACATTGAAAGTTTAACTGTCGCCCCAACTGATGATCCGACATTATCGCGAATGACAATTCAGACTAAAGGCGATGCAAGGGTACTTGAACAGATTGAAAAACAGTTGCACAAGTTGGTGGATGTGTTGCGAGTCAGCGAGTTGGCGTCGGGTTCTCACGTAGAGCGTGAAATCATGTTAGTCAAATTACAGGCCAGCGGATATGGACGTGAAGAGATCAAACGCAGCACTGACATTTTCCGTGGGCAGATCATTGATGTGACTTCGACCTTATATACCGTGCAATTGGTAGGAACCAGCGATAAATTGGATGCATTTCTTGATGCTGTTCGAGATGTCGCAGAAATTGTTGAAGTTGCTCGTTCAGGTATTGTCGGTGTATCTCGCGGGGATAAAATTATGCGATAAAAAATCGCAAACTGCGGGGCAATATGCATACATTTATCAGGCTCTGCGATAAAGTAGGGCCTTTTTTGGGGTCTATAAGGAGTTAATGTGAAACTGGATGAAATCGCCCGCCTTGCAGGTGTTTCACGCACAACGGCCAGTTATGTAATTAATGGTAAAGCCAAGCAATACCGTGTCAGTGATAAAACGGTAGAAAAAGTGATGGCGGTGGTTAGAGAGCATAATTACCATCCTAATGCTGTGGCAGCCGGTCTCCGTGCAGGGCGTACCCGTTCTATTGGTTTGGTTATTCCAGATTTAGAAAATACCAGCTATACCCGTATTGCTAATTATTTGGAACGTCAGGCTCGTCAACGTGGCTATCAGTTATTGATAGCCTGTTCGGAAGACCAACCTGATAATGAAATGCGCTGTGTTGAACACCTGTTGCAACGTCAGGTGGATGCAATTATTGTTTCTACCGCATTACCGCCGGAGCATCCTTTTTATCAACGCTGGGCAAATCGTTCTTTGCCTATTATTGCTCTTGATCGGGCGCTTGAAAATGAACACTTTATCAGCGTAGTGGGTGATGATTTTGAAGATGCAAAGATGTTGGCGCAAGAATTTCGTCAATTTCCGGCTGAATCTGTGCTTTATCTCGGCGCATTACCTGAATTATCAGTCAGTTTCCTGCGTGAACAGGGGTTCCGTGAAGCATGGCAAGATGATCCTCGTAAAGTGATGTATCTTTACTCAAACAGCTATGAGCGTGATGCGGCTGCTGAAGTGTACTCCAAATGGTTAGAAACTCATCCAATGCCGCAAGCGTTGTTCACCACCTCTTTTGCCCTGTTGCAAGGGGTCATGGATGTTACCCTTAAACACAGCGGCCGTTTACCAAATCAATTGGTTATCGCGACTTTTGGTGATCATGAATTATTGGATTTCCTTGAATGTCCAGTGCTCTCTGTAGCGCAGCGTCACCGTGAAATTGCTGAACGGGTATTGGAGCTGGTGTTAGCGAGTCTGGATGAAAAGCAGAAGCCAGGGCCAGGTATCACACG
The DNA here is from genome assembly GCF_018448965.1 of Photorhabdus hainanensis. NCBI lineage: Bacteria > Pseudomonadati > Pseudomonadota > Gammaproteobacteria > Enterobacterales > Morganellaceae > Photorhabdus > Photorhabdus hainanensis. Next base: position 111,098 of record NZ_RCWD01000009.1, on the reverse strand, counting down.
GATACATCGCGACTTATGTCGTCGAGGAAGCCTGAGTCGAAAAGGATGATAAAAACCCCTCATTAATTTTCTGATGAGGGGTTTTGGTTGTCGGATTTGTCATATCGGATTTGTCATAAAAGAAGTGTGTAAAGGCAACTTTCAAGCAATCCTTACGTTGGGTGTTTCAGCGCGAGCAAATAGCAATTTCGTTCATACATAAATTATTCAGTAGGGAGAAGCGCATGGAACAGCGCTTATTTGAGTTTGGGATTTGTCTATTTACCCCCGTTTTTTTACCCTATTTTATATATTAAATTGATTTTAATAATATTTATCTTGTGGTTTTTTGCTGCTAGTTAGTTTGAGTGTTGAGTTCATCAAATAGAATGATAAACATTGCTGCACGGTGGTTAAATAGTAATGAAATGTAAATTATGTAAATAAATTAATCACACAACTATTTTTTTATTATTTTATCGTAAACATTTACTCTCTTTGTGCTTGTAAAATTATTCAGAATTATCATGGTGTTAATTATTATTGATATTGCTAAATTTAATAATTATGCCTCCCAACAGCCAAAATCCTGCCATCAAATATAGCTAAAGCGCATCGGCTCTGGCTTGACAAGGTTTTCGTCCCATCCGTAAACTCCTTATTGTGGGGATTAGTGGGATAAAGTGGTAATTCTTGATCACCAGGGGCGACCTGAGTATGTTTCGTGGAGCAACGCAGATTAATCTCGATAGTAAGGGGCGGCTCACCGTACCTACCCGATACCGGGCTATGCTAAATGAGGAGTCGCAAGGGCAAATGGTTTGTACCATCGACCTTCATCAGCCGTGCCTGTTGCTCTATACATTATCTGAATGGGAAATTATTGAAGAAAAACTTTCTCGCTTATCCAGCATGAATCCGGCGGAGCGTCGGGTGCAACGTTTGCTTTTAGGTCATGCCAGTGAATGTCAGATGGATAGTGCAGGACGTCTTTTGCTAGCCAGTACATTGCGTCAGCATGCAGGGCTAGTCAAAGAGGTTATGCTGGTTGGTCAGTTCAACAAATTTGAATTGTGGGATGAGCAGGCTTGGTATCGACAGGTTAAGGATGACATTGCGGCTGAGCAATCCACACAGGAACCTTTATCAGTACGGCTACAGGAATTATCACTATAAATATGGCAAATAGTCATTTTAAACATACCAGCGTATTGCTGGATGAAGCAGTCAACGGACTGAATATTCGTGAAAATGGAATCTATATTGACGGCACGTTTGGTCGTGGTGGGCATTCACGTCTGATTTTGTCTCAATTGGGAACGGCAGGTCGTTTAATTGCAATTGATCGAGATCCGCAAGCGATTGAAGTGGCAAAAGCGATCACAGATCCGCGTTTTTCAATTGTACATGGGCCATTTTCTAAATTGGCTCACTATATAGAAAACGCCGGACTGACTGGCGAAATTGATGGTGTATTGCTGGATTTAGGTGTTTCTTCGCCTCAGTTGGATGATCCGGAACGCGGTTTTTCTTTTATGCGCGATGGGCCGCTAGATATGCGGATGGACCCGACTCGCGGGCAATCAGCAGCAGAATGGCTGATGCGTGCGACAGCAGATGATATTGCCTGGGTATTGAAAACATTTGGTGAAGAGCGTTTCGCCAAACGTATCGCCAGGGCAATTGTGGCACGCAATCAGGAAGATCCCATTACCCGAACAAAAGCGCTAGCCGATTTAATTGCTCAGGCTAGCCCAATAAAAGAAAAACATAAGCATCCTGCAACCAGGAGCTTCCAGGCGATTAGGATTTATATCAACAGTGAGCTGGAAGAAATTGAGCAAGCGCTGGAAGGGGCATTACAAGTGCTTGCGCCACAGGGGAGACTTTCAGTTATCAGTTTCCATTCGCTGGAAGATCGTATTGTTAAACGATTTATTCGTCAGAATAGTCGAGGGCCACAGGTGCCAGCGGGATTGCCGTTAACAGAAGAGCAACTGAAAGCGCAAGGTGGGCGTAGCTTGAAATCGATTGGCAAGATGAAACCTTCAGAGGAAGAAGTGGCTGATAACCCACGGGCTCGCAGTTCTGTTTTGCGTTTTGCTGAAAAAGTTAGTGAATAATGGCAGGTGAACGTCGCGGATTAACCGGTATTATCGGCAACGATTTACTCAAAAATGCCAAAATACCGTTGATTCTTCTAGTCGCTGTACTGGTTTCGGCCATAGTCGTTGTAACCATTGCACATGAAACCCGCTTATTGACGGCTGAAAGAGAACATCTGGTCGTGGAACGGGATGCATTAGATATCGAGTGGCGCAATCTTATCCTCGAAGAAAATGCTTTAGGTGATCACAGTCGAGTTGAGCGGATTGCTGTTGAAAAAATGCATATGCAGCATGTTAATCCTGCTCAGGAAAACATTGTTGTTTCACAGTGAGTTAATTTAATTATTAAAAGGTAAGTGATGAAAGCAGCACGCTCCGTGAAATTAAAACGGCAAGAAGATAAAGCCAGTTTTGTTAGCTGGCGTTTTGCTCTGTTGTGCGGAGGGATTGCCGTGGCTTTAGTTGGCTTATTGCTGAGGGTGACTTATTTGCAAGTCATCAACCCGGATCAACTGGTTAAAGAAGGTGATTTACGTTCCCTGCGCGTACAATCAATCCCTACCGCTCGCGGTATGATCAGTGACCGTATGGGACGGCCTCTGGCTGTCAGCGTTCCAGTCAATGCTGTTTGGGCAGATCCGAAAGAGGTATTTGAAAAAGGGGGGATTACGGATGATACCCGCTGGAAAGCTTTATCTGATGCCATTAATTTGCCTATTGAGCAACTTACCGACAAAGTTAATGCTAATCCGAAAGGCCGTTTTGTTTATTTAGCGCGTCAGGTTAACCCATCGGTTGGCGATTACATTCATAAACTGAAATTGCCGGGGATTTATTTGCGTCAGGAATCCCGGCGTTATTATCCGGCAGGTCAAGTAACGGCACATATTATTGGCGTGACCAACGTTGATGGTCAGGGTATTGAAGGTATAGAAAAAAGTTTTGATCGTTGGCTGACGGGTCAACCGGGTGAACGAACTGTACGTAAAGACCGCTTTGGTCGTGTCATCGAAGATATTTCATCTGTTGATAGTCTGGCGGCACACAATCTGGTATTGAGTATTGATGAACGCTTACAGGCGCTAGTTTACCGCGAATTAACCAATGCGGTGGCCTTTAACAAAGCGGAATCCGGTACAGCGGTATTGGTGGATGTTAATACCGGAGAAGTGCTGGCGATGGCAAACAGCCCGTCTTATAACCCAAATAATCTCGTCAATACACTAAAAGACGCGATGCGCAACCGTGCTATCACCGATATTTTCGAGCCAGGTTCCACTGTTAAGCCGATGGTGGTAATGGCTGCGCTGAATGATGGTATCATCAAAGAAAATACGGTTATTAATACAATACCTTTCAGGATAAGCGGTAAAGAAATTAGAGATGTGTCCCGTCATTCGGAATTATCTATCACTGGTATTTTACAAAAATCGAGTAATGTCGGTGTTTCTAAGCTAGCGTTAGCTATGCCTGCGACAGAGTTGGTGGATGTTTATTCACGTTTTGGGTTAGGAAAGGCGACCAATCTGGGGTTGGTTGGAGAAAGCAGTGGCTTATATCCAACAGGAAAACAACGGTGGTCAGACCTTGAGAGAGCGACCTTTTCTTACGGTTATGGGCTAATGGTAACACCGTTACAGTTAGCGCGGGTCTATGCAACGATTGGTAGCTTGGGTATTTATCGTCCTCTGTCAATTACCAAAGTTGATCCACCTGTGCCCGGCACAAGAGTATTTCCTGAGCCTATCATGCGAACAGTCGTTCATATGATGGAAAGTGTGGCTTTGCCTGGCGGTGGTGGAGTACGGGCTGCGATAAAAGGTTATCGGATTGCAATCAAGACGGGTACAGCCAAGAAAGTCGGGCCGGATGGCAAATACGCTAATCGATATATCTCTTACGCCGCAGGTGTTGCCCCTGCAAGTAACCCAAGATTTGCACTGGTTGTGGTCATTAATGATCCACTGACAGGTAAGTATTACGGTGGTGTGGTTTCTGCGCCGGTATTTGGCGCCATTATGGGGGGCGCTCTACGCATCATGAATGTGGAGCCAGATGCTTTGGCGGCAGGTGATAAAAACGAATTTGTGATTAATAAGAAAGAGGATACAGGTGGCAGATCGTAATCTACGCGATTTACTCGCGCCGTTAGGTATTGACGCCCCAGTGCGTGAGTTACGCGAAATGACATTGGACAGCCGTAAATCGTCTGCCGGAGATCTGTTTGTTGCTATTAAAGGGCACCAGACAGATGGTCGACACTACATTCCTCAAGCCATCGCACAAGGGGTTGCGGCGGTTATTGCAGAAGCCCAGGGCGAGGCTGATAACGGAACCGTACAAATTATGCATGGTATTCCGGTTGTTTATGTGAACGATTTGAATAATAAGTTGTCACAGTTAGCTGGTGAGTTTTATTGTCACCCTGGTGATAAATTGCACTTGATTGGTGTAACCGGAACCAATGGTAAAACAACCACTACTCAATTACTTGCGCAGTGGAGTCACGGGTTAGGGGAAACCAGCGCCGTGATGGGAACTGTTGGCAATGGTTTACTGGGGCATGTGGCGCCAAGTGAAAATACCACAGGCTCGGCTGTTGATATCCAACTGGATTTGCAACAACTTGTTCGGCAAGGGGCGACTTTTGCGGCAATGGAAGTCTCTTCTCATGGACTGGTTCAGGGGCGTGTGGCTGCGTTGCCGTTTGAGGCGGCGGTGTTTACCAATTTGAGCCGTGACCATCTTGATTATCACGGTGATATGGAACACTACGAAGCCGCTAAATGGCTGCTATTTTCCGCTCATAATGTGAAGCAACAAATTATTAATGCTGATGATGAGATTGGATTGAAATGGTTATCCCATTTACCACAAGCGGTTGCTGTAACGATGGAAAACCGTTTGCCGGAAAATTGGCAGGGCCGCTGGTTGGCGGCGCGTGAAATAAAGTATCACGATAAAGGGGTATCTATCACCTTCGAGTCTAGCTGGGGTGGCGGTACAATTGATAGTTCTTTAATGGGGGCATTTAATGTCAGCAATCTGTTGTTGGCGCTTTCCACCCTATTAGCTCTGGATTATCCGTTGGAAAAACTGCTTGAAGCCGCTTCCTGCCTGGAACCTGTCTGTGGACGAATGGAAGTATTCACTGCACCGGGCAAACCCGTTGTCGTTGTTGATTATGCTCACACACCTGACGCGCTGGAAAAAGCTTTGATGGCTGCACGTTTGCATTGTCAAGGTAAGCTTTGGTGTGTTTTTGGTTGTGGTGGTGATCGTGATAAAGGTAAACGCCCATTGATGGGAGGCGTTGCGGAACAGTGGGCCGATTGTGTGATTGTGACTGATGATAATCCGCGCAATGAAGAACCACAGGCAATTGTTGCTGACATTCTGACGGGTTTTCTTGACCCGGGGAGAGCGATAGCGATTCATGGACGTGTTGAAGCGGTAACCAACGCTATTATGCAGGCAAAAGCAGATGATGTTGTATTGATAGCGGGTAAAGGCCATGAAGATTATCAATTAGTCGGCCATCGTCGTCTGGATTATTCGGACCGGTTAACTGTTGCTCGGTTATTGGGGGTGATTGCATGATTTCCCTCACTTTGCAACAACTGGCACAAGTCACGAATGGCGTATTGAATCAGGTGACTGAACAGCAGGCAGCAAATATTTGTATCAATGATGTGATTACTGACAGCCGTCAGATTGGAAATGGCAGTCTGTTTATTGCCCTGAAAGGTGAGCGCTTTGATGCTCATGATTTTTTTGCTGATGCAGTAAAAGCTGGCGCCGGTGCTTTGCTTGTCAGCCGTGTGTTGGATGTTAACTTTCCACAGGTCGTGGTTAAAGATACTCGTTTAGCAATGGGTAAATTAGCGGGTTGGGTTCGCCAGCAGAGTAATGCGCGTGTTGTTGCGTTAACAGGTTCGTCCGGTAAAACATCGGTGAAAGAGATGACTGCGGCGATTTTGCGTCAGTGTGGCAACACGCTCTATACCGCGGGTAACCTGAATAATGATATCGGCGTACCGCTGACATTGTTCAGACTGACGGAACAACATGAGTTTGCTGTGGTTGAATTAGGTGCAAGCCATGTCGGTGAAATTGCCTATACCGTGGAAATGGTCCGGCCAGAAACGGCATTAGTCAATAATCTGTTTGCTGCGCACTTAGCGGATTTTGGTTCTCTTGCGAGTATTGCAAAAGCTAAGGGCGAGATTTTTACCGGCCTGCCAGAAAAAGGTACGGCGATTATCAATCTGGAAAGCAATGACTGGACTCACTGGCGACAGGTTATCGGCGACAAAACAGTACAGCGTTTTTCCATGCAACAAGCATCAGGTGCTGATTTTTACGCTACGGATATTCAGGTTAAACAACTGACCACGGATTTTTGTCTGCATACGCCTATTGGCAGCATAGAAATCAACTTGCCGTTGCCTGGGAAACACAATGTCGCCAATGCGTTAGCGGCCAGTGCGTTGGCAATCTCTGTTGGCGCGACTTTACGAGATATTCGTCTGGGTTTGTCGGAGCTGAAAGCGGTACCGGGGCGGTTGTTTCCAATCAATCTGGCAGAAGGAAAATTGCTGCTTGATGACACGTATAACGCCAATGTTGGTTCAATGACTGTTGCGGTTCAGGTGTTATCACAGATGCCGGGTTACCGAGTGCTGGTAGTCGGCGATATCGGGGCATTGGGTGAACAGTCAGAAGATTACCATCGTCAGATTGGTGAAACCGCCGCTTCTTGCGGTATCGATAGTGTGTTCAGTGTCGGCAAATTAAGTATTCATGTTAGTGAGGCAAGCGGTTGTGGTCAGCATTTTGCGGATAAAGCCGCATTGATCGCAACATTGGTTCCGCTATTACAACAACACAAGGTCATTTCAGTGTTAGTTAAAGGTTCGCGCAATACCACAATGGAAGATATTGTCCACGCATTACAGGAGAGCTTCACATGTTAGTTTGGCTGGCCGAATATTTGGTCAAATATCACACCGGCTTTAACGTCTTTTCTTACTTGACGTTTAGAGCTATCGTCAGCCTGCTGACTGCTTTGGCTATCGCATTATGGATGGGGCCGCGCATGATCGCCTTCCTGCAAAAATTACAAATTGGGCAGGTTGTTCGCAACGATGGGCCGGAATCTCACTTTAGCAAACGTGGTACGCCGACGATGGGCGGTTTGCTGATCTTACTTTCAATTACGATTTCTACACTGTTGTGGGTGCGTTTGAATAACCCCTATGTTTGGTGCGTGCTGATTGTGCTGATTGGTTACGGCATTGTTGGTTTTGTGGATGATTACCGCAAAGTCGTGCGCAAAGATACTAAAGGGTTAATTGCCCGCTGGAAGTATTTTTGGCAGTCCGTCTTGGCATTAGGGGTGGCGTTTGCCATGTACAGCGTCGGTAAAGATACTCCTGCAACGCAATTGGTCGTGCCATTCTTTAAAGATGTGATGCCGCAACTGGGCGTACTTTACATTCTGTTGACCTACTTTGTGATTGTCGGAACCAGTAACGCAGTGAATCTGACGGACGGATTGGATGGTTTGGCAATTATGCCAACCGTTTTTGTCGCGGCGGGTTTTGCTTTGGTGGCATGGGCGACAGGTAACGTCAATTTTGCTAACTATCTGCATATCCCTTATCTGAGCCATGCTGGCGAACTGGTTATCGTCTGTACTGCGATTGTTGGCGCCGGGCTAGGCTTCTTGTGGTTCAACACTTATCCGGCGCAAGTTTTCATGGGTGATGTGGGTTCTTTGGCATTAGGCGGCGCATTGGGGACGATTGCTGTGTTGCTACGCCAGGAGTTTCTACTGGTGATTATGGGCGGTGTGTTTGTGGTAGAAACCCTGTCAGTTATTTTACAGGTGGGTTCTTTTAAACTGCGCGGGCAGCGTATTTTCCGTATGGCGCCTATTCACCATCACTATGAATTGAAAGGCTGGCCAGAACCGCGTGTTATTGTGCGTTTTTGGATTATTTCTCTGATGCTAGTGCTGATTGGCCTGGCAACATTGAAGGTGCGTTAATCATGGCGGATTATTTGGGTAAAAAAGTCGTCATTGTCGGGTTGGGGCTGACAGGTCTCTCCTGTGTTGACTTTTTTATGGCGCGAGGTGTGATCCCGCGAGTGATGGATACGCGTGCGGCGCCACCCGGCAAGGATAATCTGCCCGATGGTGTTGAGTGTCACAGTGGAAGCCTGAATACTGGTTGGTTGATGGATGCTGACTTGATTGTTGTAAGCCCAGGCGTTGCTTTGGCAACGGCGGAATTGCAGGTTGCGGCTAATGCAGGTATCGAAATTGTTGGCGATATCGAGTTGTTTTGCCGTGAAGCAACAGCTCCGATAGTCGCCATTACTGGCTCTAATGGTAAAAGTACTGTTACCAGTCTTGTCGGTGAAATGGCGAAAGCGGCTAATTGGCAGGTGGGGGTTGGCGGTAATATTGGCCTGCCTGCATTAGAATTGTTGAAGAAATCTTGTCAGCTTTATGTCTTAGAGCTCTCCAGTTTCCAGTTGGAAACCACGTATGGCCTGAACGCAACCGCAGCCGCTATGCTTAATGTGACTGAGGATCATATGGATCGTTATCCTCAGGGGGTATCTCAGTACCGAGCGGCTAAATTGAGGATTTATCGTCAGGCGAAGAGATGCATTGTGAATGCTCAAGATCCCCTGACACTGCCTGAAACGGGTATGGACAGCCGTTGTGTCAGCTTTGGTGTCGATTGTGGCGACTACCAACTTGATAGTGAAAATGCCTGTTTGAAAGTTCACAACCAATCACTGCTGGCGACAAATGAAATTAAGCTGACTGGACGACATAACTACGTCAATGGGTTGGTTGCATTGGCTTTAGCTGATGCGGTTGGTATTCCTCGTGAAGCCAGTTTGGCGACATTGACGGTTTATCCAGGGCTTGACCATCGTTTCCAACTTGTTCATCTGAACAACGGGGTGCGTTGGATTAACGATTCTAAAGCGACCAATGTTGGCAGTACGGTGGCGGCGCTCGATGGTTTGAACCTGGAGGGTACGCTTTATTTGCTGTTAGGTGGTGATGGTAAGTCGGCAGACTTTTCTCCGCTTAAGCCTCTCCTTTGTGGGGAGAAAATCCGGCTTTACTGCTTTGGTCGGGATGGGAAACGACTGGCGCAACTACGCCCGGAAATAGCGACATTAACTGAAACTATGGAGCAGGCGATGCGTGATATTGCTCCGCGGCTGGTGGCGGGTGACATGGTGCTGTTATCTCCTGCTTGTGCAAGCCTTGATCAGTTCCGTAATTTTGAACAGCGTGGTCATGAGTTTACCCGTTTGGCAGAGGAGTTGGGCTGATGTCTATTCCGGGATTCAGTAGATTAAAAGACTGGGTTGTTGGTGGCCGTGAAACGGATGCCGCCAATATGGTGTTATATGATCGCACACTGGTTTGGCTGACACTCGGATTGGGAATTATCGGCTTTGTTATGGTGACATCAGCATCAATGCCGGTTGGGCAGCGTCTGGCAGAAGATCCGTTTCTGTTTGCTAAACGTGATGCGATTTATCTCTTGCTGGCTTTCGGGGTGTCATTGATCACACTGCGTATCCCGATGGATTTCTGGCAACGTTATAGCAATCTGATGCTGCTTATTTCCGTTATTTTGTTGCTGGTTGTTCTGGTGGTGGGAAATTCAGTAAATGGGGCATCGCGTTGGATTGCTATTGGGCCTTTGAGGATTCAACCTGCTGAGTTATCGAAACTTTCTCTATTTTGCTATCTCGCCAGTTATTTGGTGCGCAAAGTAGAGGAAGTGCGGAATAACTTTTGGGGGTTCTGTAAGCCAATGGGCGTGATGGTTGTGTTAGCGGTGTTGCTTCTGGCTCAACCTGACTTGGGAACCGTGGTTGTACTGTTTGTAACAACGCTGGCAATGCTATTTCTGGCCGGGGCGAAGCTATGGCAGTTTCTCGCGATTATTGGTTCAGGGGTATTCGCGGTGGTTTTGTTAATCATTGCTGAACCTTACCGTATACGCCGTGTAACTTCCTTTCTGGACCCTTGGGAAGATCCATACGGCAAAGGTTATCAATTAACGCAATCTTTGATGGCTTTTGGTCGTGGGGAATTTTTAGGGCAAGGACTAGGAAATTCAGTACAGAAACTGGAATACCTGCCGGAAGCGCATACTGACTTTATTTTCTCTGTTTTGGCAGAAGAATTAGGTTACGTAGGTGTGGTTTTGGTGTTGTTAATGATATTCTTCGTCGCTTTTCGCGCAATGACGATAGGTCGTCGCGCATTACAGATGGATCAGCGTTTTTCGGGTTTTCTGGCTTGTTCGGTAGGTATCTGGTTCAGTTTTCAGGCTCTGGTTAACGTTGGGGCCGCCGCAGGTATGTTACCAACTAAAGGGTTGACTTTACCTTTGATTAGTTACGGTGGTTCAAGTTTGCTGATTATGTCGACAGCTATCGTATTGCTATTAAGAATTGATTTTGAAACACGCTTGGCAAAAGCTCAGGCGTTTGTAAGGAGCCCCCGATGAGTGGCAAAACCCGGCGTTTAATGGTGATGGCAGGTGGAACCGGAGGACATGTCTTCCCAGGGTTGGCTGTAGCTCATCATTTAAAAGACCAGGGCTGGGACGTTCTCTGGTTGGGAACAGCGGATCGGATGGAAGCCGATTTAGTACCGAAACATGGCATTGACATTGAATTTATTCAGATTTCTGGGCTACGAGGTAAAGGAATTAAAGCATTATTAGCTGCCCCGGTCCGAATTTTCAAAGCAATCTGTCAGGCAAGGGGGATTATACGTCGCTATCAGCCAGATGTTGTGCTTGGCATGGGGGGATATGTTTCTGGTCCCGGCGGTATTGCTGCGTGGATGTGCGGTGTTCCGGTTGTGTTGCATGAACAGAATGGTATTGCCGGGCTGACAAACCGGTGGTTGGCTAAAATTGCTACGACTGTTTTACAAGCCTTTCCCGGCGCATTTCCTAAAGCGCCCGTTGTGGGCAATCCTGTCCGCGAAGATGTGTTGGCACTGCCTATACCTAAACAACGTTTGACAGGGCGCGAAGGTCCGATTCGGGTTCTGGTTGTTGGTGGCAGTCAAGGGGCGAGAATTCTTAACCAGACAATGCCTGAAATTGCCGCCCGTATGGGTGATAAAATTACTCTTTGGCATCAGACAGGCAAAGGGGCTAAAGAAAGTGTTCAGCATGCCTATAACAATTCAGTTAAATGCCGACATAAGATTACTGAATTCATTGACGATATGGCACAAGCTTATGCCTGGGCTGATGTGGTGATTTGTCGCTCTGGCGCGTTGACGGTTAGTGAAGTGTCTGCCGCGGGATTACCTGGGATTTTTGTGCCATTTCAGCATAAAGATCGTCAGCAATACTGGAATGCGCTACCTCTAGAAAAGGTTGGCGCGGCAAAAATACTGGAGCAACCACAATTTACAGTTGATTCAGTAATCGAATTGTTAACTCAGTGGCAACGTCCGCAATTGTTGGAAATGGCGGAAAAAGCCCGTTCGGCAGCAATTGTTGATGCAACTGAGCGAGTATCTGCGGCATTAATCGATGCGGCAAAAAAATGATTTAGACCGCCTTAAAAGGGGCGGTGAAGCAAACATACATAGTGAAGAAGAAAACGTGAATACACAACAACTGGCGAAATTAAGAGCTTTCGTGCCTGAGATGAGAAAAGTCAGGCACATCCACTTTGTTGGCATTGGTGGTGCTGGCATGGGGGGGATCGCCGAAGTGTTGGCTAATGAAGGTTATCAGATTAGTGGCTCTGATTTGGCGCCAAACCCGGTAACTCGGCAACTGACTAAGTTGGGCGCTCAGATTTATTTTAACCATCGTCCTGAAAATATATTGGATGCCAGTGTGGTCGTGGCTTCAAGCGCAATTCAGGCGGATAACCCGGAAATTGTTGCTGCTCGTGAGGCCCGAATTCCGGTTATTCGCAGAGCGGAGATGTTGGCGGAACTCATGCGCTACCGTCATGGTATTGCTATTGCCGGGACTCACGGTAAAACAACCACAACAGCGATGATTTCTAGCATCTATGCACAGGCTGGCTTAGATCCCACTTTTGTTAATGGTGGTTTAGTTAAAGCCGCGGGAACACATGCTCGTCTTGGCAGTAGCCGTTATTTAATTGCGGAAGCTGATGAAAGTGATGCCTCTTTCTTGCATTTGCAGCCGATGGTGGCGGTCATTACGAATATCGAAGCAGACCATATGGATACCTATCATGGTGACTTCGAAAACCTGAAACAGACGTTTATTAACTTTTTGCACAACTTACCGTTCTATGGGCGTGCAGTTATGTGCATTGATGATCCGGTTGTCAAAGAGTTAATTCCTCGTGTGGGGCGCTATATCACGACGTATGGTTTTAGTGAAGAAGCAGATGTTCGTATTACCCATTATGAGCAAAAAGGCGCTCAGGGATATTTTACTGTCAGTCGTCAAGATATGGCGGATTTGAAAGTCGTATTGAATGCGCCTGGTCGTCATAATGCGCTGAATGCCGCGGCGGCAGTGGCTGTTGCGACTGAGGAAGGGATTTCTGGCAGTGATATTTTAGCTGCGTTGGCAGGTTTTCAGGGAACCGGACGCCGTTTTGATTTTTTGGGCGATTTTTCTCTGGAACATGTTAATGGCAAAGAGGGCGGTGCAATGTTGGTTGATGATTACGGTCATCATCCAACGGAAGTGGATGCAACCATTAAAGCCGCCCGTGCTGGCTGGCCGGATAAACGTATTGTGATGATATTTCAACCTCATCGTTATACCCGAACCCGTGATTTATACGATGACTTTGCCAATGTATTGAATCAGGTGGATGTATTGTTGATGTTGGATGTTTACTCCGCGGGTGAAGCGGTTATTCCGGGGGCGGATAGTCGTTCGTTGTGCCGTACTATCCGTAGTCGCGGTAAGTTAGATCCGATTTTGGTATCTGATCCGGCAAAGGTGACCGCTGCATTGGCACAGGTGCTGGATGGTAATGATTTAATTCTGGTTCAAGGGGCCGGCAATATAGGCAAAATAGCGCGTAATCTGGCTGAAACAAAATTACAGCCATCTTTGAATGAGGAAAAACACAATGGCTGAGAAAGTCGCGGTACTGTTGGGTGGAACTTCCGCTGAACGTGAAGTTTCGCTGTTATCGGGACACGCCGTGTTGGCTGGCTTGAGAGAAGCAGGTATTGATGCTCATCCAGTTGATACAAAAGATTTTCCTGTGACTCAACTTAAAGAGGCCGGATTTGAGAAAGTCTTTATCGCGCTTCATGGGCGTGGTGGGGAAGATGGTACTTTGCAAGGTGTATTAGAATTTTTGCAGTTACCCTATACCGGTAGTGGCGTGATGGCCTCGTCACTGTCAATGGACAAATTGCGCACGAAACAGTTATGGCAAGGGATTGGATTGACGGTTTCGCCATATGTTTCAATGAATTCTCAGCAATTTGAACGATTGACGGATTTTCAACTCCAAGAATATGTAGCAGATTTAGGTTTGCCATTAATTGTTAAGCCAAGTCTGGAAGGTTCCAGTGTTGGTATGACTAAGGTTAATGAGATTTCGGAGTTGCGTGACGCATTAGAGGCAGCGTTTCGTTATGACGTTGATTTACTGATAGAAAAATGGTTGTACGGCCCGGAATACACGGTAGCTATCCTTGGCGATACAGCTTTACCTTCTATTCGTATTCAACCCGCTGCTGTTTTTTATGATTATGATGCAAAATATCTGTCTGAAGAAACACAGTATTTTTGTCCAAGCGGTTTAAGTGATGAAAAAGAGCGGCAATTGGTAGAAATGGCGCTTAAAGCTTATCAATCAGTAGGATGTAGTGGTTGGGGACGGGTAGATATCATGATGGATAGTGATGGCGGTTTCTATTTGCTGGAAGTGAATACATCGCCAGGGATGACCAGTCACAGCTTGGTGCCGATGGCTGCGCGTCAGGCTGGATTAAGTTTTTCACAATTGGTGGCAAAAATTTTGGAGTTGGCTGATTGATATGTCTCAAGCGGCCCTGAAAGTAAGGGGACGGGATAATGAAAATAGCAGTTCTCGTCCTAGTAACGGCTCTTACCTGGCAGGGCTTATCTTCTTCCTGATGGTAATTGGGACCATTATTTGGGGAGGTTGGGCCGTCCTTAATTGGATGAAAGATGCGAACAGATTGCCTATTTCAAAACTGGTGGTAACGGGTGAGCGTCACTACACTACCAACGATGATATCCGGCAGGCGATTTTGTCATTAGGGCAACCGGGAACTTTCATGACGCAGGATGTGAATATCATTCAGCAACAAATTGAACGGATGCCGTGGATAAGGCAAGTCACTGTCCGTAAACAGTGGCCTGATGAACTGAGAATTCATCTGGTAGAATATGTCCCTTATGCACGCTGGAATGAAACACAGATGTTGGATGCCGAAGGTCAGGTATTCAGCATTCCGGCTGAATGGGAAGTTAAAGGGTATTTCCCGATGCTTTATGGCCCACAAGGCAATGAAAAAGAAGTACTTGATGGTTACCGAGCTATGGCTAAACTTCTCGCTGCCAATAAACTGAAATTAAAAGCGGCGGCAATGACGGCGCGTCGTTCCTGGCAATTGACGCTGGATAATGGCGTCCAGCTAAAGCTGGGAAGAATGGATACAACAGGCCGTATTAAGCGTTTTATCGAGCTTTATCCGCTGTTACAGCAGAACACAGAGAAAAGGGTGGATTACGTGGATTTGCGTTATGACAGTGGCGCCGCGGTAGGTTGGGCGCCTTTACCTATTGGTGATCCTAATGCTCCGGCCAAAGGGCAATAAACAATTACTGGCAATAATTATATGAGGCAGGCAGAACAACGATGATCAAATCGACGGACAGAAAATTAGTAGTTGGCCTAGAAATTGGCACAGCAAAGGTATCTGCCCTTGTTGGTGAAATTCTGCCCGATGGTATGGTTAATATTATCGGGGTGGGAAGCTGTCCATCCCGCGGTATGGATAAAGGCGGTGTAAACGACCTGGAGTCGGTTGTTAAATGTGTACAGCGGGCTATCGATCAGGCTGAATTGATGGCAGATTGTCAAATTTCCTCTGTTTATCTGGCGTTATCTGGAAAACATATTAGTTGTCAGAATGAAATCGGAATGGTTCCTATTTCCGAGGAGGAAGTCACTCAGGAAGATGTAGACAATGTTGTTCATACTGCCAAATCAGTTCGTGTACGCGATGAATACCGAATACTCCATGTTATTCCGCAAGAATATGCCATCGATTATCAGGAAGGCATTAAAAATCCGGTGGGACTTTCCGGTGTGCGCATGCAGGCGAAAGTTCACTTGATTACCTGTCATAATGATATGGCGAAAAATATTGCAAAAGCCGTTGAGCGCTGTGGTTTGAAAGTCGATCAGCTTATTTTTTCCGGGTTGGCCGCCAGCTATGCTGTTTTGACCGAAGACGAGCGTGAATTGGGCGTTTGCGTGGTAGATATCGGCGGCGGGACGATGGATATTGCGGTATATACCGGCGGAGCGCTGCGTCATACCAAAGTTATCCCTTATGCCGGCAATGTTGTCACCAGTGATATTGCTTATGCTTTTGGTACGCCGCCAAGCGATGCAGAAACGATAAAGGTACGCCACGGTTGCGCGCTAGGTTCGTTAGTCAGCAAAGATGAAAGTGTGGAAGTGCCAAGTGTCGGGGGACGTCCACCACGTAGCTTACAGCGTCAGACGTTGGCTGAGGTGATTGAGCCGCGTTACATCGAATTACTGAATTTAGTGAATGATGAAATCTTGCGATTGCAGGAACAGTTACGCCAGCAGGGGGTTAAACACCATCTGGCTGCGGGTATTGTCTTGACTGGTGGTGGCGCTCAGATTGATGGCTTGGCTGAATGTGCCCAGCGCGTGTTCCACGCTCAGGTGCGTATTGGTCAACCTCTTAATATTACTGGTCTGACGGACTATGCGCAGCAACCCTATTATTCAACAGCGGTGGGGTTGCTGCATTACGGGAAAGCCTCTCATCTTAATGGTGATGCGGATATTGAAAAACATGCTTCAGTGAGTCGCTGGTTTAAGAAAGTCAGTAGCTGGCTGAAAAAAGAGTTTTAATTTTATACAGAGGCTGCGTTTTCTTTAGCCTCGATATAAAGGCACAAAGCGGAGAGAAACTATATGTTTGAACCAATAGAATTAACCAATGACGCGGTGATTAAGGTCATCGGCGTCGGCGGTGGCGGCGGTAACGCTGTTGAGCACATGGTGCGTGAACGCATCGAAGGTGTTGAATTCTTTGCAGTAAATACGGATGCTCAGGCATTGCGTAAAACGGCTGTCGGCCAGACTATCCAGATTGGTAATGGTATTACTAAAGGTTTGGGAGCTGGGGCAAATCCGGAAGTTGGTCGTACTGCTGCTCAAGAAGATCGGGATGCATTGCGCACCGCGCTTGATGGCGCGGATATGGTATTTATCGCTGCCGGTATGGGGGGAGGTACCGGTACTGGCGCCGCGCCTGTGGTAGCTGAAATTGCAAAAGAGCTTGGGATTTTGACCGTCGCTGTGGTGACTAAGCCTTTCAATTTTGAAGGTAAGAAACGCATGGCGTTTGCCGAACAAGGGATCACTGAATTGTCCAAGCATGTAGATTCATTGATTACTATCCCTAACGACAAACTGCTGAAAGTACTTGGTCGTGGCATTTCACTACTAGATGCTTTCGGCGCAGCTAATGACGTTTTGAAAGGCGCGGTTCAGGGCATCGCTGAATTGATCACGCGTCCGGGACTGATGAATGTTGACTTTGCTGACGTGCGTACCGTGATGTCCGAAATGGGCTATGCCATGATGGGTTCTGGTATCGCACAGGGTGAAGATCGCGCAGAAGAGGCCGCTGAGATGGCGATTTCCAGTCCATTGCTGGAAGATATCGACTTGTCAGGTGCTCGTGGTGTTCTGGTTAACATTACCGCTGGCTTTGATCTGCGTTTGGATGAGTTCGAAACAGTGGGTAACACGATTCGTGCATTTGCATCTGATAATGCAACCGTCGTGATCGGTACCTCTCTGGACCCAGATATGAACGATGAGTTGCGTGTGACTGTGGTTGCCACCGGTATTGGTATGGATAAACGTCCTGAAATTACGTTGGTTACCAATAAGTCTTCTCAGTCAAGTGTAATGGAACACCGTCATCAGCACATGTCTGGCGGTATGTCTTCATTGTCTGAAGAAAATAAACCAGCGGCAAAAGTGGTGAATGACCAGAGCGTACAAACTAGCAAGGAGCCAGATTATTTGGATATTCCTGCATTTTTACGTAAACAGGCCGATTAATAGCTAAAAAATTGGATTCTCCGCTTTTTGTGCTAAACTCCCCCGCCAACCATAGTGTATAGTGGTTGGCAGGATGGATAACATTGCGAGATAAAACGATGATCAAACAAAGGACACTTAAACGTATTGTTCAGGCGACTGGCGTCGGTTTACACACCGGTAAAAAAGTCACGCTAACAATGCGCCCAGCACCGGCTAATACCGGGGTCATCTATCGCCGCACTGACTTGAATCCACCGGTTGATTTCCCGGCAGATGCAAAATCCGTGCGTGATACTATGCTCTGTACTTGCCTGGTAAATGAGCATGACGTGCGAATCTCAACGGTTGAGCACCTGAATGCAGCGCTTGCGGGGTTAGGGATTGATAATATTATTATCGACGTTGACGCGCCAGAAATTCCTATTATGGATGGTAGCGCCAGCCCGTTTGTTTTCCTGCTGCTGGATGCGGGCATTGAAGAGCTGAACGTAGCGAAAAAATTCCTGCGTATTAAGGAAACTGTACGTGTGGAGGAGGGTGATAAGTGGGCGGAGATGAAACCTTATAATGGTTTCAGTCTGGATTTCACTATTGACTTCAATCATCCTGCGATTGATTCAAGCTCTCAACGTTACTGTCTGGATTTCTCGGCAGAAGCGTTTGTTCGTCAAATCAGTCGTGCACGTACATTTGGCTTTATGCGTGATATTGAATACTTACAATCTAAAGGCTTATGTTTAGGCGGCAGCTTTGATTGTGCGATTGTTGTTGATGACTATCGTGTACTTAATGAAGATGGCTTGCGTTTTGAAGACGAATTTGTCCGTCATAAAATGCTGGATGCAATTGGTGATCTGTTTATGTGTGGCTATAACATCATTGGCGCGTTTACTGCGTTCAAATCGGGTCATGCGTTGAACAATAAACTATTGCAGGCAGTTCTGGCGCAAGAAAGTGCATGGGAACTGATCACTTTCGAAGATGAAGCTGAAATGCCGATGGCTTTTCGTGCTCCATCAACTGTAATGGCGTAACTCTCTAGTGTGCTGAGAATAATTCGATGATATATCAGTGAGTTATGTTATCAGTGATTTTGTTCTCGCTGATGTTTTTTACTCAGCGTTAGCGCTTATTTTTTAGCTGTGCTGGCACTCTCTCCGGCCAGTGCAGCTAATCGCTCCAATCTTTCCTTCAACTTTTTTGGGCTGCGGTTTGCTAGCACTATTAATTCTTTCGCGCTCTCTTGACTTAACTGACGCATCGGTAACGTTTTGTGATCATCGCTTATCGTTTTTGCGAAGCTCAGCGCATTATTGCCATGCTTAATCATAAGTGATGGGTTAATCCTGATGTCGATAGATGACAATGATGGTAGAATTTCGCTTCTTAGTGTAGAAAGCAGCGTTGGCAGTTCGTAGCGTAATCTGGTCATCCAACTGGCGTTTCCTGCTTCCAGTACCAGAATTTGTTTGCGATAATTAGCGACCCGACACCACGGATGTAATTGTGCGGGAAGCAAGCTGATAACGGCGCGGTTGAGTTTTAACAAAGCGACGGCACGTTGCTGGATAACATGAAGCGGGCTTTTCTCAACGGCAGCGACGTCTTCAAAAAGAACATCTAATGATTGTGGGCGGCTATCGCGCATAATAACAGTAGCTCCGGTATGATGAAGGATTAATGGGTATTCTAAATCTTTGGCGACAATTTGGCAGACGTTATTTCTGGTCACATCTGTTATTAGGGGTAGTTGCGGCAAGTATTGGCGTTCCTACCATTTTAGCGGGTGTTGCCGATAATATTTCACAAGCTAATACCTCCCCTAGCCAGAGTTGGCAAAATCAGGCTTTATCAGCTTTTGATAACCTATTCTCATTGCAGAATGTTCAACATCAGCCTGCCAATGGCGTTAATTACTGGCAACAACATGCGGTACGCAATGTGATCAGGCAGCTTTCTTTTGTTTTTTCTGTTTCCCAACCAATGAACGATGAAACAACAAAACAAAGTATCCGGTTAAGTTCTTCCAGTATTCAGCAACTTGTACTAGAAACTCTGAATGCGCTATTAACTCAGAAACCTAAGCCGCCTGAACCAGTTCCAGATATACCATTCCTGAATATTGCATCACAATCTTCTTATACTCCGACGTTTTGGATTGCTAAAGCCCAAGGTATCCGCGCAGGTCCTACTGCTTATCTCTGAATCTTCTTTTTTTTACAAATTCCGAAATAAATAACTATTTGTTGGCTGCGAGATAACGGCCTTATCTGAGATGTAATTAACTATGCTGATTAAATTATTAACAAAGGTTTTTGGTAGTCGTAATGACCGTACACTGCGTCGTATGCGTAAAGTTGTTGATGTGATCAACCGCATGGAGCCAGAGTTTGAAAAATTGTCTGATGATGAATTGAAGGGTAAAACAGCCGAATTTCGTACCCGCTTAGAAAAGGGAGAATCGCTGGAAAATTTGTTGCCTGAAGCATTTGCAACAGTACGTGAAGCGAGTAAGCGCGTGTTTGCTATGCGTCATTTCGACGTCCAGTTGCTGGGAGGGATGGTCCTGAATGAACGTTGTATTGCTGAAATGCGTACTGGTGAAGGTAAAACACTGACAGCGACTTTGCCTGCTTATTTGAATGCATTAACAGGGCGTGGTGTTCACGTAGTCACAGTGAATGATTATCTGGCACAGCGCGACGCTGAAAATAACCGTCCACTGTTTGAATTTTTGGGATTGAGCGTTGGTATTAACCTGCCAGGTATGCCGGCGCCTGTTAAACGCCAGGCATATGCGGCGGATATTACCTATGGTACTAACAACGAATATGGCTTTGATTATCTTCGTGACAACATGGCGTTTAGTCCGGAAGAGCGTGTGCAGCGTAAATTACATTATGCGCTAGTGGATGAAGTTGACTCCATTCTGATTGACGAAGCGCGGACGCCATTGATTATCTCTGGCCCCGCGGAAGATAGCTCTGAACTTTATATCAAAGTCAATAAGTTGATCCCTAAATTGATTCGTCAGGAAAAAGATGATTCAGAGACTTTCCAGGGAGAAGGTCACTTTTCTGTCGACGAAAAGTCCCGTCAGGTTAACTTGACGGAACGTGGTTTGGTTTTGATTGAACAATTACTGTCGGAAGCCAAATTGATGGAAGAAGGTGAATCCCTATATTCACCAACCAATATCATGCTAATGCACCATGTTACGGCTGCGTTACGCGCCCATGCGCTGTTTACCCGCGATGTCGACTATATCGTGAAAGAGGGTGAAGTCATTATTGTTGATGAACATACTGGCCGTACCATGCAGGGGCGTCGTTGGTCTGATGGATTGCATCAGGCTGTTGAAGCTAAAGAAGGTGTGGAAATTCAGAATGAGAACCAAACCCTGGCTTCTATCACTTTCCAAAACTACTTCCGGTTGTATGAAAAACTGGCGGGTATGACCGGTACAGCCGATACAGAGGCATTTGAGTTTAGCTCTATTTATAAGCTCGATACCATTGTGGTGCCGACAAACCGCCCAATGATTCGTGATGATTTGCCGGATCTGGTTTATATGACCGAAGCTGAAAAAATTGAAGCTATCATTGAAGATATCCGCGAACGTACCAGTAAAGGGCAGCCTGTATTGGTGGGGACTATTTCTATTGAAAAGTCTGAACTGGTTTCTCATGAACTGACTAAAGCGGATATCAAGCACAACGTACTTAACGCCAAGTTTCATGCAATGGAAGCGGATATTATTGCTCAGGCTGGTCAAGTGGGCGCGGTAACTATTGCGACTAACATGGCGGGTCGTGGTACGGATATTGTGCTAGGCGGTAGTTGGCAGGCGGAAATTGCTAAGCTGACCGAGCCAACAGAAGCTCAGATTGAAGAGATTAAATCTGCATGGCAGGAACGCCATGATATGGTTCTGGCCGCGGGCGGTTTGCATATTATCGGTACGGAACGTCATGAATCTCGTCGTATTGATAATCAGCTACGTGGGCGTTCCGGTCGTCAAGGGGATGCGGGATCGTCCCGTTTCTATTTATCAATGGAAGACTCACTGATGCGTATTTTTGCCTCTGATCGTGTCACCGGCATGATGCGTAAACTGGGTATGAAACCCGGTGAGGCAATTGAACATCCGTGGGTAACCAAAGCCATTGCCAATGCTCAACGTAAAGTGGAGAGCCGTAACTTCGATATACGTAAGCAATTGTTAGAGTACGATGATGTTGCTAACGATCAGCGTCGTGCTATTTATGCTCAACGTAACGATTTGCTGGATGTGAGTGATGTTAGTGAAACCATTTGCAGCATTCGTGAAGATGTATTTAAAGCAACCATTGATGCTTATATTCCCCCTCAATCTCTGGAAGAGATGTGGGATGTGGAAGGTTTGCAGCAACGTTTAATGACTGATTTCGATTTAGAGCTGCCGATCAAAGAGTGGTTGGATAAAGAGCCTGAACTACATGAAGAGACGTTGCGTGAGCGTATCCTTGAACAGGCTGTTGAAGTCTATAAACGTAAAGAAGAGATTGTTGGCATTGAAATGATGCGTAACTTCGAAAAAGGTATCATGTTGCAGACTCTGGATATGTTGTGGAAAGAGCATCTGGCAGCAATGGATTACCTACGTCAGGGTATCCATTTACGTGGTTATGCTCAGAAAGATCCAAAACAGGAATATAAACGTGAATCTTTCGCTATGTTTGCAAACATGCTGGAATCGCTGAAATATGAAGTGATTAGTACGTTGAGCAAAGTTCAAGTGAGATTGCCGGAAGAAGTAGAGGCATTGGAGCAACAGCGCCGGGCAGAAGCTGAACGTTTGGCAAGGCAACAGCAATTAAGCCATGAAGTTGAAAAAGGCGCATTGATGTCTACAACAGAAGCACAGATTGCCAGCGGCGCTCGTAAAGTAGGCCGTAATGATCCTTGTCCTTGTGGATCGGGTAAAAAATATAAACATTGCCACGGGCGCTTGCAGTAATGATAAAAAGGCGGGAGACCGCCTTTTTGCTGTTAGGTTTAAGCGAATAACGTTGGATGTAGCATTTGGTTATTGGTCGTTGATCAATCAAAAAGAATAATAGATGAAGAAGTAAGAGTAATATGGAAAAGAAACACCTGCATATAGCCGCTGGGATTATTAGAAATACGCAGCATGAAATTTTTATTACTCAGCGTCATGCTGATGCCCATATGGGTGGTTTCTGGGAATTTCCTGGCGGGAAAGTTGAGAAAGAGGAAACTCCTGAGCAGGCGTTAGTACGTGAGTTACAGGAAGAAATTGGTATTACTGTTACTCATTATGAGTTGGTAAAAACGGTTGAACATGATTTTCCTGACAGGTTGATTACCCTATATTTCTTCTTGGTGGATGGATGGGAAAATGAACCTTTCGGTAAAGAAGGGCAACTTTCTCGGTGGGTATTACAGAAAGATTTAATTGCTGATGAATTCCCGCCAGCTAATCGCAGTATTGTTGCATTACTAACCGCTTGAGTTGTTAATAGCCGCATTATAATAACGCGGCTATTTGTTATTGCTCAGGTTGTTCACTCCAATCATCGCTATCGGAGTTTTCACTTTGGCTTGGTATCCGTTTCTCTTCATTTGCCCACCCGCCTAAGTCAATTAATTGACAGCGCTTACTGCAAAATGGACGATATGGGCTTATTTCTCCCCAAACTACGGTTTTACCGCATGTTGGACATTCAATCGTTAATAACTCAGACATAATAACTTTCCTAATAATTAGTTTGTAATATTAGCAACAGGCTAATTCAAATGGTAAATGGGCAGGCACGAAGCCTTTTTCACTATCCAATGGTAAAAAACGGATAGCAAACCGGGTCTTATGACCGGAAATTTGAGGAAACAGTAAAGGTTTTAATGGCAAACGTAATCTCAATAAATCTGCGCCTTCTGCCGTATTCTGATGAAAACCGTTTTTACTGATTTCTGAACGAAAAATAGCGGATTGGCGGATGAGTTCTAAAATACTTTCTAGTGCTTGTTGGAGAGGTAGCAAACTATCAATCCAGAATGCGACCATTTTATCCCTTTCTGATTGCGGTAAGTGAAGCCATAGATGCAGAGTGGGCAGATCAAAACCACAACAACCACTTGGAATACTGAGGCGTTGGCGCACCATACTGATAATTTTATCTTCTTTCAGGGATTGTCCCAGCCGTGGCGCTTTACTTAATGCGATAGCTCGCTCTTTCAGTTTTAATCTGAAACTATTGACGATATTAATATCAACATCGGGTATTTCAGCCCATTGTTTTAATTTTGCCTGTTGGCGTTCTAACTCTTTTAGCAATTCAGAACGCACTTCCCCTCGTTCTAGCACTTCAAGTAGCTCAGTCACTGTGCGGAAGAAGGCGAGGCTGCTTGCTAGTGAGTCTAAATGGCGTTGACTGGTGAGTTGTTGCAGAGAAGATTCAATTCTCAACCATGCCCGCATTTTTTCATTCAGTGGGTGTTCAAAAATGATTGTAGAAGTTGTGTCACTCATCATGATTATCCTGCCTGGCTGATCCAGCTAATCTTAAATATTGTTGATGTAGTTCGGCAACACGAGGAGCGATTGCCTGTACGTTATCATGATTTGAGATAATGTCATCGGCATAAGCCAGCCTCTCGCTACGGGATGCTTGGGCAGCCAAAATATTTTCAACCTGTTGATTGCTAATACCATCACGAGTGGCTGTTCGGCTGATTTGTAATTCAGGTGAAACGTCAACGACTAGAATCCGATCTGCCAGATGCTTCAAATTATTTTCGACTAATAATGGAACAACCCAAATAACATAAGGTGTGGTTATCTGTTTCAATTGCCGTTGGGTTTCTTGATGTATTAGAGGGTGAAGAAGTTGATTAACCCACTGTTTTTCTTGTCTGTTTGTGAATATTCTTTGGCGTAACAGTGCTCGGTTAAGGCTGCCATTGGGCGTCAATATGTCATGACCAAAGTGTTCTGTGATGGCTTGTAGAGCAGGCGTTCCAGGGGCAACGACTTCTCTGGCAATAATATCTGCATCAACAAGAGGAACGCCAAGAGCTGCAAAAGTATTGGCGATAGTGGTTTTACCGCTGCCAATCCCACCTGTGAGTGCAATAATATAAGTCATCCTATCCCTTAATATTACTTGATACTATTTCGGGATTGTAACCGAAAGGAGGCAGATGACCTAGAGACAAAGCTATGGAATCGTTTTTACTTTAGGTGAGTATCGTACCTAGCTGAAAAATGGGTAAATACATTGCGAGCAATAGTGTACCGACAATAATTGCTATTATGACTATAAGTATTGGTTCTAATAACTGGGTCATATTATCAGAAATTTCCAATGCTTGTTGTTGGTACCAGTTAGCGAGATTTCCTAATAACAGTTCCAGATTGCCAGATTCTTCGCCAACACTGACAAATTGTTGACACAGAGCAGGAAAACAAGATTGCTGTTTCAGTGTTTCGCTCATGGGTATCCCTTGATTAATTTGAGCTCGTAAGAATTTAGTCGCTTGCAGAAATACCGGATGATTTATCGATGCAATAGCACTGTCTAATCCTGCGGTGAGTGTCAGGCCCGCTTTTTGTGTCATAAACAGGATATGGAAAAGTTGCCCTAATTGCTGGCAACTAATTAATTTTGCAATAACGGGTAAACGTAACATCAGATTTTTTTCACGAGTGATCCATATTGTATGACGTTGACGTAATTGTAGGTAAAATAGAAGCAGTATAATTAGTCCAATAACACCATAGCCACCATATTGAATTAGCCAGTTGGAAGTTATTAATAAACTACGAGTGAGTAGCGGAAGTTGTGCGTCAAATGAATGATAAATATGTTCAAATTCGGGTAAAACAAAAATAAGCATCAATAAAATAATGATACTGGCAACAATGATAATAATAAAAGGGTAACGTAGAGCTTTTGCTATTTTTTTCTGTAATTTATCTTGTTGCTCCTGTTGTTTAACTAATAATTGACAACAGACTTCTAATTGCCCGGTCAATTCGCCAACGGTAATAAGTTGACAAAATAAAGGCGGAAATAGAAATGGATAATCTTTTAATGAGGAGGAAAATGATTCTCCACGGGTAATTTTCTTGCTAATATCTAATAATACACAGTGCCATAGTGGATGATCGCATTCACGAATAAGAATATTGAGGCAATTTAGTAATGGCATTCCTGATGATAATAGTGTTGCCAATTGACGAATAAAATTCAGACGGTAAGCAACTTGTTGTTGATGATAAAATATTAATTTTTCACACTTTATATTATAAGGTTGTAATCCAGAATGAATAAGTTGCTGATATAAAGATTTTCGGTTATCACATAGTGATTTTCCTTTTGATATTTCGCCTTTGTTGTTCACTGCTTGCCAATTATAAAGATAATGAATTTTCATTATTATTCCTGACCTGTAACTTGATAAATTTCTTCTAATGTAGTGATGCCTTGTTCTACTAATAAAATACCGGATGAAAGTAAAGTGTCTTTTCTTTGAGCTATAATGGTTTTTTGCCCATTTTGGGAGTTCTGTTCTGATAATATCTGTTTAATATCATCTGTTATTTCTAAAAACTCATAAATAGCCGTTCGACCGTAATAACCGGAAAAACAATGCTCACAACCAACGGCTAGCCATTGCTTAATAAATAGAGAGTTATTTTCAGTATTAATAATAGTTTCTTCTGTTTGTTGTTTGCGGCAACGAAGACATAATTTTCTGACAAGCCGTTGGGCGATAATTAATTTGATACAAGAAGCAGCCATATAACCTGAAATACCCAGATTTTGTAGGCGGGACAATGTATCTATGGTTGAATTAGTATGCAATGTAGAAAGAACCAGATGACCTGTTTGCGCCGCTTTTACTGAAATTTCGGCTGTTTCGCTATCACGTATTTCTCCCACCATAATGACATCAGGATCTTGGCGTAATAGTGCCCGTAATACTTTGGCAAAATTGAGATCAATTTTGCTGTTAGTTTGTGTCTGGTTAATACCGTTCAATGGGATCTCTACTGGGTCCTCTACACTGCAAATATTCTTTTTATTCTGATTCAGATATTGTAAACAGCTATATAAAGTCACAGTTTTTCCGCTACCTGTCGGTCCAGTGACTAAAATCATCCCTTGTGGTAACGCGAGTTTTTGTCGAAGCTGATTTAACAATGGATCAGGAATACCTAGTTGATCTAACAACAATTGTTGCATTGTATTTAATATCCTAAGTACAACTTTTTCTCCGTGTATTGTTGGCAAAGTCGCCATACGAATAGCATAGTTGTGTCGAGTGTCAGACCAATCAAATTGTCCATCCTGAGGCAGTCGTTTTTCAGCGATGTTTAATTTAGCCATTATCTTAAGGCGTGCGGCAATGCTTGCATTCATTTGAGGAGATGGCGAAGACAAGAGGTGTAGTGCGCCATCAACCCGGATACGAATACGGTAACCTTGTTGGAATGGTTCAAAATGAATATCGGATGCACGCCGTTGAATTGCAGTTAATAAAGTTTGATTAATAAGTTGAATAACGGGCGCATCATTTTCATCTGTATTGGTATCAGCGATAAGTGGTAATAACGCGGATTCTTCCTCTGGTACATGACTTAGTGAAGTATTTTGATGTAATATTGATTCTATCCTTGCCAGTGGCCAAATTTCTACATTAACGATACGTCCGGAAATAAATCGTAATGCTGATAATAAATCATCATTAGGTAATTCGTTACTGGCAATTGTTATCGCATTATCATCTTTTTTTATTACAACAGATTGGTGGCGTTGACAAATATCATGGATTTCTCTTTCCATCAATGTGTTTTCTGCCATTGAAAGTGAGTTCATTGTTCTTTCCTGTGTAAAGATGTATTAATAAGAGTAATAAATTAAAATTCAAATATTTCCTGACAACGATTTTTTAATGAATTGTTTGTCGACTCACATTTAATGTTCCATTTAATTGTACCTATTTGTGTATTTTGTGACGGCTTTAATGTAATGCTGAGGTTTTTAAGACTTTTTTCCCCGTTAATGGTAACTTCCCCATTTTTAACTGAAATGCTCTCGATATATCTACTGTTATGATCTTTTGGAATTGACATTGCTCCTGCATTGCAACCCATGAAATCTTCAGTTTCAAAACCGCAAAGTTCTATACCTGATTTATAAGGTACAATATTTTGTAGTATATCTGTTAAAGCGGCTTTCTGGATATATCCTTGATAACTAGGAATACCAATAGCACTTAAGATGGAAATGATAGCAATAGCAACCATAATCTCCATTAAAGTAAATCCTTGTTGTTGTTTCATATTTCTTCCCCGTGTTGTGGTGTTGCGATATAGAGAATGAAGGAAAGAGAAAAAAATGAAATAGGATAGATGAAGGTTATGGAATTGACTCGAAAAAGAATTTATGAATTGCAAGGTTTGCAAAAATATTTACGGTGGTGTTCGCAAATTTTCGATCTACCAATTGCTGATTTACACCACCATCAATATTATTATTGCTAATTATTGAAAGCGCATGGAGAGATCTAATGCTCTAATATGTTTGGTGAGCGCTCCAACAGAAATGAAGTCGATGCCTGTTTCAGCATAGCTGCGCAGAGTATCCAGGGTGATATTGCCGGATACTTCTAAAGGGACTTTACCTGATGTGATAGCGACGGCTTCTTTCATCATTGGAATAGTAAAATTGTCTAGCATAATAATATCAACATTAGCTTTTAGTGCCAAAATGAGTTCATCTAGCGTTTCTACTTCGACTTCAACAGGGACACCGGGGTGAGAATAACGAGCTTTATCTACGGCCTGTTTAATAGATCCATTGGCAATGATATGGTTTTCTTTGATAAGGAAAGCGTCGAATAATCCAAGGCGGTGATTATTACCACCTCCGCAAAATACGGCATATTTTAGGGCTGTGCGTAATCCCGGTAGCGTTTTGCGTGTATCAAGTAATTGGGTTTTTAAACCGGCAAGACGGTGAACGTAGTGACTAGTTTCTGTTGCAACGCCAGAGAGAGTCTGAATAAAGTTAAGAGCGGTGCGTTCACCGGTCAGTAATATCTGTGCTGGGCCTCGTAATATGCAAAGTTTTTGGTTGGCTGTAATTGTATCACTATCTTTGACTAGCCATTCAATGGATATTTGGTCGCCTAATTGAGTAAAAACTTCATTCAGCCATTGTTGTCCACAGAAAATACCATCTTCCCGAGTGATAATGACTGCGGTGGCTTGTTTATTTTCGGGAATTAATTGGCCGGTAATATCAGAAGTGAAATTTGTATTTCCGCCCAGATCTTCTTTTAGTGCGAGGGTTACACTGGTGGGAATGTCGTTCTGCAAGTGTTCCATAAGAACGGCACGGCGCTGATCTGTATTGCAATTTTGTTTTGTCATTAAAAAGCTCCAGAGGTGATAACAATATTAATGGTCTTAACATGCTACCCTGTTGTGTAGTGAACAACTACTATCTTGGTTTTATCATCTGGATTTAAGAAGGAAAAAATGTGGTTGCATGATGAATTGAGTGAGAGAAATTCTTTCACACGATTCGTGTCCACAGGGTGAGCAACCGTTTTATTG
Organism: Photorhabdus hainanensis; assembly: GCF_018448965.1. Taxonomy (NCBI): domain Bacteria; kingdom Pseudomonadati; phylum Pseudomonadota; class Gammaproteobacteria; order Enterobacterales; family Morganellaceae; genus Photorhabdus; species Photorhabdus hainanensis. The sequence continues at coordinate 82,004 of NZ_RCWD01000009.1, read as the reverse complement.
GTTATTCATCATATTGTCTACAGAAAAGCTTTGTTGTACTGACACAATGATTTATGGGTAGACCCGAATATATACCCTATGGATTTCAAGATGCATCGCGGCGGCAAGGGAGCGAATCCCCGGGAGCATAGGTAACTATGTGACCGGGGTGAGTGAGCGCAGCCAACAAAGAGGCAACTTGAAAGATGACGGGTATAAAAGAGCATATCACTGGCTATAATGATGTTGTTCTGGGAAGAAAAATTGATCTGGGACTTTATTTCGATTGGACACATTACCAGCAATTGTTGCAGGAGCGGAAAGAATGACTCTCTTTATACTGTTGTTAGTGTTGGCGTGGGAACGGGTTTTCAAAATGGGTGACCATTGGCAATTGGAGCGCCGTCTTGAGCCATTGTTTACCGATTTGAAGTCTTTTTCGTTATGGAAAAGCCTTTTAATGACGTTAGTAGTCATGATGATTACATGGGTATTGATTGAAATATTAAATGATTTTATGTTCGGCATTTTTGAACTGGTTTTATGGGTGTTTATCTGTTTGCTGTGCATCGGAGCAGGGCGCTTACGGCATGATTATCGTGAATATTTTCGTACTGTTCATCAAGATAACAGGGAACAACAAAGAGAATATCTTACGCATTTCGCAATTATTCATGGTTTACCTTCTGATGCCAGCAAAGAGAATATGTTGCGAGAGATACAAAATGCGTTGCTGTGGATAAATTTTCGCTATTATCTGGCGCCGATTTTTTGGTTGATTGTGGCGGGTGAACTAGGGCCGGTTGCTTTAATGGGATATTGTTTCTTAAGGGCTTATCAGGGATGGTTGGCACAATATGGTACACCGGTTCAGAGAGCGCAATCTGGCGTTGATGGTTTGTTGCATTGGTTGGATTGGATTCCCGTTCGTCTGGCTGGAGTTGCTTATGCTTTATTAGGGCATGGCGAGCGGGCTTTACCGGCGTGGGTTGCTTCTCTTAGTGATTTAAGAACTTCACAATACAAGGTGCTCTGTCAGCTTGCTCAATTTTCATTAAGTCGCGAACCCCATCTTGATTCAATTCAAACGCCTATTGCTGCGGTGATATTGGCGAAAAAAGTGACTTTCTCTATCATTGTTGTCGTTGCCTTACTGACAATTTATGGGGCATTGGTTTGATTAGTTGGCTTAATGATTCTTATTGGTTCGGGTTTTATTCATCCCGTGTATGGAGTTGTTTGGCTTACTTTTAGCTATTAGGCCGGTTTATGCAGCGCCGACTGGCGCTGCAACAATTGCAACAACTAAGCAGAGGGTTCGATGAAATAAACATCCGACCATACTGAAATAACCGCAACCGCTCGAGTCAGCCCGCCAGCGCCGTCAGTCTTCAACAGAATCGGTATAACAGACACCTGCGTCGATGCTTTATAACTATTGTCCATCGGCTTAACGTATCTTGCGTTCTCTCCTTCACCTCGGTACCCGGTACTGAGTGATAAGGGGTTGTTGGCCGCATCAGTAAACATGAAAGCGACATCTTCTATTGAAGAGGCTAAGGCATTCGGTTTCCCCAGAACAAATGGCCCATCGATCCGGTAGAGTAAGCGTGAATTTTGAAATACATCACCATCGCCGGAGCAGGTGCTGCTTATCCCTATTTGCCTCTTTGATTATCATTGTCAGATTGCCCGCACTCCCGGTGGTATAGAGGTCGGTGAGCCGAAACGGCCCCGGTGCTACGGTGGTTTGATACACTATTGCCATTCTAGAATACCGTCACCTGTGCATTGGCGTTCGCCACACCGGTTATCTCCGGGGCAAAACCGTGCCGACTATCGGGTAACATCGCCTCCTCCGAAGCCAGTTTCATGCCCCGAAATGGGATACTGTAAAAAATATCGCCACCGGTATAGGCTTCACCGTCGGTGAACTCACGGCGCAGTGAGGGGATATCACGTTGCAGATAGGTATTACTCACCTGCCGTTGAGTCTGTGCCGGCGTGGAAAAACTGGAGGCATCTTCGTTGCGCTGACGATTGTAACTGTAAGTTTGCGTGCCGTGCAGACGCTACGGTCCCAGATTCAACCCATTACGAAAAGAAGCAAACAAATTACGGGAACGTGATCCTTCCCAGTTTCCCTGATTGTCATAATGCCTTTCCGAGCCATTGACGGTGTAGTTCATCAAAAAAGCCGGGATCTCAGGACCCCACAGTGACGGGTTAACCGTTCCAGAATAACGGGGCTGCATGGCGCTCTGAGGGACGCTGAGATCAAGACGTAAACGGACAAAATCCAATGTCGCGCGGGCGTGCGGGATCTGTTTCGTCAGCTCGGTGATGGGGCTGTCATCCGCTTTACCCTGAAAAGCCGGTAACTCGCGAGTATTGACCCATACCTTTCCAGTTGTGCGACGGTGAATACCGGCTGGAGATGGCCGTTAACCAGCCTGAATTCAATCTCGCGGCTGTCCACCTTTATTCTGGTTCATGTAGACATCCACCAGATAGCGCCCGGGTGCGACATATCTCGCGTTTTCATACGCCAAGAGATCGACATGACTGTGTTCACCATCAGCGCCCATTAGGAACATGGGATTAAAGTATTCCCGCGCCGAGGCGGGCAGGGTCGTTGCCGTCAGTGAACACAGCAGACATAGGTATACCGGACGGGGCCAGAAACCGCCCGGTTGACCGGGCGCGTGTTGGTTATCCGCCCGCAGTGCAGGCGGAAATGAAGTTTTTGTTGCCATAGCTCATCTCTGCTTATAATTAAGCCTATGCTGTTGATATTAAGGTCACTCCGCCTGAATATATTAATTATTCTTATTGATTTTCAGTGTTGAGGGAGATTGGTTAATACCTGATATCAGGTTCGTTTTGAACCATCATCTTCGATTTACTCTGTATTGAAATTGACCGGCATGGCGCTGGTTTTGAAAGGTGCCCTGAGTAAAGCGTTCTGTGTTTGTCGTTCAATCTTCGCAACAAAATATCGCGGTAAACCATATGATGTCAGGATGCTAGAACAGTGACTAAGTAGCATTTGCTGTTTACTGTTTCAGGTAAATGATAATTTTTTTCTTTTTCTATCAATAAATTAATGGCAGTTTTCAATGATTATCGCTCTGATTTATCGATTACTTTGAATCGTATTCTGTCTATTTAGTGATAAAAAATTATTGTAATACGATAACTTTTGAAGTACTTTAACGAAAGTTTAGTTAAACATGTATATGGAATGACACAATGTGTGATAAACAGGAGCTTGTAACTAATCCCAGAATCAAGCTACTCAGCTTTCTGGCTATTATTATTGCTTCCGTTATGGCAATTGCTGATATGGGGTTCCATATTGCGTCTTGGTCGTTATGGCATGATACCACTCGTCAGGCTGTTATTCAGGCATATAGCGATCTTATGCCTGCATTGACTGCAAAAGGATTTAAGCAATCTTTATTAAGTCAGGTGCTTTATATCTCGCTGGATACGATCCCTCGAATCATATCGACCGCTTCTTATGTATTAATTGGAATTTTGTTTTTCCGATTTGCTAAAGGTGAAATATGGAGTAACCGCAATATCTCCGCTTCATTTATTATTGGTTTTCTGATGATTCTGGAGCAATTACTTTACCCGGTGATTAATACATTACAAGGAATGGCATTATCTGTAGATTTAGCAAAAGGGCAAAGGGTATTTAGTTTCTCGCTTGGTGTTAATTCAGAATCTCTGTTTATTATTATGTTTGGTGTATTCCTCCTGATATTTAGTTTAATTATGCGTGAATCTAAGAAAATAAGCGATGATCAGCGTTATTTTATCTGAGAACCATCATGAGTATTATAATAAGGTTGGATGTGATCTTAGCGAAAAGGAAAGTAAAGTCTAAAGAGTTGGCTGCTGTTATTGGTATTACTGAGCAAAATTTATCATTGTTGAAAAATGGCAAAATAAAAGGTATCCGTATCGAGACGCTGGAAAGAATTTGTAAACATTTACAGTGTCAGCCTGGAGATATATTGGAATATGTAGAAGATGGAGAGGATAACCGCTAATACAATAAATAAAGTCATTATGTGTCTTTTGGTATCTTATAAGATAGAGCTTTATATTCATTAATCAGTGTTAAGTGCATGAAAATATTAATTATTTCATGTTTTTTATCTAGCCTGTTAATCTTCGGTGTTAATGGAACACCAGTAAAACAGGTTTTTCCTCGCGATAAGAATATATATTTCTCTCTGGGGGAATATTGTTCTGATATTCCTTGGAATGCCAGAAAGATAAAATGCATATGTAGATATTACTTACTCGATCATAAGAAATGATCTCTCTTTTTATATGATTTTAATTTAAGTTAAATTTTTATAAAATATACAGCAATTCAGGGATGTTAACAATGAATAAATTTTTTATTGCTTTATTATCAATATTTGTGATTACAGGATGTTCTTCTATGCCACGGCTTACTGATAGCTATATTTCAACCTGTGGTTATTTTGAATGTAATTTCACGGATATAGTTTCAGGCAGTGAAGTTAAAATAGATAATATACGCTCTATGCCTGATGTTTTCAGGGATATCTCAAGCCAAGACAGACAAATTATCCAGTCTGGTGGAAGACCATCTTTTGAAGATAAGAGTTACCGTGTTGGGGGGACTTTTAAATTCTGATTTGATTTCTCTGGTTATTTATTTATTTTTAATTAAGGTATTTTTATATGAATTTTATAAGAAAAATAGCTGTTGTCCCTTTATTTACCTTATTTACTGTATTGACGGGTTGTACATCGTGGGAAAAACCCGGCGCAACTAAGTATGAAAGAGACAGGGATTACGCTGAATGTAAAGCATTGGGTTATTCTCAATTACCATCAGACTGGACCAGCGAAGTCGTCCATTCTTTCGAGACAAAACATTTTTCTTGTAAAGATAAAGACGAAAAAGAAGATAAATCCTGTAATCATTACGTTACTGTGCCAAAAACGGAAGTTAAGCGTTGGGATAAAAATGAATCGTCAAGGCGTTGGGTAATTTCATCCTGTATGTATAAAAAAGGGTGGAATGAAGTGACGCGCTATTGGTTTTAATGTAGTCCATTTTTACCGCCAGCAGGAGTTACGCGGAGCTGTTGCTGGTGGTTCCTCACATATTTGCCATTATTCCTTGCTAATAGCTAATTTTCGCCCTTCGGTTTTATTGATTTGAGCTACATTTATAACTTGATGGTATGCAATTGTGTTTAAAATCAATGGGTGATGATTTGGTAGCTATATTTTTTTATGAAGATTCAGCTATTTTATTGCTGTAACGATTCAATGTACCCATTTATGCGTTTAAAAAGGTTAGGTTAAGATATTATCTTAGGATGTTTATTAACCTACTGGTTATCAACTTTTGCTAATTTTTAAAAAAAATTGTTAAAATTTGCAGGTTTTTATGATTTAGCACAAGGTCTTTATGGACAGTTGGTGAATACTTTGTTACTTTTATGGCCCAGTGATTTAAATTGGTATTACCAATTGACTTCGGCAAAGATCGAAATCATGTTTATCCATATAGGTATCTACCTTAAGTAGGCGCACTGATACAGGCTGTTTGAACACTGCCCAGGTTCGAAGCGACAAACAAAATAGCCTAATGAGATAGGTTTTAACTGACTTGGTTCTAACTGACTTATAGTAAATATGGCTTATAGCAAAATCCGCCAACCAAAATTATCAGATGTTATTGAGCAGCGTCTTGAGCATCTCATCCTTGAAGGATCTGTGCGTCCAGGGGAGAAGTTGCCGCCTGAACGCGAGTTGGCGAAACAGTTTGATGTGTCGCGCCCTTCACTGCGCGAAGCCATTCAGCGGTTAGAAGCTAAAGGTTTCCTTTTTCGCCGTCAGGGTGGGGGGACGTTTGTTCAGAGTAACCTCTGGCAAAGTTTCAGCGATCCACTGGCACAACTACTGGCTGGTCACCCAGAATCTCAATTTGACCTCCTTGAAACCCGCCATGCTTTGGAAGGCGTTGCCGCCTATTACGCGGCGCTGCGTGGAACTGACGAAGATTTTGAACGCATTCGGCAATATCATCTCGTTATTCAACAAGCTCAGGAAAGTGGCGATGTCAATGCTGAATCCGAGGCTGTTTTGCAATATCAGCTCGTCGTTGCCGAAGCGGCGCATAATGTGGTTCTCCTTCATTTATTACGCTGTATGGCACCTATGCTGGAACAAAATATCCGGCAGAATTTTGAGTTTTTGTATACCCGCCGGGAAATGCTGACGGCTGTCAGCGATCATCGGGCGAAGATTTTTGAAGCGATAATGGCGAGGCAACCAGAGAAAGCTCGTGAGGCATCCCATCGCCATTTAGCTTTCATTGAAGATGTCTTATTGGATCTCAGCCGCGAGCACACTCGTCGCGAGCGATCATTACGACGTCTTCAACAGCATCAGGAATAAAATTAGCTGTGTGGATCTTGAAATTTGCTGCGTCTGCATAGCTAAGTTGAGTCCCTTTACTGAGGGCGCTAGCGGCAACAACAGTGAGGGCCTATCTTCCAGTCATGACCGGCTGAACGTCAAAGGGTATGACGGGAAGATAGGCTCCAAAACAATCATTAGAAACAGATAACAGATAAGGAATACACCATGTCAGACATTTTGAAAAATGACGTGGACCCGATCGAAACTCGCGACTGGTTACAGGCGATCGAATCGGTCATCCGTGAAGAGGGTGTTGATCGTGCCCAGTTCTTGATTGATCAGGTACTGAACGAAGCACGTAAAGGCGGCGTGAATGTTGCGGCCGGTGCTGCTAACCGCGATTATATCAATACCATTGCTGTTGAGGATGAGCCTGCTTACCCTGGCAATCTGGATTTGGAGCGCCGTATTCGCTCTGCTATTCGTTGGAATGCTGTGATGACCGTGTTGCGGGCATCCAAAAAAGATCTGGAATTGGGTGGTCACATGGCTTCATTCCAGTCTTCAGCAACCATGTATGAAGTTTGTTTCAACCATTTCTTCCGTGCCCGTAATGAAAATGACGGCGGCGATTTGGTTTATTTCCAAGGTCACATCTCTCCAGGCGTCTACGCTCGTGCTTTCCTTGAAGGCCGTTTAACTGAAGAGCAGATGAACAATTTCCGTCAGGAAATTCATGGCAATGGTCTCTCTTCTTATCCGCATCCAAAATTGATGCCTGAATTCTGGCAGTTCCCAACTGTTTCAATGGGCTTGGGGCCAATCGGTGCGATTTATCAGGCTAAGTTCCTGAAATATCTGGAACACCGTGGTCTGAAAGATACCTCCAAGCAGACCGTTTATGCTTTCTTGGGCGACGGTGAAATGGATGAGCCAGAATCCAAAGGGGCGATCACTATCGCAACCCGTGAAAAACTGGATAACTTGGTATTTGTTATCAACTGTAACCTGCAACGTCTGGATGGCCCGGTTACAGGCAACGGCAAAATCGTTAATGAGCTGGAAGGCATTTTTGACGGCGCTGGCTGGCAGGTCATTAAAGTGCTTTGGGGCGATCGTTGGGATGAATTGCTGCGTAAAGATACCAGCGGTAAGTTGATCCAACTGATGAATGAAACGCTGGATGGTGATTACCAGACGTTCAAATCCAAAGATGGCGCTTATGTGCGTCAACATTTCTTTGGCCGTTACCCAGAGACCGCTGAATTAGTCAAAGATATGACTGATGACCAGATTTGGGCGCTGAACCGTGGTGGTCACGATCCTAAGAAAGTCTTTGCTGCTTTGAAAAAAGCGCAGGAAACTACCGGTAAACCAACGGTTATCTTGGCTCAGACTATCAAAGGTTACGGTATGGGTGATACCGCGGAAGGTAAAAACATCGCTCATCAGGTTAAGAAGATGAATATGGAAGGCGTTCGCCATTTCCGTGATCGTTTCAATGTGTCTGTGGCTGATGACCAACTCGAAAATCTGCCGTATGTGACTTTTGATAAAGACTCAGAAGAGTATAAATATTTGCATGAGCGTCGTGCAGCGTTGGGTGGTTATTTGCCAAGCCGTCGTACTCATTTTGAAGAGAAGCTGGAACTGCCAACGCTGGAAGATTTTGGTGCGTTGCTGGAAGAACAAAACAAAGAAATTTCTACCACTATCGCTTTCGTTCGTGCTTTGAACGTAATGTTGAAGAACAAGTCAATCAAAGATCGTCTGGTTCCAATCATTGCCGATGAAGCGCGTACTTTTGGTATGGAAGGTCTGTTCCGTCAGATCGGCATCTACAGTCCTAACGGCCAGCAGTATACTCCGCAGGACCGTGAACAGGTTGCTTACTATAAAGAAGACGCTAAAGGTCAGATTCTGCAAGAAGGCATCAATGAACTGGGTGCTGCTTCATCGTGGCTGGCGGCGGCAACCTCTTACAGCACTAATAACCTGCCGATGATTCCGTTCTACATTTACTACTCTATGTTCGGGTTCCAACGTATTGGCGACATGTGCTGGGCAGCAGGTGACCAACAGGCTCGCGGCTTCCTGATTGGTGGTACTTCCGGTCGTACAACCTTGAATGGCGAAGGTCTGCAACACGAAGATGGTCATAGTCACATTCAGTCTCTGACTATCCCTAACTGCATCTCTTACGATCCGGCATTTGCTTATGAAGTTGCTGTGATTATGCATGATGGTTTAGAGCGTATGTATGGTGAGAAACAAGAGAACATTTACTACTACATCACCACGCTGAACGAAAATTACCACATGCCGGCAATGCCGCAAGGCGCGGAAGAAGGTATCCGTAAAGGTATCTACAAGCTGGAAAGCTTGGAAGGCAGCAAAGGTAAAGTTCAGCTATTAGGTTCTGGTTCTATTCTGCGTCATGTTCGTGAAGCGGCACAGATTCTGGCTAACGATTATGGCGTGGGTTCTGATGTGTACAGCGTGACTTCATTCACTGAACTGGCTCGTGATGGTCAGGATTGTGAACGTTGGAACATGTTGCACCCAACAGAAACGCCACGTGTACCTTATGTTGCTCAGATCATGAATGAAGCACCGGCAGTGGCTTCTACTGATTATATGAAGCTGTTCGCAGAACAAATTCGTAACTTCATCCCTGCGAGCGAATTCCGCGTATTGGGTACTGACGGTTTCGGTCGTTCCGATAGCCGTGAAAACCTGCGTCATCATTTTGAAGTTGATGCTTCTTACGTGGTAGTTGCTGCTTTGGGTGAACTGGCTAAGCGCGGCGAGATCGACGTGAGTGTTGTGGAAGAAGCAATCAAGAAATACAACATTAACCCAGAAAAAGTTAACCCGCGTCTGGCATAAGAGGTAAAGAATCAATGGCTATCGAAATTAAGGTACCGGATATCGGTGCGGATGAAGTTGAAGTCACCGAAATCATGGTGAAAGTTGGCGATACAGTGGAAGTTGACCAATCGCTGATTACCGTGGAAGGTGATAAGGCTTCTATGGAAGTTCCATCCCCTCAGGCGGGTGTTGTTAAAGCGATCATCATTGCGGTTGGCGATAAAGTTGAAACTGGCAAACCGATTATGATTTTTGATTCTGCGGAAGGTGCTGTAGAAGCTGCGCCAGCGGAAGAGCCAGCAGCGATAACATTGTCTTCGCGTATGGCAGAGCCAGAACCAGTGGCTTCTGCGGCTATGAATGTTCATGTACCGGATATCGGCGGTGACGAAGTCGAAGTTACCGAAGTGATGGTGAAAGTTGGCGATGCAGTGGAAGCTGAACAATCGCTGATCACCGTAGAGGGCGATAAAGCCTCTATGGAAGTACCTGCGCCATTCGCAGGTATCGTTAAAGAAATTCAAATCAAGATCGGTGATAAAGTGAAAACCGATTCTATGATTATGGTATTTGAAGTTGCGGGGGCGGCGCCTGTCGCTCCGGTTGCTTCAACTCCAGCACCAGCGGCTGAACCAGAGAAAGCGGCAGCGCCGGTTATTGCTAGCAGAAGTTTCGCGGAAGAAGACAAAAATGATTTCGCTGAAAATAGCGCTTATGTTCATGCAACGCCGGTGATCCGTCGTCTGGCGCGGGAATTCGGCGTTAACCTGGCTAAAGTGAAAGGTACGGGGCGTAAAGGCCGTGTTCTGCGTGAAGATGTTCAGGCTTACGTGAAAGACGCGGTTAAACGTGTTGAATCGGCTCCTGCATCAGCCGGTGGCGGTCTGCCGGGTATGTTGCCTTGGCCGAAAGTTGATTTCAGCAAATTTGGTGAAATTGAAGAAGTTGAACTGGGCCGTATTCAGAAAATCTCTGGTGCTAACCTGAGCCGTAACTGGGTGATGATCCCACATGTTACTCAGTTCGACGAAACGGATATCACTGAAGTTGAAAACTTCCGCAAACAGCAGAATCAGGAAGCTGAGAAGAAACAGCTTGGCGTGAAGATTACTCCGCTGGTATTCATCATGAAAGCGGTAGCAAAAGCGCTGGAAGAGATGCCGCGCTTTAACAGCTCTATCTCGGAAGATGGCCAGAAACTGACGCTGAAAAAATACATCAACATTGGTGTGGCGGTTGATACACCTAATGGTCTGGTGGTTCCGGTATTCCGCGACGTTAATAAGAAAGGCATTATCGAATTGTCCCGTGAACTGACTGAAATGTCTAAGAAAGCTCGTGCCGGCAAACTGACTGCATCTGATATGCAGGGTGGATGCTTCACTATTTCAAGCCTGGGCGGTATCGGCGGCACTGCGTTTACGCCAATCGTTAATGCGCCAGAAGTGGCTATCTTGGGCGTATCCCGCTCATCAATGAAGCCGGTATGGAATGGTAAAGAGTTTGTACCACGTCTGATGCTGCCTCTGTCACTCTCCTTCGATCACCGTGTGATCGATGGTGCTGATGGTGCGCGTTTCATCACATTTATTAATCATGCGATGAGCGATATCCGCCGTCTGGTGATGTAATCTCAAAGGCCGGCCATGTGCCGGCCTGATTGTTATTGCGGTGACAGAGAAACTACTTATATCTGGTGAATTTGTTGCGAGTTCTGTCACGTTAACGCGCTTTTCAGGTTATTAACAATTCTGTAAACTGCTCGCGGTGTGTAGGTCCCGGTGGAATATATCGTTTTTGGCGCCTGACCCGCCGGACAAACAATTAAGAGGTCATGATGAGTACTGAAATTAAAGCCCAAGTTGTGGTACTTGGGGCAGGTCCAGCAGGGTATTCTGCTGCTTTTCGTTGCGCGGATTTAGGTTTGGAAACCGTCCTGGTGGAACGTTACTCTACCTTAGGTGGTGTTTGTCTTAACGTTGGTTGTATCCCTTCTAAGGCATTGCTGCATGTAGCAAAAGTGATTGAGGAAGCTAAAGCGCTGGCAGATCATGGCATCGTTTTTGGTGAACCGAAAACTGACATCGAAAAAGTCCGTGTTTGGAAAGAAAAAGTTATTAATCAGCTAACCGGTGGTTTGGCTGGTATGGCTAAAGGCCGTAAAGTTAAAGTGGTTAATGGTTTTGGTAAATTTACAGGGGCTAACACGCTGGTTGTTGAAGGTGAAGGTGGCGCAACAACGATTAATTTTGATAACGCCATTATTGCCGCAGGCTCCCGTCCTATCCAACTGCCGTTTATTCCTCATGATGACCCGCGCGTTTGGGATTCTACAGATGCTTTGGCGCTGACAACGGTTCCTGGCCGCTTGTTGGTGATGGGCGGCGGTATTATCGGTCTGGAAATGGGAACCGTTTACCATGCTCTGGGTTCTCAGATTGATGTTGTTGAAATGTTGGATCAGGTGATTCCTGCGGCTGATAAAGACGTGGTGAAAGTCTTTACCAAACGTATCAGCAAACAATTCAATCTGATGCTGGAAACCAAAGTTACCGTGGTAGAAGCCAAAGAAGATGGTATCTACGTCACGATGGAAGGCAAAAACGCACCGACAGAACCACAGCGTTATGACGCGGTTCTGGTTGCCATTGGTCGTGTACCTAACGGTAAAATGCTGGATGCGGGTAAAGCCGGCGTTAACGTTGATGACCGCGGCTTTATTCATGTTGATAAGCAAATGCGCACCAATGTGCCGCACATCTTTGCTATTGGCGACATCGTTGGTCAGCCGATGCTGGCGCATAAAGGCGTTCACGAAGGTCACGTTGCGGCAGAAGTGATTTCCGGTAAGAAACACTACTTTGATCCAAAAGTGATTCCATCCATTGCTTACACTGAACCAGAAGTTGCATGGGTTGGCTTGACTGAGAAAGAAGCAAAAGAGAAAGGCATTAGCTATGAAACGGCAACTTTCCCGTGGGCAGCTTCTGGCCGCGCGATTGCTTCTGATTGTGCTGATGGTATGACCAAGCTGATTTTCGATAAAGAAAGCAATCGTATTATCGGTGGGGCTATTGTTGGTACTAACGGTGGTGAACTGCTGGGTGAAATCGGTCTGGCGATTGAAATGGGCTGTGATGCGGAAGATATCGCGTTGACCATCCACGCTCACCCAACGTTGCATGAATCGGTAGGTCTGGCCGCTGAAGTCTTTGAAGGCAGCATTACTGATTTGCCTAATGCGAAAGCGAAGAAAAAGAAATAATTTCTTAAATCGATTAATCTAATTTACCGAAGCGGCTTTCATTTATATGGAGGCCGTTTTTTGTTCTGGTATGACCTGTTTGAAAAAACACGGCATAAAAAGTATGGCTTTTGTGGGTGTTACTGGCAAAAATCAGCGGAATAATCTGTTTTAATAGCTTTGTCTGCTGTTAATTCAGAATATTACTATCAGTTAATGTTACTTTTATGTGAACGAATTAACATCGCATTCAAATTTTGGTATGCTGGACGCCCGAAGCTGGGCATAATTTGTTTGCACTTACTAAGTTATGCCGGCAATCCTCTGACCTGGCACCCGGAACCATAATTAACAACCTGTCCCTGGAAGGGCTATTGTTGCGAAAACACATGTTGTTACGCAAAGATAATGGCTTGGTGAGGCAGGTTCTAAGGCGGGTGCAGAGCCGGGTAGATAAAATGACAATGAGAGCGAGGAGAAAGTCGTGCTAGAAGAATACCGCAAGCACGTAGCCGAGCGTGCAGCCCAAGGCGTCGTCCCTAAACCATTGGACGCGACACAAGCGGCGGCGCTGGTTGAGTTACTGAAGAGCCCACCAAAAGGTGAAGAAGATTTCCTGTTAGATTTGCTGATTAACCGAGTTCCCCCTGGCGTTGATGAAGCGGCCTATGTAAAAGCCGGTTTTCTTGCCGCTATTGCGAAAGGCGAAACTATTTCACCACTAATCACGCCAGAAAAGGCGATTGAACTGCTTGGAACTATGCAGGGTGGTTATAATATTCATCCTTTGATTGATGCTCTGGATAATGAAAAACTGGCTCCAATTGCAGCTAAAGCGCTCTCTCATACTTTGTTGATGTTTGACAACTTCTATGATGTAGAAGAAAAAGCAAAAGCAGGTAATCCACAAGCCAAACAAATTATGCAATCTTGGGCTGATGCGCAGTGGTATCTGGAACGCCCTGAATTGGCAGAAAAAATTACAGTCACAGTATTTAAAGTGACGGGTGAAACAAACACTGACGATTTATCTCCCGCGCAGGATGCGTGGTCACGCCCTGATATTCCGCTGCATGCTCTGGCAATGTTGAAAAATGCTCGCGAAGGGATTGTCCCAGATCAAGCTGGTGTTATTGGTCCAATCAAACAGATTGAAGAGCTGAATGAGAAAGGCTATCCGCTGGCTTATGTCGGTGATGTTGTGGGTACAGGTTCTTCCCGCAAATCGGCCACTAACTCAGTGCTGTGGTTTATGGGCGAAGATATTCCATTTGTGCCAAACAAACGTGGCGGCGGCGTGGTTCTGGGCGGTAAAATTGCGCCAATCTTCTTCAATACAATGGAAGATGCTGGCGCACTGCCAATAGAGATAGATGTGACCAAATTAAATATGGGTGATGTGATTGATGTCTACCCATATAAAGGGGAAGTACGTCACCACGAAACCAATGAGTTACTGGCTGAATTTGAATTGAAAACCGATGTATTGTTGGATGAAGTGCGTGCTGGCGGCCGTATTCCACTGATTATCGGTCGTGGTTTGACTAGTAAGGCGCGTGAGTCTCTTGGTTTACCCCCCAGTGATATTTTCCGTCAGGCGAAAGCGGTTGAGGAAAGCAGTCGTGGTTTCTCCCTGGCTCAGAAAATGGTTGGCCGGGCATGTGGCGCCGTGGGCATTCGCCCAGGTGAATACTGTGAACCTAAAATGACCTCTGTTGGTTCTCAGGATACAACTGGCCCAATGACCCGTGACGAACTGAAAGATCTGGCGTGTTTGGGCTTCTCTGCGGATCTGGTGATGCAATCATTCTGCCATACGGCTGCTTATCCTAAGCCGGTTGACGTTACTACTCACCATACCTTGCCTGACTTCATTATGAACCGTGGCGGCGTTTCTCTGCGTCCGGGCGATGGCATCATTCACTCATGGCTGAACCGTATGTTGTTGCCTGATACGGTTGGTACCGGTGGTGATTCCCATACCCGTTTCCCAATTGGTATTTCCTTCCCGGCAGGTTCTGGTCTGGTGGCGTTTGCCGCTGCGACGGGGGTGATGCCTTTGGATATGCCAGAATCGGTGTTGGTTCGTTTTAAAGGGCAGATGCAGCCCGGTATTACTTTGCGTGATTTGGTTCATGCGATTCCTTACTATGCGATCCAGAAAGGTCTTCTGACGGTGGAGAAGAAAGGTAAGAAAAACATCTTCTCTGGCCGTATCCTCGAAATCGAAGGTTTGCCAGATCTGAAAGTTGAGCAGGCGTTTGAGCTGGCGGATGCTTCTGCGGAGCGCTCTGCGGCGGGCTGTACCATTAAATTGGATAAAGCGCCGATTATTGAATACCTGCAATCTAATATTGTGCTGCTGAAATGGATGATTGCCGAAGGTTATGGTGATCGTCGTACATTGGAACGCCGCGTAACGGGAATGGAAAACTGGCTGAAAGATCCTCAACTGCTGGAAGCCGATACTGATGCGGAATACGCAGCGGTTATCGAAATCGATCTAGCCGAAATTAAAGAACCTATTCTGTGCGCGCCGAACGATCCAGATGATGCCCGTTTACTATCGGATGTGGCTAACAGTAAAATCGATGAAGTTTTTATCGGTTCTTGTATGACTAACATTGGTCATTTCCGTGCCGCCGGTAAGTTATTGGATCAACATAAAGGTCAATTACCGACTCGTTTGTGGGTTGCTCCGCCAACGAAAATGGATGCGGCTCAACTCACAGAGGAAGGTTATTACAGCATCTTTGGCAAGAGTGGAGCACGGGTTGAAATTCCTGGTTGTTCCTTGTGTATGGGCAACCAAGCACGTGTTGCTGATGGTGTAACTGTGGTTTCTACTTCGACTCGTAACTTCCCGAATCGTTTGGGGACGGGGGCGAATGTTTACCTGGCATCGGCTGAACTGGCGGCTGTAGCTTCTCTGTTGGGGCGTCTGCCTACACCGGAAGAGTACCAGCAATTTATGGCTAAAGTTGATGAGACCGCGGAAGATACTTACCGTTATCTCAATTTTGATCAACTGAACCAATACACCGAAAAAGCGGATGATGTGATTTTCCAAACCGCGGTGTAATGCCAATATACTGTAATACGGACGAATGGGAGGAAAAAACCTCCCATTTTAGTTACTGGCTTTTAATGTCCCGGCTATCATTGCTAAGTTTTTATCGATGATAAAACAAGTATTAAGGAAGGTTGTTTTTTGCTTATTAGTGTGATTTTAAAATCTGAAAAAAGGGCAAATGTATCGTGAAAAAGCAGATAAAAACTTTAATCATTAAAGATAAAAAGTAGTGATTAACGGTTTTTAAAAGTGGGTAAAAAGTGCGATGCTATAATTGACATTAAAGAGAAAACATCAGAAAAAAAGGATTTTAAATTGACTAATCAGGGGGTAATAGTATTAACTGTATTGATAAAATTAGCAGTGAAAAAAGAAAAAAAACATTTATCAACATTAAAATCTATTAAAGAGATGAGATTTGATTTTAATGTCATTAAACAAATCTGTTACTCTTTCTGGTTTTAAACCTAAAAAATCAAAGTAGAAAAAACCTAATTATTGACATAAAAAAACGTTCAAACACATGATTCTATAGCACATGAATAGGTTATTTTCAGTGTTATTATGTTGCATTTATTATGCAAAATTATGATAAATTAAATATTCCGGTTTAAACTGGTTTTACATTGCCTTAACCCATCCAGTCATTATAATATTTTACCCTTTTTTCAATGATGTAGAAATCCATCTCCTTCTTTAAATAGGTTTTTAAACAGCCTAAAATGGGAGGTGAAATCCGCTATTTTATTATCTGATTATCTTTTATCAATGATGCTGATTTTACAGCAAGCTATCACCAAATAGGCAAGGTTAAAAACTTTTTATGTAGTATTTAATTATTGATTAAATATTTAAGTCCCCCATGAGAATCCACGTAATTCTGTTTATACCGATAATCGGCGCGTCTAATTATTCTTATGCGCACCAGTAATATTCGTCATGTTGAACATTGATTAGCAGATAGTTATTCCCCAGAAATGAAAATTACACCTCATAATCAAAGACGATGATATCGTCGACGGAATTTTTAAGGAGATCTTTTAATTTGTCATGTGCAGGGTGAGACAAATAGTTTGAAATAGCTTTTTGATCATCAAATGTCATGGTGATAGCATGTGTAAAACCTTTATTCTTATTTTCACTACTTACATTACCTCCCCACTCAACAACAGAAAAAATACCTTTGATTTGATGTGGCATGGAAATCGCGGTATCTCTTATCGTCGTTAATTGTTGTTCTTGTATTTCGGGTGCGAATTTTAACAAAAGAATATGACGTATCATAATGGCTCCTGAAAAGTGTCTTTGTTTTTCCAGACAAGATAGAAAATAGCTGGTTGTATTGCAAGGCTCTTGAATATACCTCATCGATTCGTGGATGTGTGTTCGATTTTGCTGTTTTTGTTTCTCTGAGATATTATTAATTATAGTGTATTTGTCTATATTTGCACTAAGGCTGAACTCTTCTCCGATGAAAGCCATCGCGGACACAAACTTCAAGGATAGCTTGGGGTGGACATTTCGATTATTCAGGTGCAAACCATATCGTTGTGTCGGCATAGAGGCGTTAATCTCACACTTCTTGCAGTTTGTGGGCTGATTCTGGGGCGGAATTGCTAGGAAATTTTGAACGGAAAGAACGCACCGGAGGTTAATGATGGACTACGAATTTTTGCTGGATGTCACTGGAAAGGTGACTAGCCGATTCTCAATGGATCATGAAGCTATTGGTCAGTGGCTGAATGAAGAAGTTAACGGTGATTTAACGGTAATAGATAAGGTTGCCGCAGCACTGGCTGAAATTAAAGGTAGTGAACGTCAATGGCAACTTGTGGGTCACGAATATACGCTGCTAATGGATGAGGAAGAGGTTATGGTTCGTGCTAATCAGCTTGAGTTTGAAACTGATTCGATGGAGGAGGGCATGAGCTATTACGATAATGAGAGCCTGTCTTTTTGTGGTACCAAGGATTTTCTTGATATGTTGACTGATTATCGGGACTTTATTTTAAAAAACGATTGGTAAAAAGCTGTATATAGACAAAAAGAATTTTCTGGCACGATAGGTTTTTTTCTTACTGTTAATGGTTGCTATGAAGGATAGTCGTTGAGTAATTTTATTCGATTATAGTTGAATAGCTAAAGAATTAAGGTGGTTTTAATGGAAGATATCAATCTGTCTGGTGGCATTAATGAAGCTACAAGTTGGCTTATTAATCATCAGGATTTAATCATTCAATATCTGGTCAATACTGTTGCTGCTATTCTGATTCTTGTTCTGGGATTGATGGCGGCGAAACTCATTAGTAAGGGCGTGAGAAGAGTTATGTCATTGCGCGGCATTGATGTAACAGTATCAGATTTCCTGGCTGCTATTGTTCGTTATTCGATTATTGCGTTCACTATTATTGCAGTTTTGGGCAAATTAGGCGTTCAGACGGCTTCTGTCATTGCGGTTATCGGTGCTGCTGGTTTAGCTGTTGGTTTGGCTTTACAAGGTTCTTTGTCCAACTTTGCCGCAGGGGTATTGCTGGTGGCTTTTCGTCCAATTCGTGCGGGCGAATATGTTATTCTGGGTGCGGTTGAGGGCACGGTTGTTCAAGTGCAGATTTTCTCTACTACATTGCGTACAGCGGATGACAAGATCATTGTAATCCCGAATGGGAAAATTATTGCTGATAATGTTATTAATACCAGTCGTGAACCGAATCGCCGAACTCAGATTATGGTCGGTGTTGCGTATAATGCGGATATTGATGAAGTTAAAAAAGTATTAGGTGATGTTATTGCCGCAGACAACCGTATTCAGCATGACAAAGGCGTGACGATTCGTTTGCATGAAATGGCGCCTTCTTCACTGAATTTTGTTGTGCGTGTATGGACTGCCAATGGCGATGCTTGGGAGGTTTATTGGGATTTGATGGAGAATTTTAAGCGTACATTGGATAAACACAATATCGGTATTCCTTATCCACAAATGGATATTTATTTGCATCAGAACCAAGCTATGGCGCGGAGTAAAATGGGTGATTAATCAGAGGATATTGGATAATAATCATCTGATGGCGTGAATAGTCTGTAAATTTTTACCGGTAAATTAGCGCCGCGCTGTGAATAGCGCGGACGCTCTATTATTCTGGCTTATTTTACTGGCATAAGGTATTAAGGTTGTTTTTAATAAAATCATCGCTGATATCTTCTGTCAGTGCTATTTTCTTGTTATCAGACAAGCAAAGGATAGCAGACGAAACATCTGAAGTATGGAAATTAATATCAGCAGTGACTATCCCATCTCCTTTTTCACCTCGTATTTTAAGAACGAAACGTTCACAGCCTTTTTCACATAAGAAAGGCTGATAATTACTTAGTTCCACATCTGTAATATTTGCTGTACCAATATAATATTCAATTATTTCATAGTGGTTTAATGTCTCTTCAACATCATTTCGCAGCAAATAGTAGTTTCTGACAGTAAGAGCGGCAATAATAATGATTGCTAACAGCATGAAACCCGTAATTTTTTTCAAAATAATCTCTTCCTCTTATTTTCATAGCGTTGATAGATTCATTAACGCTTTTAGTGTGTATTAGCTTGATTTTCTTTGAGTTAATCAAATAGTTTTCCTATAAAAACCTGCCTTTTGATTGGTTATTAAAATTTCTTATGATCGATTAGAAGCATTTATTTCCTCTAATGAGCTATTCTTCTTAATATTCTGAACATTGAAATAGCAAAGTGAATAATTATTGAGGAGTTTTTTTATGTTATCGACATTTGTACAGGGTTTTTTTCTTAGCGCAGCAATGATTTTGCCTCTTGGTCCACAAAATGCCTTTGTTATGCAGCAAGGCAGCAGGAGACAGTTTCATTTGATGAGCGCAACTTTGTGCGCGATCAGTGATGGTTTTCTGATTGGTGTCGGTGTATTTGGCGGTAGTGCATTACTTAGTCAGTCAACTTTACTCTTGCAATTTGTCACCTGGGGAGGTGTTGCTTTTTTATTCTGGTATGGATGGGGGGCTTTACGTGTGGTTTTGTTTGCCAATGTTGAACAAGTGCAGGCGAGTGGCATAGCAAAAAACCGCTGGCGAGTAATTGCGATTATATTTGCGGTCACTTGGTTAAATCCGCATGTTTATTTAGACACTATTGTTGTTTTGGGCAGTATTGGTGGTCAGTTATCTTCAGAACTCAGACCTTGGTTTACTTTTGGTGCGGCAAGCGCTTCTGTTAGTTGGTTTTTTTCTCTGTCATTGCTGGCGGCATGGTTTTCCCCTGTGCTAAGTAAGCCGCTTTCTCAACGGATTATTAATGGGTTTATCTGTGTCATTATGTGGTATATCGCATGGCAACTTGCTAAGCAGGGATTACTAATTTCTGATTGAGCTGGACACTTCTTTGCATGCAGTCTCTGTGTTAGTGTTTTATTCATCCCATGTATATTTCGGTTTTTCCGTGGGATGAACATTTTCTGTAACAGATTTTCTTCGGAGGTTGTGTGAAATTGAAATCATTAGGGTTGGCCGCCATGTTAAGTGCCGGGGTGCCACTTGCTGCACAGGCTGCTGATTTACCCGGAGTCCCTCATGTTATTACTTCTGGTAATGCGGTAGTGAAAGCTGAACCGGATATAGCAACATTGATGATTAACGTCAATATTTCTGCTAAAGATGCTTCTGGGGCTAAAAAGCAGGTTGATGAGTTGGTTGCTAAATATTTTGATTTTCTGAAAAAGAACGGTATTGAAAAGAAAGATATTGATGCCGCGAATCTGCGTACTCAGCCTGATTATGAGTATGACAATGTATCTGGCAAATCGGTGTTGAAAGGCTATCGTGCGATCCGTTCAGTGGAGGTGAAGGTTCGTAAGTTAGAGCAACTTAATGATCTGCTCGATGGTGCATTAAAAGCGGGTTTGAACGAAATCGTATCTGTTCAGTTTGGGGTGGATAATCCGCAAAAATATCGTGATGAAGCCCGTCAGAAAGCCATTGAGAATGCGATTGAACAAGCTGACGCGCTGGCGAAAGGCTTTAATAGCAAAGTGGGTTCGATATACAGTATCAATTACCGAGCGCCAGAGGTAATTGACCATATGAAGTATCGCAATTCTGATGTGATGATGGCGGGAGGTGCTGCTGCTGGAGTGGGTGAAACTTACCAGCAGGATAGCATCAATTTCAGCGATCAGGTTGATGTTGTGTTTGAACTGAAACCTTAATCCGTGTCATCTTGTCTTAACATCTGACGCCCAAGTTTCAACAGGGCGTCAGTCACTTTTTTCATGGTCCTGCTTTCCGGTGCGAAACGATGCCAATAGAGCATCCGGCGCTGACATAAACCCGGCGTCAAGTCGATCAGTTCACCATTTTTCAATTCCTGATCAATCTGTAAATGAGGGATCATACAGCAGGTGGAACCCTGCTTCGCCAGTTGTACAAAGGCTTCGGATGAGTTGACGATATGACATGGAACGCTACCCGGCGACAACTCGAAGTTCTGTTGTAAAAATGCTTGATGCATATCATCCAGATGGTCGAATGCAACCGCAGGGGCTTTTAGTAACGCTGAACGGGTAACTCCATTTGGGAAATAGCGGGCAGCGAATTCTGGTGAGGCGACAAACAGATAATCCAGCGCCCCTAATTTATCGACCAGACAACTGGGTAAAGGCTGTGGTTGAATACTGACCGCGCCAACGACCTCACCTCTTCTTAACTGTTCCTGAGTCCGAGTTTCATCTTCAACTTGAATATTGAGTCGGATAGGTAAATCAGAGAGTACCGGATGTAGTGCCGGTAACAGCCAGGTTGCTAAGCTGTCAGCATTGACTGCCAATGAAAGCAGCAATGGCGTATCTGTCCCCTGTTCATCGCCTAGCCACTGTTCTTCCAACAACTCTACCTGATGTAATAGCGCCAGTAGTTTTTGTCCCTGTTCAGTGGGACGCGGAGGAACGGTGCGTACTAGTAGAGGCTGGCCGAACAGATTTTCCAACTGTTTGATACGTTGAGAAACCGCGGATTGAGTGATACAGAGTTTTTGGGCTGCGCGTTCGAAACCACGTTCACGGACAACAGCATCCAAGGCTTGCAGTGTTCGGTAATCAGGACGTTTCATTACAGAAAGATTCTCCATTTATGTTTCCGCATAGCACTATTTATGTTTCCGTATAGCACTATGCCATATTTTTCTGATGGATGAGGCAATTTATCTGGTGTGTTGTAAAGCCTCACCTGCCAAAGATTACCGATGTTACATCCAATTTTGGAGAAATTTCGTTGATTGGTGGCCTTTATGGGAAGGGGGTTCCATTTTTGAAGGTCACGTTTGTTAACGTGGTGGAATAAATAATATGCTCGGAGAACAACAACTGTGTGAAGTTGTTTTGGTTAGCTTAATAATTAGCTTTTGATTGAATTAAGGTGACTGACATTAAGGTGATTGAATTAAGGATTATTTGCATGTTTCGTTTAAGTGTGGATTTTTCATAAAATTGTCTAAAAGATGTTACTTTTGGCTATTTAATAACAATAAAAATGTAAGTAAGGTTACTTTATTATGTTGTCACTGAAACATGTTGCACAATTAACATATAATACTTTGCAGTTATATATGGATCAGAGAGGAATAGATCTGGCGGTTGGTCCTATCTCTGACAGCGATACAAACATGCTAACGGGAGCCTATGGTGAGCTTAACTGGGATTATTATATTACAGAGATCGGTAATCGACATGACTGTTTCAGCTTATGTATAAAATTTGTCATATCAAGGGAAAATTTCCAAATTGAATCTGCTCCCGCTGGAGTCGCTTTGTCCATATATGATTTGAGTGATAAGAGTTTTAACATCCATGTATTGGAAAATTTTGTGAAGGATATGGAAAATCATCCGTTGCATAGGAAGATGCTTTTGTATACTCTATACGCAACATTGATTTTCATGAATATGTCTGGTGGTGAAGACATCAGGATTCATGAACCTGTTAAGGATAAAATAGCTTACTATCGTTCGTTTGGTTTTGAGCTGGAGCGCTGTGGGTATGTAATGTCATGTGATATTAAAACATTAACGGCGAAGTTGGAGAGCAGGTCTAAGGAGTTAGTTTTTTGACATCTGGTTCTTTGACATCTCTGCGTTTAGATGTGCGTTATGGTATCCAGGTAGAACTAGGTAAAATAGCTATTTTGTTTATTTAAATTTGTTGCGATGGTCATAACAGAGAGATTTTGTCGGGAATTTTTTTCCTGTATGACGAAATCAGTTCAGTAATATGAAGTTGTTTTATGAGGTGTTGCTAATGAGAACACAAAAAGAACCGATGTTCGATACCATTCAAACTTATAAGAAAGCTGGGGAGACCTTGGATTTTCTCATGAAAGTAGGTCCGGCTTTGGAAGAACATGCTCAGGCACCAAGCCAAGAAAAGCAAGGTCGTCGTCGTAACAAAGAAGCAGCATAAACATCACTCTTTTTGTCGCCCGCCCTATGGCGGGTTTTGGCATCATTTAATCTTATATTTCCCGTGACTTATCCTATTCAACTTTAATTGAATTGCGGTTTCTTTGTTGCTATCAAAGTTTATACTAGTCGAGGTCTTTCCTTGTAACTGATATAGGCAATGAATTGATATGACTCAGGACGAATTGAAAAAAGCAGTGGGTTGGGCAGCGCTCGAATTTGTTACACCAGGAACAATTGTGGGCGTGGGGACAGGTTCAACGGCTTCACATTTTATTGATGCCCTCGGTTCCATTAAAGATCAGATTGAAGGGGCGGTATCCAGCTCTGAGGCTTCTACTGAGAAGTTAAAAAGCTTGGGCATTCCTGTATTCGATTGTAATGAAGTGGATTCCCTTGATATCTATGTTGATGGCGCGGATGAGATCAATGGCAATATGCAGATGATTAAAGGCGGTGGCGCTGCATTAACGCGTGAAAAAATCATCGCTGCAATAGCGAAAAAATTCGTTTGTATTGTTGATGCTTCTAAAAAAGTTGATGTATTGGGCAAATTTCCTCTGCCGGTCGAAGTAATTCCAATGGCTCGCGCCTATGTTGCTCGTGAGTTGGTTAAGTTGGGGGGAGTACCAAAATATCGTCAGAATGTTGTGACTGATAACGGCAATATGATCCTTGATGTGCATAATCTAGCCATACTCGATCCTGTTGAG
Organism: Photorhabdus hainanensis; assembly: GCF_018448965.1. Classification (NCBI taxonomy): domain Bacteria; kingdom Pseudomonadati; phylum Pseudomonadota; class Gammaproteobacteria; order Enterobacterales; family Morganellaceae; genus Photorhabdus; species Photorhabdus hainanensis. Next base: position 58,236 of record NZ_RCWD01000009.1, on the reverse strand, counting down.
TTAGAGAATAAAATTAATCGTATTTCAGGTGTGGTGACTGTGGGACTATTTGCTAACCGTGGTGCGGATATTATATTGATGGGAACACTTGATGGAGTGAAAACCATCACTCAATAATATTATTCATAGAGGGCGAAGTTCTTCGCCCTTAAAAATTTTTTCACTGTTAAAATCGGAGAAGAATTTAGTGATATATTTCGTATCTCTGATTTTTATTTAATCTAAATCCTAATTTTGTGCTTTTTCAGATCATTTTATTCCGCATAATAACTGCTTTATTAAGACTTATGTGACGGGAATAGCAATCGTTTATATTGCTGTGTTCGTTTTTTTTGTTATGTTGAGAGAATGAATCTTAAATGTAACGAAGCGTAACAATAGGCAGGATAAATGGTTAAGGTATCTCTGGAAAAAGATAAGATTAAATTTTTACTATTGGAAGGCGTGCATCAGAGCACGGTAGAAAATCTGCGAGCAGCCGGCTATAGCAATATCGAATATCATAAGGGAGCGTTAGATTCCAAAGAGTTAAAAGAGGCAATTCGTGATGCCCATTTTGTTGGTATCCGTTCCCGCACACAACTGACCGAAGACATTTTTCAGGCAGCCGAAAAATTGGTTGCTGTAGGTTGTTTCTGTATTGGCACCAATCAGGTTAATCTGAAAGCGGCTGCAAAACGTGGTATCCCTGTCTTTAATGCGCCATTTTCTAATACCCGCTCTGTTGCTGAAATGGTCCTTGGAGAATTGTTGTTACTGCTGCGTCGTATCCCTTTAGCGAATGCGAATGCGCATCGAGGAGTGTGGGATAAGCAGGCTAAGGGCTGCTATGAAGTGCGTGGGAAAAAACTGGGGATTATTGGTTACGGTCATATTGGTACTCAGCTTGGTATTCTAGCTGAAAATATCGGTATGGATGTCTACTTTTACGATATTGAAAACAAATTGCCATTAGGTAATGCTCATCAGGTACGTCATTTGTCAGAATTGCTGAATATGAGTGATGTGGTGAGTTTGCATGTACCAGAAACGCCATCAACTAAAAATATGATTGGTGCAACCGAACTTACACTGATGAAACCGGGTTCTATCTTGATCAATGCTTCACGTGGAACGGTGGTGGATATCCCGGCATTATGTGATGCATTGGAAAGTGAACATCTGTCAGGGGCGGCTGTGGATGTGTTCCCCATTGAACCGGCAACCAATAATGATCCGTTTGAGTCACCGTTGTGTAAATTTGATAATGTGTTGCTGACGCCGCATATTGGTGGTTCTACCCAGGAAGCGCAGGAAAATATTGGTTACGAAGTCGCAGGAAAGTTAGCGAAATACTCTGACAATGGCTCTACCTTATCGGCAGTAAACTTCCCAGAAGTGTCTCTTCCTGTTCATGCTGATGATACCAACCGGTTTCTGCATATTCATGAAAATCGGCCGGGTATATTGAACAGTATTAACCAAGTGTTTGCCGAACAGGATATCAATATTGCCGCTCAGTATCTGCGTACCAGTGGAGATATGGGTTATGTGGTTATTGATATTGTGACTGAAAATCCGGCTCAAGCTGAAATGGTATTTCAGAAACTGAAAGCACTCCCGGGTACTATCCGTTCTCGTCTGCTTTACTGATTATACCTGTTATCTTTCGAGTTGCCTCCGCGATGCATCTTGAAATCCATAGGTATATTTTGAGATGTCATAAATGGGCGTTGTGTAAAGCGCCCATTTTTTACCGCCATTGCCAGATTTTTTCTGGTGTGATGATTTCTGGTAATGGGATATCCCATTCGGCTGTTGGCAGTGTATCGACTAACTGGCAGTTATGCGCTAAACCTATTGGATAGAAATTTTTTTGTTGCCACTGGCTCAGTGTGCGATCGTAAAAGCCGCCTCCCATGCCGAGCCGCTGACCTGTGCGGTCAAAAGCAACCAACGGGATTATCATAATATCCAGCTCTGATAACGGTAAAACCTGCCTAACATCTAGCGGCGGCTCTTCTATATGGAAGCGATTTCTGACAAGCGAAGTATTGGGTTGATAGTTTAAAAACAGCAGATGGTGATGACGGAAAGGATGTAATACGGGCAGATAGATCTGCTTATTTTGCTGCCAGAGTTGGTTAATCAGTGGACGGGCGTCAAGTTCACCATCAAACGAAAGAAATAGCGCGATTTTGTTGGCTTGGCAAATTTTGGGGTGGTTGATTGCTTGCCTAGCAGCCTGTCTTGCAAACAGAGATTGTTGTTCAGGAGTGAGTTCACGGCGTTGCTGGCGTATTTTCTTCCTAATGCTTTGTCTGAGTGATAATAGGGACTCTGATTGCATAGAACCTGCAATGGATGGCAGCAGTGATTCAGGTTGAGATTCTCCAAGATGCCGTTACAGGTAGTAACCCTTGAACCCTTGGTTCAAGGTGAACGCAGCGTCGCAGCTTTTAGGCTTCTCGGCCAAACCGAGCATGCACACCAGACTACGGAGCACCACATTCTATAATGTATGAAATATCGGCTCAGGGGACTTTCCCCGTTAACGAACATCTCAGAGAAATTTATTCAGTGCTTGTAAGCAACTTTGTGACACCTATTGTATGAAACTAAATACAGAAAGCAACTAATTCTCGAATGATTCACTCACTAATGTATGATTTATCAATAGAATTCATTCATTTGGTGAAATAGTGCTCTCAGTGATGCGACCCTGTTCCACTAATGCTTGTTCTATAGTCTGTTGAAGCATCTTTATTTTCTGTTCCATATTATAGGCATAGTCACGGGTTTTCACTTTTTCTTGTGCCAATTCGTGACAGATATTCAGTGCCACAATAAAAATCAGTTGTTCAGTATTGGTTACTCTGGTGCGCTCTTTCAAATCATCTAAACGTTGCTCAAGTTCCACAGCCGCAGCCAGTAATGCTTCTTTTTGCTCTGATGGACAATTGACACGTAGTGACCGCCCAAAAATCTGGATATCTACCGGTTGTGCAGACATGACCCCTTCCTGACTTATTACTGCGCTCCGGTTTTAATTCTGAATTATAGAATTGAAACCGGCGCCAATCATTATAACGCAATACCGACAGACAACTAACGATTAGCTAGGTTGTTGTCTGGTATAGCGACTCCCCTTGGTGGTAGCATAGCATGAACTTACACCGTCAACGATGACCAATACACATGTCTATACAGAATTCATTACCAGATTATCAATCTTTTGACGAAATATTGCATCAACAGTCAGTGGCGCTGACGGCAGCGGAGATGCATGGGTTGATTAGCGGCCTGCTGTGCGGCGGTAACCGCGACAGTAGCTGGCAGGTCTTAGTTCATGATTTAGCGAATGATGGGCTGGCTTTTTCCCATCCATTAGCTCAACAATTGCGTGAATTACGTGAAATCACATTTGAATCATTGGATGACAGTAATTTTGCATTCAGTTTATTGCTGCCAGATGAGGAAGATAATGTGTTTGAACGCGCAGATGCATTAGCGGGATGGGTTAACCATTTTTTGCTGGGATTAGGTGTTGCTCAACCGAAATTCGCGGATAGAAAAGAGATCAGTGAGATTATTGGCGATTTACGCAATATCGCTCTGCTTGGTTATGAAGAAGGCGATGATCAAGAAGAGTTGGCTCAGGCATTGGAAGAGGTCCTTGAATATGTGCGAGTGGCGGCACAGCTTTGCTATATCGCCTTTACTGAACCTAAAACCGTTTTAATCGCAAAAAACGACAAACCAACATTGCATTAATTGGTGTTTATTGAAGGCAAAATAATTAACTAGGTCGCAGGAGAGGATATGATCAAACAAGAATATTTATCCCGCCGTCAGGCTTTACTGGCAAAAATGGCTCCGGCCAGCGCAGCGATTATTTTTTCCGCCCCGCCTGCGCCACGAAATTCAGATAATGAACATCCCTATCGTCAGCATAGCGATTTCCTTTATTTGACCGGGTTTAATGAACCGGAAGCGGCGCTGATATTAATTAAGAGTGATGATAAGCATAATCATAGCGTGCTCTTTAATCGAGCGCGTGACCTGACTGCGGAAATTTGGTTTGGTCGCCGTCTTGGGCAAGAAGCGGCGCCGGAGAAGCTAGGTGTTGATCGCGCTTTGCCTTTTGATGATATCAAGGAGGAGCTTTATCAGTTACTGAATGGTTTGGATGTGGTTTATCACGCACAGGGCGAATTTGCTTACGCCGATGAAATTGTCTTCCATGCGTTGGATATATTAAGAAAAGGCGGTCGTCGTAATCTTTCAGCGCCTTTAACGATAACGGATTGGCGCCCTTGGGTGCATGAAATGCGGTTGTTCAAATCTAAGGCAGAAATTGAAATGATGCGCCGGGCAGGTGAAATCAGTGCGCAGGCCCATATGCGCGCGATGAAAATTTGCCGTCCAGGTATGTTCGAGTATCAATTGGAAGCCGAAATTCATCACGAATTTGCTCATCAGGGCGCTCGCTACCCTGCTTACAACACGATTGTCGGGAGTGGTGAAAATAGCTGCATTCTGCACTACACCGAGAATGAAAGTAGGATGAAAGAGGGTGATTTGGTGTTGGTGGACGCCGGTTGTGAATATCAGGGTTATGCCGGAGATATCACCCGTACTTTCCCTGTCAATGGCAAGTTTACCCGTGCTCAGCGTGAAATTTACGATATCGTCCTGAAAACGCTCAATGTTTCATTGGAATTGTATAAGCCGGGGGCCAGCATCGACAAAGTCACGGAACATGTCGTTCAGATTATGGTGGAAGAGTTGGTGAAGCTAGGCATTATGCACGGTGAAGTTGAACATTTAATCGAAACTAAAGCCTATCGTCAGTTCTTTATGCATGGCTTGAGTCATTGGTTAGGGTTGGATGTGCATGATGTCGGTGACTATGGTGTAGAGCGTGACCGTATTTTGCAACCGGGAATGGTATTGACTGTTGAACCGGGGCTTTATATTGCACCGGATGCTGATGTGCCGATGGAATATCGTGGTATCGGCATCCGTATTGAAGATGACATTTTGATCACTGAAACAGGTAATGAAAACCTGACAGCCAGTGTTGTTAAAGAAGCTGATGAGATTGAAGCTCTGATGGCGAAAGCAAAGCAGGGTTAAGTTAAGAATGAACGTGATTATCGTTGGTGGAGGCATGACCGGCGCGACGCTTGCGCTGGCGATATCTTCCCTGAGTAAGGGGCGGATTCATGTATCCCTGATTGAAGCGGCAGAACCGGAGCGGAAACATCCCGGTTTTGATGCCAGAGCGATAGCGCTGGCTTACGGAACTTGCCAGCGTTTACAACAGATTGGCGTTTGGTCTGCTCTGGAAGAGTATGTGATACCGATAACTCACGTTCATGTTAGTGATCGTGGTCATGCCGGGTTTGTGAACCTTTATGCAAAAGAATATAACATTCCAGCTTTGGGCAATGTTATCGAATTGTATGATGCAGGGCAGTGTTTGTTCGGATTACTGAAAAATGCGCCTGGTGTCACGTTATATTGCCCATCCAAGGTTATGGCTGTTGAAAGAACCCTGTCATCGGTGGCTGTCACTCTGGACAGTGGCGAACGGCTGCAAGGTGAATTGCTGGTAGCGGCGGATGGCAGCCATTCTGCCATTGGTCTCGCCTGTAATATTCAGTGGCAACGGCACGCTTATGAACAGATAGCTGTAATTACTAATGTACTGACTGCGGAGCATCCACGGGGCAGTGCGTTTGAACGTTTCACAGAACATGGTCCACTTGCTTTGTTGCCAATGTCTGGGGGGCGCAGCTCGCTGGTATGGTGCCATCAGTTGGCGCGGCAAAAGGAGATAGCGGGTTGGAATAATGAGCAATTTCTTCGGCAGTTACAGCAAGCATTTGGCTGGAGACTAGGGAAAATATTGGAAACCGGTCATCGTCATAGTTATCCATTGACACTATCTACCGCGAATCAACAAATTAGCCATCGATTGGCGCTGGTGGGAAACGCCGCGCAAACATTACATCCAATCGCAGGTCAGGGTTTCAATCTTGGTATGCGGGATGTTATGACACTGGCCCGGATTGTTTCTGAGGCTTTTGCTGCTGGACAGGATATCGGCGCTTACCAGGTTCTGGCCAACTACCAACAACAACGAGTTTTAGATCGAGAAAACACCATCGATATTACCGATGGATTGATACGGATATTTGCCAATCGTTATTTTCCATTACAAGTCGGGCGTCACTTCGGCCTGATGATGATGGAAAAATGCTCTCCTATGCGGGATATACTGGCCCGTCAGACTTTGGGTTGGGTTGCCCAAAGATAACCGCGGATCAAGCAGACAAAGTAAGAGGACGTTATATTATGCAATCATTTGACGTGGTTATCGCTGGTGGCGGTATGGTTGGTTTGGCGCTCGCTTGTGGCTTACAAGGCAGCGGCTTGCGGGTGGCAGTGGTGGAGAGTTATCCGCCTACTCAACCTGTTATTGCTGGAGAAGAGTATGCTTTGCGGGTCTCTGCGATTAATGCAGCCAGTGAACGCTTATTACAGCATCTTGGTGTGTGGCGACATATCTTGGATATGCGCGCCAGTCCTTATCAGGAAATGGAAGTTTGGGAGCGGGATAGCTTTGGCCGTATTCAGTTCAGCGCGGCTGAATATGGGCTGGAATATCTTGGTCATATCATTGAAAACCGGGTTATTCGTGAAGCATTATGGAAAAAAGCGGATAGCTTATCTGATGTGACCATGTTGGCGCCGGCGGCTTTGCAACAGGTTGCCTGGGGTGAAAATGAAGCTTTTATGACTTTATCCGATGGTCGCATGTTAACCGCTCGTTTAGTTGTTGGCGCTGATGGCGCTCATTCATGGTTGCGTCAACATGCTGATATCCCTCTCACATTTTGGGATTATGAACATCATGCGTTGGTAGCCGCTATTCGCACCGAAGAGCCGCACGGCCGGGTTGCCCGCCAGGTCTTTTATGGTGAGGGTATTTTGGCGTTTTTGCCCCTTGCTGATCCCCATTTGTGTTCTATTGTCTGGTCACTACCGGGTGAAATCGCAGAACAGTACAAACAGCTTGATCATAAGCGTTTCAACCAGCAATTGGCGGTAGATTTTGATCTGCGCCTTGGTCAATGTGAACTGATGAGTGAACGTCTGACAATTCCACTGACCGGTCGTTATGCTCGTAATTTTGCGGCTCATCGTCTGGCCCTGTTGGGCGATGCCGCTCATACCATTCACCCATTGGCAGGACAGGGAGTGAATTTGGGCTTTATGGATGTCGCTGAACTGATAGGTGAATTGCGTCGTTTGCATGGTCAGGGAAAAGATATTGGTCAGCACTTTTATTTGCGTCGCTATGAGCGCCGCCGTAAACATGGCGCTGCTGTGATGCTGGCTGGCATGCAAGGTTTTCGTCAATTATTCGATGGCAATAATCCGGCGAAAAAACTTTTGCGGGATATCGGGTTATCTCTGGCAGATAATTTACCGGGAATTAAACCTAAATTACTTCGTCAGGCAATGGGGTTGAATGACTTACCGGACTGGCTCTCTTCTAAATCCTATTCGGCTGAAAAAATCTAATTTAGCCTCTGCTTATCGATAACTTTTTCTCATGTCTTGCTGAAATATGAACAGATGATTTTATTCATATTTCAGTTAGCTTGTAACAGAAAATGAGTGTTTTCTAAAGTTAATTGTTAATTTTGAGTATTATGACTCATTTTAATAGTTGAAAATTCTGCATACTCATAACACGTTTTTTGACGGTCACTAAATTGAACCCTATTTTTACTTATGGTTCATTTTGGTTTTCAGTGATAACTTTCATTTTAAGATATCGTTTGCGTCGCGTTTTTTAGCCGCTTTTTGTTCATGATTCACAGTAGCTGTCGGTTAATACGCGGTATGTTTTCATGTAGAAAATGAAAAGAGGGAAATAATGGCAAAACAAACTCCATTGTATGACCAGCATCTGGCTTGTGGTGCGCGTGTGGTAGATTTTCATGGCTGGATGATGCCTTTGCATTATGGTTCACAAATGGATGAGCATCATACTGTCCGCACTCATGCCGGTATGTTTGATGTTTCCCACATGACGATTGTGGATCTGCATGGTACTGGTTGCCGTGATTTCCTGCGTTATTTGCTGGCAAATGACATTGCTAAATTGACAGAAAAGGGCAAAGCCCTATACACCGGGATGCTTAATGCTTCTGGCGGTGTCATTGATGACCTGATTGTTTATTACCTCAGCAATGATTTTTATCGATTGGTGGTCAATTCTGCGACCCGTGAGAAAGATCTGGCATGGATTAATGAACATGTAGCCAGTTACCCGGTTGATGTTCAGGTTCGTGATGATCTGGCATTAATTGCGGTTCAGGGGCCTGAGGCTCAGGCAAAAGTAGAGTCTCTATTGAATGATGAACAAAAACAGACTACTGCCGGAATGAAACCTTTCTTTGGCGTTCAGGCGGGGGATCTGTTTATCGCGACAACGGGTTATACCGGTGAAGCGGGTTATGAAGTGGCGTTGCCAAAAGAGCAGGCCGTGGATTTCTGGCAAAAATTGCTGAGTGTCGGCGTTAAGCCCGCGGGATTAGGCGCGCGTGATACGCTGCGGCTTGAAGCCGGTATGAACCTCTATGGGCAGGAAATGGATGAAACCATTTCTCCCCTTGCGGCTAATATGGGCTGGACAATCGCTTGGAAACCCGAAGATCGCCAGTTTATCGGCCGTGAAGCGCTGGAAAAACAGCGTGAAGAGGGCGCCGAGCAGTTAGTTGGCTTGGTGATGAGAGAAAAGGGTGTGTTACGTGGTGGCTTAATAGTTAGTTTTACTGATGAGATGGGCGCCTTACATTCTGGCGTTATTACCAGCGGCACGTTCTCTCCAACATTAGGATTCAGTATTGCCCTTGCCCGAGTGCCGCAGGGGATTGGTGAACAGGCGGTTGTCCAAATTCGCAATCGTGAAATGCCGGTTCAGGTAGTCAAACCTAGCTTTGTACGGGCGGGTAAGCCTCTCGTATAGTCATTTTTATCGAATAATAACTTGATGAGTAAATAGCAATTTATCCTGGTAAGCATGATTGGCGCAGCAGCATAAAATAGCCTAACCGGGGTAGATTCTAAGATTGAAGGAGATGATGGTAATGAGTAATGTACCCGCAGAGTTAAGATATGCCCAATCACATGAGTGGGTTCGTGCAGAAGGCAATGGTGAATACACGGTAGGTATTACCGAGCATGCACAGGAGCTGCTAGGCGATATGGTCTTTGTTGATTTGCCGGAAGTAGGTGGTGAAATCAATCTTGGCGATGATTGCGCGGTGGTTGAATCAGTAAAAGCGGCTTCTGATATCTATGCGCCGCTGAGTGGTGAAATTATTGCCGTTAATGAAGCGCTAAATGACTCGCCCGAATTAGTTAACAGCGAGCCTTATAACGAAGGTTGGCTGCTCCGTATTAAAGCCTCTGATGAAAGTGAACTTTCGCGTTTGCTGGATGCCGAAGGATATCAGGCACTTCTGGACGAAGAAGAATAATATGCTTACCGTCGCCCTGTTTCACATTGTGAGCAGGGCGTTTTTATTTGTATGCCATTTCTGGCCAGCTTCAGGAATTAGTCACAAATGATCCAGACATTAAGCCAACTCGAGAATCAGGGCGAGTTTATCCGCCGTCATATTGGCTCTTCCGCCGAACAGAAAAAAGAGATGTTGGCGACAGTGGGAGCAAGTTCCCTTGATGAGTTAACACAGAAAATTGTTCCCCGTGATATCGCGTTGCCAGAGCCGCCCGATGTTGGCGATGGTGCGACTGAACAGCAAGCGCTAGCTGAACTGAAAACGATTGCCGGCCAAAATAAGCGTTACCAATCCTATATTGGCATGGGGTATGTGCCTGTTGTACTTCCGCCGGTTATTTTGCGTAATTTATTAGAAAATCCTGGCTGGTATACCGCTTATACACCTTATCAACCAGAAGTTTCTCAGGGTCGCCTTGAATCACTGTTGAATTTCCAACAAGTGACGATCGATTTGACGGGTTTGGATATCGCCTCTGCTTCTCTACTGGACGAGGCTACCGCGGCGGCGGAAGCGATGGCGATGGCAAAACGTACCAGCAAACTAAAAAATGCTGACCGTTTCTTTGTTGCTGATGATGTCCATCCTCAAACATTGGACGTTGTTCGTACCCGCGCGGAAACCTTTGGCTTTGATGTGATTGTAGATAAAGCAGAAAAAGTCTTGGAGCTGGAAGGCGTATTTGGTGTGCTGTTACAACAGGTTGGCACAACCGGTGAAGTTCATGATTATGCTGATCTGATCGCACAACTGAAACAGCGCAAAATCATTGTCAGTGTTGCCGCTGACTTGATGGCGTTGGTGCTTTTGACCGCGCCGGGTAAACAAGAGGCTGACATTGTGTTTGGTTCTGCCCAGCGCTTTGGGGTGCCAATGGGTTATGGCGGTCCCCACGCAGCATTTTTTGCCAGCCGTGATGAATTCAAACGTTCCATGCCGGGACGTATTATCGGTGTTTCCCGTGACGCGGCAGGTAATACCGCGCTACGCATGGCAATGCAGACCCGTGAGCAACATATCCGTCGTGAGAAAGCCAATTCCAACATCTGTACGGCTCAGGTGTTGTTGGCAAATATCGCCGGGATGTATGCGGTATATCATGGTTCGAAGGGGCTGAAACGCATTGCGGGCCGTATTCATCGTCTGACTGACATTCTGGCGGCCGGGTTACAGAAAGCCGGGTTCACTCTGCGTTACAAAACTTGGTTTGATACGCTGACGGTTGAAGTCGCTGATAAAGCAGCGGTATTGGCCCGGGCAGACAAAGCTGAAATCAATTTGCGTACCGATATTTACGGCGCGGTGGGTATCACATTGAGCGAGGCTACCAGCCGTGATGATCTGGTCAAATTGTTCTCTGTGCTGACAGGCACAGATGACAAGCTAGATGTTGAAGCACTGGATCAAGAACTGATGACGGAAAGTCACTCCATTCCTGCATCCATGTTGCGCAGTGATGAAATCCTTCTGCATCCAAATTTCAACCGCTATCACAGCGAAACGGATATGATGCGCTATATGCATCGTCTTGAGCGCCGGGATTTAGCACTAAATCAGGCCATGATCCCGTTGGGTTCTTGCACCATGAAACTCAATGCTGCGGCAGAAATGCTACCGATCTCTTGGCCTGAATTTAATGAACTGCATCCATTCTGCCCGCCAGAGCAAGCGCAGGGTTATCAGCAAATGATCAGCCAATTATCTCACTGGCTGGTGCAACTAACAGGTTATGATGTTGTTTGTATGCAACCAAACTCCGGCGCGCAGGGTGAATATGCGGGCCTGCTTGCTATTCGCCGTTACCATGAAAGCCGTGGAGAAGGGCATCGTCATATCTGTTTAATCCCAAGTTCTGCGCATGGCACCAACCCAGCTTCTGCTCATATGGCAGGTATGACCGTGGTGGTGGTGAGTTGCGATAAAGAAGGCAACATTGATCTGGCAGACCTGCGTGAAAAAGCGGAAAAATCCGGTGACGAACTTTCCTGCATCATGGTGACTTACCCATCAACCCACGGCGTATATGAAGAAACGATCCGTCAGGTGTGTGAAATCATTCATCAGTATGGTGGTCAGGTTTACCTTGATGGCGCGAATATGAACGCGCAGGTTGGCATCACCGCGCCCGGTTTTATCGGCGCTGATGTTTCACACCTCAACCTGCATAAAACATTTTGTATCCCACACGGCGGCGGCGGTCCAGGAATGGGGCCGATTGGCGTAAAAGCTCATTTGGCGCCGTTCTTACCGGGACACTCGGTAGTTCAAATGGATGGTATTACTGAACAGAGAGCTGTCTCAGCGGCGCCATTTGGTAGTGCTTCTATTCTGCCTATTAGCTGGATGTATATCCGTATGATGGGTTCGCAAGGGCTGAAACAGGCAAGCCAGACGGCGATTTTGAATGCTAACTATATTGCTGCCCGCTTAAAGAATGATTATGACGTGTTGTATACCGGTCATAACGGTTATGTGGCGCATGAGTGTATTCTGGATATTCGACCTTTGAAAGAAGAGTTTGGTATCAGAGAGATGGATATTGCCAAGCGCTTGATTGACTATGGTTTCCATGCGCCAACCATGTCATTCCCGGTTGCCGGTACGCTAATGGTGGAACCTACAGAATCAGAAAGCAAAGTAGAAATTGATCGCTTTGTGGATGCGATGCTGGCAATTCGTGCTGAAATTAGCAAAGTGGCGAAAGGCGAGTGGTCATTAGAAGATAACCCATTGGTCAATGCGCCTCACGTACAAGCTGAACTGGTTTCTGACTGGAGCCATAGTTACAGCCGTGAAACCGCGGTTTTCCCAACCTTGGAAACCAAAGCCAATAAATATTGGCCTGCGGTTAAACGTCTCGATGATGTTTACGGTGATCGTAACCTGCATTGTTCCTGCGCACCTGTCAGTGATTATCAATAATCACTAATAAAATAGTCAACACCAGTATAATAACTGGTGTTGCTATTATTTATATTTACTGGCGAAGTCGATTTAAATATAAAATTATTTTATATATTTAATCCCTTTTTCTCCCAAATTTCACATGCTATTTCTAATTTAACAGTATCTTTCATTATGGCTTATTTTTTTTAATAAAATGTTTTTATTGATATTTTATTTAAATAAGTTTTTATAGGTAATAATATTTCATTAATAAAAAATTGAAACTATTATTAATATAATAATTTATTATTATTGTATGATATTCCCGATATTGGAAACCGCATAAATTAAGTTTTCCTATGAGTGCCTCTTCTGTTGAAACAGGGAAACAAGGCGAGTAGTACGAGAGTGTTCTACTCCGTTACCATTGAATATCTCCATCCTTTACCGCGATTTTCTGGCATTTAATATATCAGATTCTCCATTAGCAGGATTAAAAATCCGGGCGCTGATCACATTTTATACTAATAATTTAGACGGATAAATTATTCATCATTAGAATAGTTTAATTATGTCACTATCAAATTATCAATATTTTCTATGGAAAGATTATCGCTTTATCACCGCAGTCTGGCAGCGCTTGTCCTGCTGGCAATATCCGAATGGACTCATGTTTCAACATCGGGTGCATTGGGATCTATTTGTCACATTATTCACCGGATTGAATTTGCAGGGACAGAAAGTTTGTCCCGGTTAGACCAAGAATACTCGATGCATCCTTATTTACCCGCAGGGTTAACTTTGCAGGATATCAACGCCAACGCACGGGTACGAAAAACCGCTAATACCTCATTGGGTAATTTATTAGTCAGCATTACTGACTTTGCCACACTTAAATTAAGAAAAGGGACAGTACGATGGATAAACGCCACAACTCGATGGCCAGGGTCACGAGTTATCTTTTAATTTACCTGACGGCAATCCAGCCATTGCACCCGGCTATGGCTGTCGGCATAACACCGGATAACAACCGCACACAGGTACAAAATCAGGGCAATGTGCCGGTGGTGAATATTGCCACGCCGAATGATGCAGGGATATCCCACAATACCTATCAAGAGTTCAATGTCGCCACTCAAGGGGCCGTACTCAATAACGCGACACAAACGGCTCAATCGCAACTGGCAGGGCAACTTAACGCGAACCCTAACCTGAAAGGCAAAGCGGCGGAACTGATTATTAACGAAGTCACCGGCAGTGGCCGCTCTGACCTGCAAGGCCCGTTGGAAATTGTTGGCAATAAAGCCAACGTGATGATTGCCAACCCTAACGGCATTACCTGTGATGGTTGTGGTTTTATTAATACCACCGGCGCAACCCTGACCACCGGTAAGCCACAATTTGATCAACAGGGCGCACTAGAAGCACTGGAAGTGAAAAAAGGCCAGATTACCATTGGTGGCAAAGGGCTGGACGGCAAGACGACGGATTATGTCGATATCATCAGCCGGGCGACGGAGTTGAATGGAAAAATTCAGGCTAACACCCTGTCGCTGACTCAGGGGGCCAACCGTATTAGCTTGAAAGACGGCACGGTTAAACCTATCGCCGGAGAAGGGGCAAAACCGCAATTAGCGGTTGATACCAAAGCCTTAGGCGGCATGTATGCTAATAAAATCCGGCTGGTTGCCACTGAAAAGGGGGTTGGGGTTAATCTCACCAACCTGACCACAACCCAAGACGCTATCAGTTTAACCGCTGAGGGTAAAATTATCTTGGGGGAGGTACACGCCAAGACAGATATCAACATCAACAGCAAAACCGTTGAAACGGCGGAAAAAAGCCATGTGCAGGCGGGCCAACATCTGATATTGACCACCGAAACACTGCAAAATCAGGGACAAATCCGTGCGGGTGGCGATGTCACCATTAAAGCGACTAAACTGGATAACGTAAACCCGACTAAGAAAAGTCACCCTATTATTACTGCGGGTAAAAACAATAGCATTACTGCTAACGAGATAAATAATGTTGGCGAGTTAAGCGCGGCGCAAAACCTCACCCTGACAGGCAAAAATTTTTCAACCAAAGCAATAAAAGACAGTCAGGAAAATATCGTTGGTAAACTGAGTGCCGGTGGGGATCTGACGGCGACATTTCAAGATACATTTCGTTTTGATTTTGATAAAGAACATTTTAACGAGGGAAAGAAACCCACTGATCTGGCGTTAATCACCGGGAAAAACATTTCTCTCACTGCCAGAGATTTAGCGAGTCGTGCGTCAATGATGGCAGAACAAAACTTAACCGTTGGCGCGGAAACAATCTATTTAGGACAAGGGAATTTAAAAGCTGGGAACCATGTCATACTGGATGGAAAGTCACACCTTGATGTGAATGGTTATGATATCTCCGGTCATGATGTGACCTTGCTTGCCAGCCGGGGAATGCTGTCTGTTGTCTCTGGGGACGACTATACCCCGGAAGGAACAAGGGTATTAACCACGCTTTCTGCTGATAACCTATTACGCATTATCGCCGATGGTCCTATTGATATTGCAGATACCCTGATTAACCGGGCGAAAAATATCTTTTTGGCAACCAATGATAAGCTTGAGATTTATGCCTCGGGTGATTTAATTGATGAACAGAGTCCACTTAGTGACGGCGCTAAACAAGAATTAATTAATCAGCGTCTGCGCCAGCTTAGCCAATTGCAAGCGGATGAAAATATTGAGATCCATGCAGGAAAGATTGTCGATCTGAGAAGTATTTCTTTAACCGCGGGGAAAGATATCACTCTGACCAGTGGCGGCATACTTGATGTGAGTAAAATCACAGCAGAGAACCCTTATGAATATTCAAATGAGCATGGAGATGACTATGTAAAACATTATGAAAATGCCGATGACGAGGAAGACGAACAATCTTACCCACAATTTCAATTCCCGATAATAAAAAGTACTCTCACTGCCGGCAATAATTTAACCCTTAATGCCGGTGGTGACATTATTGATACTGAGGCAACGTTATTGGCAAAAGGGACAACTGCCATCACCAAAAACAACGCAGAGTTGCATTCACCGGCGGGGAAGTATAACTCAGTTGAAGGGAAATATACGCCGGTGACTTCTGCGCTGATTGGAAGTGCGTTAAGTCATGCTCCTCAACTGACAATAAACTTCTCAGAAGTAGAAGGAGAAGTACCGGGAATTAAACTGGCGGATAAGCAAACACGGATCACCTCGAAAAACAATCGCCCTATTATTCATATTGCGGCGCCTAACGCCCGTGGTGTTTCACATAACCGTTATCAGGAATTTAATGTTGGGACCTCAGGATTAGTATTTAATAACGCGACCCATAATACGCAGTCTCTACTGGCGGGGCAAATTGGCGCCAATCTTAACTTCAAAGGTCAATCGGCTGAACTTATTATTAATGAAGTCGTGGGGACCTTAGCTTCAAATCTGCAAGGGCTGTTGGAGGTGGTGGGGCAAAAAGCCGATGTCCTCATTGCCAACCCGAACGGCATTACCTGTAATGGCTGTAGTTTTGTTAATACCCCGGCTGTCACCTTATCGACCGGTAAACCGGTGTTTGATAAAGAGGGCGCGTTAGCGGCTCTGGAAGTGAAAAAAGGCGCCATCACCTTGGGTGAAAAGGGGCTGGATGCGACGGCGCAAGATTCTATCGATATCATCAGCCGGACCACTAAGCTTAACGGTAAACTACAGGCGAAAAACCTGACATTGACACAAGGCCCCAACCGGATTGATTTCAAACGCGGGACCCTTGTCCCTATTGCAGAGGAAGGTTATACCCCTTGGAAAGCGATTGATACCGGGTTATTGGGGGGAATGTATGCCAATAAAATCCGTCTGGTGAGTACCGAGCCGGGTAAGGCTGTCAATCTGACCAACCTGACGGCAACCCAAGGCGACATCAGTCTGACGGCGGATGGCAAGGTGATTCTGGGGGATGTACAGGCTAAAACGGATATCACCGTTAACGGTAAAGACATTGAAACGGCGAAACAAAGTCATATGCAAGCCGGTCAGCATCTGATGTTGATAACCGACACATTGCAGCATTGGGGACGAATTGGCGCCGACGGTGATATCGCCATTAAAGCGAAAACCTTGTCTTTAGATGGAGGAAATGTCACCGCCGGGAACAAGGTTCAGCTACAGGCAGAGAAAAGTCTTACGGTGCGTGGCACTGATATTTCAGGTCATGACATTACCTTGATTTCCAGCGGTGGTGGTATTTATGTTTCATCTGGAGGAGATAATTCCACTACGGCAGGCACACAGGCGCTATCTACTATTTCTGCGGTTAATACATTACATATTCTGTCTGAACAGGGAATATCGCTTTCAAATACGCTAATTAACCGGGCGAAAAATATCTTTTTAGCAGGTAATGGTTGGGTTAATACTAATCAGCCTTTGGTAGCGGATGAGAATATTGATCTTCACGCTGGATGGGGGATAAATTTGGATGGGATTTCCCTGACCGCCGGGAAAGATATTACCCTGACCAGTGGTGGATCGATTAATATTGGCAAGGTTACTGCCGGCAACAATTTAACCTTGATTGCCGGCAGCAATATGAAGGAGACAGCATTATCGGCAGAAGGCGCGACCACAGTCGCCCAATATAGTACCGCGTTGCGCTTAGCCGACGGGAAATATACCCCGGTGACTTCGGCGTTGATTGATCTTGCATTAGGCAATGCCCCCCAACTGACCATCAATATTCCAGAAATAGCCGGTGGAATACCCGGGATTCAACTGGCGGATAAACGAACGCGGATTGCCGTGAGAAATAACCTGCCTATTATCCATATTGCAGCGCCTAATTCTCGAGGTATTTCACATAACCGTTATCAGGAATTTAATATTGGGGCTGCCGGGCTGGTGCTCAATAATGCTACCGATACTACCCAATCCATACTGGCGGGACAAATTGGGGCAAACCCTCACTTTAACGGTAAATCGGCTGAGTTGATTATTAATGAAGTGATGGGGACTTTAGCCACAGATCTACAGGGCCTGTTGGAAGTGGTGGGGCAAAAAGCTGCTGTCTTCATCGCCAACCCGAACGGCATAACCTGTAATGGCTGTGGCTTTATCAATACCCCGGCTGTCACCTTATCGACGGGTAAGCCGGTGTTTGATAAAGAGGGCGCGTTAGCGGCTTTAGCAGTGAAAAAAGGCGCCATAACCTTTGATGAAAAGGGGCTGGATGCGACGGCGCAGGATGATGTCGATATTATCAGCCGGACCACGATACTTAACGGCAAAGTGCAGGCGAAAAACCTGACATTGACACAAGGCCCCAACCGGATTGATTTCAAACGCGGGACCCTTGTCCCCATTGCAGGAGAGGGTGATACTCCTTGGAAAGCGATTGATACCGGCTCATTGGGGGGAATGTATGCCAATAAAATCCGTCTGGTGAGTACCGAGCTGGGTAAGGAAGTTAACCTTACCAACCTGACCGCAACGCAAGGCGACATCCGTTTGACCGCTGATGGAGAGGTGACGCTAGGAAATGTGCAGGCCAAAACAGACATCACCGTGAGCAGTAAAGGCATTAAAACGGCGGAACCGAGTCATGTACAGGCAGGGAAAGATATCACGCTTGCCGCGAACACCTTGAACAACACCGGTAAGATTATCGCAGAAGGTGACATGCGGTTATTTATCGACCATTTATACAATCGGAATAAGGGGCTGATTCAGGCAAATAACCATCTCTGGTTGCAAAAAGACGCGAGCGGTAATTTAAGCACTGAAATTAACAACACTTCAGCGACGCTGAAAACCCATAACGGGGGTATTATTATTCGCGCAAAAGCGTTAAATAATGCTTGGAATGCCAGCGTCTCTGCGGGAATGAACGCTTATATCAATGCGACAAAGTTGGATAACAGTCAAAGCCAGTTTCATGCGAAGAAAAATCTCATCTTAACCGGTCACGATTTTAACAGCGGGATGGACGGTAAACTCTCAGCTGATCTTAATGTGGTGGCCGATTTTATTAATCAATTTAACGGAACTGCGTTCATCTCGGCGAAAAATATTCTGCTTCATGCCGGTGAAATTATCAGCATGGGATACTTCAAGGCGGACAATGATCTGTCCGTCATCGCTGAACGTGGAATAAATGCCCGCCAAAATACACTGGAGGCAAAGAGAAATCTGACCTTGATTGCGGGCAAAGATATTGAGGCATTTCAAGTCGGGTTGAAGGGAGAAAATATTGAACTGCTTACGCGCGAAGGCGACATTCGGATGTGGGGGGACGGTTCGCGTATTTCAGCCAGCAACAATTTGCGGATATTGGCGGATCACAAACTGGATCTGTATGACCTTTTGTTCGATAAATCAAACACGATAACGTTAAACGCGGGTCATGAAATTGATGCCAGCCAAGTTAAATTGGCCGCACAGAAAAATCTGACCCTCATTGCGGGCAAAGGTATCACCGCCCGTCAAACTGAACTGAAAGGGGAAAATATTGAGCTTCTCGCGCGTGAAGGCAACATTCAAATGGGCGGGCATGATTCGCGTATTTCGGCCAGCAATAATGTGCAGATGTTTGCGGGACACGAACTGAATATCCAGGATCTTTTGTTCGATAAAGCCAACAATATGACATTAAATGCGGGGAGTGAAATTAATGCCGACCGGGTTAAATTAGCGGCAAATAAAAATCTGACCTTAATTGCGGGCAAAGATATCACCGCCCGTCAGGCAGAGTTAAAGGGAGAAAATGTTGAACTTCTGGTGCGGGAAGGCGACATCCAAATGGGACGGAATCGGTCTCATGAGTTATTAGCCTCAATTTCGGCCGATAATCATTTGCGGATTTCCGCGGGCAAGGATCTGGATCTCTCCGGTACCCGGTTGGATAAATCACAAAACCTGACATTAAGTGCGGGTCGTAACCTGAATGCCAGTCGAAGCCAATTGAACGCTGCGGGCAATATTAATCTGTTTGCGGGAAATGATTTAATGTTGCGGCAAGCTGGTATCCGGGCGGGGCGACAAGTCATGCTCAGTGCGGGCCGTGATATTGATATCTCTCGCCCTAATACGCCAGAGAGCCTGTTTTATTTATCCGAATTAGATGGATTAGACAAATTCGCTGAATTAGGTACGCAAATTACCGCGGGTGATCACCTGCAACTCAGTGCGGGGGGCGATATCGCGGGTATCGCGAGATTAACATCGACTAAAGGAAATGTATCGGTTAGCGCTGGCCGGGATTTACTGTTCTCTGCCCGGAAATATTCGCCGATTAATGATGGCGATAAACAATACCTTTATGCTGCCAGCGCCATCAACGCGGCCCAAAATCTCACATTAGTTGCGGCAGGCAACCTGCTGACATCCGGGGCCAGCTTGACATCCGGCAATGATATGCGGCTTTCCGCGGGTGGAAATGTTCGTTTTGAATCGCGGCAAGAATTTATCCGCGAGGGGAATATTGAGCGCTTTACGCAACACGCCAGCCGGCTGAATAGTGGCGGCGCATTAACGATTCGCTCCCAAGGCAGTATTTTATTCCAGGCGACGGAATTAATCGCCAAGGGTGTAATGGATATCGCGGCAACAGGCGGCTTTCTCTATGCGCAAGCAATGGAGGAAGTTTATAAACGGGAAGAAACAGAGAAAAGCTGTAAAGGTTTTGGCCCCATAAAGTCGTGTAAAGTGTTTGGGTCTAAAACAGAACATCGAATACAAATCAAGAAGACCAACAAAGTCACGGAATTTACGGCCGGGGGTGATATTAACCTGATGGCAAAAGATGAGGTGACATTGGAAGCGAGTCGGATAGAGACCAGTAAAAACGCGAAAATCACCAGCCAGACAGGGAAAGTGAACTTCAAGGCGATGCCCAATATTGATTTTGAGCAGACCATCACGACATCAAAAGGCTTTTTTATTACACAGCGCGATAAAGGTCATCGTGAAGAAACCTGGATAATCCCGTCAGTGCATGTTGGCGGTACGCTGACGGTGGATGCGGCGAAAGGCATCAATGCGGATGTGAAAGTAAAAGAGGGGCAGTTACTGGAAGACGCGTTAGGAGTACTGGGTAACACCCCCGGCACCGAATGGTTGAAAAATCTTCAAAACCGCAATGATGTCCAGTGGAATCAGGTTAAGGACGCTTACAGTAGCTGGGACAAAAAAAGCGAAAGCTTAAACCCCGTAGTGGGTGCGGTGGTTGCGATTGCTGTCGCGGCGGTCACGGCGGGTTCGGGTTTGGCGGCTTGGGCGGGAAGTGGCGCCGTGGGGGCGACAGGCGCCACGGGAGCTACGGCGAGCGCGGTTTATGGGGCGGCTTATGGCGGAATGATAGGGTTGACCTCGCAGGCGGCGGTGGCCTTAGTTGAAAATAAAGGGGATCTCACCAAGACACTGGCAGCCTTAGCGAAACGCGATTCAATCAAATCCCTTGTTACCCAAATAGCCGTGGGTGGCGCATTAGGGGGATTAGACCACACGATGGGTTGGGGAACATTAGTGGAGGGAAAAGGCGTTGTTGATCCGATAAAAGCGCAGCTTCCCTTATTGAGTAATAATAATTGGAGTCAGGTGGCCCAGCGTGTTGCGGCGCAATCCATCGTGAGTTCAACAATAGGGACGGCGATTAACGGCGGCAGTTTTACGGATAATCTGCAAACCGCATTGTTGAGTAATATTGGTAATCAGATTAATGCGGAAGGCGCCAAACTGATTGGGGATAATGGGGAGGTTTTAGGCCACTCAGGCAAGATATTGAGCCATTCGGTTGTGGCAGGCATCAGTGCTGAAATTGCTGGTGGGGATGCCAAAGGGGCGGCTGTAGGTGCGCTGGCGGCTGAATTAGCGGCAATCACAATGGAAAGCAGGCTATTTGAACCGGCGTATAAGAATGAAACAGAGCGACAAATCCATAAGCTTCAGGAAGCGTTGACGGGTAATGAAGTTAAGGCCCAGACCGCTAAATTTGTCGGGGCGTTGTCAGGCGCACTGATTAGCCATACCCCGGAAGGCGCTTACAGTGCAGCGAACAGCGCGGAGCTTGTCTATCGAAATAACATGACTGAGCACATGTTGTACCAGTTATCGGTAGATAATCAAAAAGACATCTTAGCGGCAGGAAAAGGGGATAAAGCTGCGGAAGAGCGCGTTATTGCGCGGCGGAATGCCGCGATTGCCGTCACCGCAGTGGCGGCAGGCGGCTATGCGTTGGTTTATGGCGGTCAGATACTGATTGCGGGTTCGGCTGAAATAGCAACGGCAGGGCGTATTGCGCTTGAAGGTTGTAAAACCAATCCGGCGCTATGCCTGAATAACGTGGGTATTTTTGTCGCTGATGCGGTTGCGCCAGAAGCGGCGGTTGGGACCGGTGTTTTGGCTGCGGGAACGGTAAAGGTATTAGGTAACACTAAAGAAGGTGCGAAGAATCTGGCAGAAGGATTGAGTCACGCCTCAAAACCGCTGTTAAGAAATGATAAGCCTAATACTGATGCCGTAGCTAGTTTGATTGAAAATGAGAGATTGTATGCTGGAAAGGGGACGACAGAATTAGCGAAACCGACTCAAGCTTGGGGAGGTTACTTGGATGCTGAGAAAGCCGTTCTGCAATCAGCGGCAATGAAGCAACAAGTCATGGATGTAAGGGCTGGTTTACCTTCAGCCTTGAGACGAGAAGGTAATGTTGCGGTTGCCAATATTAGTGTAGAAGGTTTGCCATCACAGATGTCAGCTCATAGCCGAATTGATGCTCCAACACTAGCACAGGCTGCTCAGGGCATTGTTGGTAAAAGTAGTGGAATATTCACAACACAAACCTTACCAAATAAAGCTGGAGCAATGATCCCTAGAGCTACTGATTCAGAAGCTAAAATTTTAGATAATATTGCTCAGAAACTTGGTAACAATACATTCGCTAAAGGTACAGTGAATATTTTTACTGAACGACCTGCATGTGCAAGTTGCCTCAGTGTTGTAGATCAGTTCAGGGCTAAATATCCCAATATACAAGTTAATGTATTGGATAATAACGGTATTGTCTTAAGACCACCGAGGAAAAATTAATGGAAGAACGAACCATTTATTCAGAAATTAAAGAATGGCTATTAGAGTCATATTTTATGAGTTGTAGAGATCGTAGGAATAGTGAAGACGGTTGGACACATGAATCGATAGTTGCTGATATTTATGATGGGTATACATCAAGTTTTAACTATCCTATTGAGTATCTAATGCTAGAAGTTGTAGCTTTAGTGTTAGTTGGTGGTTGGTATCCTGCTCAAGTGGAATATCACCAAGAAGAAATATCTCGATTATTAACTGAAAATAAGCTTGATGATTTATTAGCTGTTGTACCTAAGGAAGAAGCAGAAGAACTTCTTCATGATATGAATATCCTAAAACTCATCTGAGTAATGGCCCGGCCTAGAGCCGGGCTATAAGCTTGTCATTTAAATAGCTATGGAAAAATGAGGGCGAATTTTCGCATCATCGAAAATTTCAGATAGCGTGTTGTCGGTCAGGGGGGATTCTGATTTACACAAAAATATGCTGTATCAGTTATCGGTAGAGAATCAAAAAGACATCTTGGCGGCAGGCGGTTACGCGTTGGTTTATGGCGGTCAGATACTGATTGCGGGTTCGGCTGAAATAGCAACGGCAGGGCGTGTTGCGCTTGAAGGCTGTAAAACCAACCCGGCGCTGTGCCTGAATAATGTGGGCATTTTTGTCGCTGATGCGGTTGCGCTAGAAGCGGCGGTTGGGACTGGTGTTTTGGCTGCTGGCACGGTAAAGGTATTAGGTAATACCAAAGAAGGAGCCAAGAATCTGGCGGAAGGATTGAGTAATACCTCAAAACCGCTGTTAAGAAATGATAAGCCTGACACTGATGCCGTAGCTAGTTTGATTGAAAATGAGAGATTGTATGCTGGAAAGGGGACGAGCGCAAATAAACCCCTTGGTTTAGGCTCCAATACTCCTGCAAATTTGAATGAAAAATTAGCACTTGAGCAAGCTATATCCAATCCTAATTCGGGGCGGCAGCTCCCTGTTCCTATGACTGATAAACGGTGGCCTGAGTCAGATGGTTGGGTAAAAATGTCTCAAAATATTAACGGAATAGAAGTCCACTATGTAAAGAATACAAAGACAGGGGCTATTGATGATTTTAAATTTAAGTGAGTATTTTTATGTTAATTAAATGTATTTTTAATTCGGGAAAAAATTTACCTGATGATAGCCGTTGTTTGGGCGAAACAGATGAAACAGATTATTCTTTTTTGGAGATTGGAACTGAATATGTAGTTTATGGTTTGATGTTGCTTTCATGTCGAATCGATTATTTAATCTGTCCTAATAAAGGTAACCCTGTATGGATTCCTGCTAATTTATGCGAGATTAAAGACGGTAAATTGTCTTCTAATTGGTCAATTTGTATAACTCATTTAAATGATGACTATAAAGTCTTATATGATAATTTTAAGATACAATCGATTATAGGTTATTCTGAGTTAGTCACATCCATCTCTCATTACATAGGTATTATTGAAAGGGAATCAGAGGATCTAGGAGCTTTTTTTCTCGAAAAGCAAAAAATCGATGGCGAGTTTGCTTCTTCAATTGACTGAAACGGCGGCAGTTTTACGGATAATCTGCAAACCGCATTGTTGAGTAATATTGGTAATCAGATTAATGCGGAAGGCGCCAAACTGATTGGTGATCAGGGGCAGATTCTGGATGTTCCGGGTAAAGCGATTAGCCATGCAGCAGTGTCTGCTCTGGCGGCGGAAATTAGCGGCGGGGATGCTAAAGGGGCGGCAGTGGGCGCATTAGCCGCAGAACTGGCCGCCATCACCTTGGATAAAACCCTTTAGCGATCCGATGGCAATTCAGGCCGGTGGTAAAATCATCGGCTGCGCTGCGGGAGCCATTGCAACCAACAGCGCAGAAGGCGCCAACAGTGGCGCCAATGCCGGTGAAATGGTGATTGTCTATAATTCACTGGCACATCTTCTGTCCGCCGCAGAGAAAGAAAAGTCGGGCACACTCAAAACCTACGAGGAAAAGAAGCAAGCTTTTTGTCAGCAGTCACCGGAGGCGTGTAAACAAGCTGGAGGTGTCATCAGTTTTGGTACTGACTTCGTGCCGATTGTCGGAGATATCAAAGGTTTTGTTGAAGCTGAGAGCGCGTTAGATTATCTGGCCGCCGCAGTAGCGATTATTCCCGGCGCAGGTGATGCCGCTGGGAAGGCTATCAAGGCAGCAGAGAAAGCCTTACAGAAAGGTGATATTGGGGAAGCTTCCAAACTGCTCAATAAGGCCAGTGATGAAATAAGACAGTTACCAAAACCAGGAACTACATCACTCCCCAGTAGTGGTGTTGGAGCGGGAAGTGTTTTCAAAGTTGATGATGCTCAGTTAGGGAAAAAACTTGGAAAGCATGTTGAAGATTTTGGCGGTAATGCATCAAATGCTACAGACAGAAAAATGCTGTTGGATAAAATAAATGATATAGGTAACAACGCAGATAAAACAATCCCAGGAGTTTTTGCTGGACAGGGCCCTAATGGAACAAGAGGTGATGTATTCTTCAAAATAAAGGGTAATGACGTTGTTGTTACTAAACCAGACGGAACTTTTGTTACCATCCTAAAAGATGGGGTTAATAATACTTCTGTCAAAAACGCCTTAAAAGGAGAACCTCGTTGAATATTATTTCTAAAGAAGCCCATGATTGGGGAATGGGCATTATTGGCAACCGTCTTAAATCTGTTCAGGGATTAGTCTATATACTCCATGTAGAGGATATAGAGCACCCTCAAGAATTACTTTTCGAATTTGAAGGGGCTGGTGTATCAAGGAAGATATCTTGCAGTCAAGACGGCTCATCACTAGTTGTATGCAATAAACCGATGTTCGAGAGTGACTTAGGTGAATACGGGAAACAAATAATTAAGGATATATCCCAACATCCAATATTCAATGAATTGATAGGCCGGAAGTTATCTCGTTTTAATGCTATTTACTCTGAAATTGAGCAATGCGTCATTGGTTTTAATTTTATTTTTTGTAGTTATGGTCAGATTAGCTTGCTTAATTTGGGAGATGAAATATATATATATAACGATATTCCAGAATGTATTTTTCTTGAGGAGAAAATCACTTTAGTAAATATAGTAAATCTATAATTTTAACCCCACTATGAATATGAGCTGCCCCAAAGTTGGGCAGGTTACACTCGGCAGCTAATGATACCTGAGTCCGGAACTTCACCGGACTCAGGCTATTTCACTTTAAGCTGATTCTTTCGTGGTGGTCATAGTGGATAGACTCTTCTATCCACTATTTCATCGTGAGTTCGACACTGGGCACGGCCATTAATGGCAGCAGTTTTACGGATAATCTGCAAACCGCATTGTTGAGTAATATTGGTAATCAGATTAATGCGGAAGGCGCCAGACTGATTGGTGATCAGGGGCAGATTCTGGATGTTCCGGGTAAAGCGATTAGCCATGCCGCAGTGTCTGCGCTGGCGGCGGAGATTAGCGGTGGAGATGCTAAAGGGGCGGCAGTGGGCGCATTAGCCGCAGAACTGGCCGCCATCACCTTGGATAAAACCTTTAGCGACTCGATGGCAATTCAGGCATTAAAGAAAGTGTCAACAATCTGGCAGAAGGATTGAATCATACCGCAAAACCGCTGTTAAGAAATGCTAAACCTGATACCTATGTTAATCCATTATTCAAAATAAGGAATATTCTTAAATCGCCTAAAAATTTCAATAATATATTGTCGGTTAATCAGCTTTTCTTTAATACTTAATAACGCTTTATTTTATCAACAAAGGTTAAAAATTTTTAGGATCAATAAGTCAGAAATGTGATAACGGTTAGATAGGTGTTTAACCGTTAACAGCGAGTGAAAACAACTCGGAAAAATAATGATATTAAATTGATTTTAGTGTTAAATCACCTGACGGTATAAAAAGAGAAATGGTCTAAATTAAACAGTAAAAAAGAGATGTTATTAGATGGGATAAAAAAGTCTAAAGCTGGTTTAAGCTATTATGGTTTTGTATAATAAATATAAAATAATAACGCTGAAAGTAATCTAATTCGTATGCCGTTAAATCATTTATTTGAAGATTTTGTTATTCAGATTTTTCATGATTGATGATTTAATTGGTTTATGAAAAAGCTTATTCCTTGGTTTTAGGCGTTATTAAAGACGATTCCTGTTGGAAAAATAGATTATCTAATTAACCTGTTCATGTTTTTATTTGTCCGTTTTTCCCAGCAGACATAAGCATTAATAAAATCAATTTTTGTTTTTCATTTTTCACTGATGGCTTTATAATAGTTAGGCTTTAGACTGTTATTAAAATTAAAAAACATTGTCTTAACTCTTGGGTTAATCGGTATAAAGTTTTAACGATAGTTTTAACGATAGTTTTAACGATAGTTTTAACGATAGTTTTAACGATAGTTTTAACGATAGTTTTAACGATAGTTTTAACCTGTAAAACCTGTAAAACCTGTAAAACCTGTAAAACCTGTAAAACCTGTAAAACCTGTAAAACCTGTAAAACCTGTAAAACCTGTAAAACCTGTAAAACCTGTAAAACCTGTAAAACCTGTAAAACCTGTAAAACCTGTAAAACCTGTAAAACCTGTAAAACCTGTAAAACCCTTTTTCCGCCTGTTTTTTATTAAGTTTAATTATCATGGTTTATTGTGTTTTATATTGAAAAAACATTAATCTCACTCGCTTTTTATCTTTATAAATCAGCCAGTAAATAGCCTGATGATGTAAAGACACGTTTTCGGATAATCACCCTTTTTTCAGGATTTAAATTCTGCCAAATTAACCTGTTTTACCCATTTTTTATTACATTATTTTAGCGATTTGCTTAGTAAAGTGATGGAAATAAAGTATTTGAATATCAGGCTGTATGGATAATATTATTTTACTTGCCGATTTATTTCTTCACTCTTTGTTAATGATTAATGGATTTCGATTAACTGTTACACTAAAAAATTCTACTTATTGAGTTAAATCCGCTTTTTATATAAAAGCTTTAATTCCTCTTTATTCTCATCTTTAAATAATCATGGCAGATTGATTAAATGTAAAATAAGCGAAGAATAATATCACCGATAGATATACTAAATATGACGATAAATAAGATTTTTAAAATCACTCTGTACCTTTTAAAAGTGGGAATTAATAACGCACTGATTTTCTTAACCCTTAGTTTACTCATTGCCGATAAAAGGAGGGGGTGATCGCCAAAAAGGGAAAATGCAAGTAAAGAGAGAAAGTGAATACTGTTAACAACATGATGTGCTTGCTCTTTTCTCCTGATTTTAAAACCACACTGAAAGATAAACATGGTTTTCTTAACACCTGTTTTATCACCTTGGAATAAGGTGTAGTTAATATTATTTGCATAGGTGAATATAACATTATTGAGGAAAACTCAGCAGTGATAGTCGAGACGTTAAAAGTCAATAATCTGAAATGTGCATGTTCACTGCGTGCACGTTAATCGTAAATAATCACTAATATTATAGTTAATAAAGATATAATAACTTGAGTGTTTTATCTATCTATATTGGTGAAAGTTGATGGAAAATATAAATTTAAAAAAACACCTTTCTTGAGAATTTTTGTTTTTTTATTGAAGAAAAAAAGACATTTAGAATATTGTTCCCCGTAACAATTTAAATATAAATTGTTTTTATTTTATACTGAAAGTATTTATATGATTTTTTTGTTTATAATATAAGACTAAATTTGTTTGACAGTTTTGTATTTGATGATTATTGTTCATCCCTGATTTGCAGATGTTATTTCAAATATAATAATATCTTCTGTTATTATTACTTTAAATATAAATGACATTTTGTTATTTTTTAAGATATTGTTTTTGTTGAAAATTTTTATTTTCATAAATTAATTAATATGGGTGATTGTATTTGGTTGATAATAAATTGAAACTATTTCTAATGTAATGGTTCGTTATTGCATGTTTGTTTTTAAATTTAGTATAAATCTGAGAGTGATTCGTCATTTTAATTGCGGATGAACACAGGGTTATTTTTTTACAATTGATGTAAAGCAGTAAAAATATCCTCACTGTAAGAGGACGGTAATTATTTTCCGTCGTTATTGACAAAATATTTAAAATAGATTGGCCGCGGGCCATATAGGAGTAAATAAGTGAAATACGACTTTATTGTCGTTGGTTCAGGGGCAATTGCAGGTTCAATCGCTTATGAGCTGGCAAGCAGAAATTTCTCGGTTTGTAGGGTTGGAGAGACCGATCGAACTAATGCTGCCTCCAAAGCGGCGGGTGCAATGAATGGTTGTTTTGGCGAAATTACCAGTGGTTTATTAGCGAGTGAACACGGTAAGTTGAAATTGAATATGGATTGTATCGCCAAAGAGCTTTGGCCGGCTTGGGCGCAACGGTTAGCTGACGCTTCCGGTGATACCCGATCGCTGTTCACTGCTCAAGGTACTCATGTGATACTCAACACTGCCGGGATGGAAGAGATTGACACGATCAATTATGAGGCTATCGAGCAAACTCTGATCGATTATGCGGCTGCTTATGAAACTGTTGATCCGCGTGAAATTGAGTGGTTAAAACCCAACGATTTAGTGCGTCCGCTGCGTGCTCTGTATATCCCTGATGAACATGCGCTGAACTCGCATTTATTGCTGGAAAAGCTGGATGCGGCATTTGTGGCTGAGGGTGGTGTCCTTAAAGCAGAGAATATTAAATGTGTGCTAATCGAAGAGGGTTTAGCCACCGGCGTTGAATTGCTAAGTGGTGAGCGTTTAATGGCAGATAAAGTCGTTGTAGCTGCCGGTGCGCACTCGTTGGATCTGTTATCAAATATACCTTCTATTGTTCGCCAGATTCCGCCAATCTTTGCCGGTTATGGGGTATCCATTCTGGTCAAGATGCCAAAAGGCAGAGAATTGCCGACCTCAGTCATCCGTACCCCTAACCGGGCATTTGCCTGTGGGCTGCATTGTGTGCCACGTGGTGATGGTGTGCTGTATCTTGGCGCGACCAATATTCTGTCTGAAAAACCACGCAGTCAGGCGCTGATTTCTGATGTGCAGTTCTTGTTGGATTGTGCGTTAGATCAGTTGGATATTAATTTACATGATGCTGAAATCCTTTCAATCCAAGTTGGCAACCGGCCAATCCCGGCTGATGGATTCCCGTTGATTGGTGAATGTGGCGTGAATGGTCTTTGGCTGGCTACCGGTACTTATCGCGATGGCTTACATCAGTCGCCATTATTGGCGGATTACATCGCCAACGCTTTGACCGGAGTAGAAAATAGACTGATTAATCTTGATGATTTCAAGCCCGTTCGTCCGCCGCTGGTGGGTTTCTCCCGTGAAGTAATGGCTAAAGAGACCGCCCAACAAATGTTTGCCACCGGTTATGAATATCGTTGGGATATCAAACCTTACTGGCTGCCACTGCTGAATGAAGGGATGATGCGCAATTATCAGAATGTAATTGAGTCTCTTCATCCGCAGTTCACGCCACCGCCGGAGCTGGTCGCTTTCTCTCATATTTATGAATCCATGCGTGAACGGTTACGTAGTTATTATGAGGCATGGTCATGAGTTTTTCGCTGAAAGATCAAGTCGTCATTGATAACGCCAGGAAATTACTGTCAGAGGCAGGGGTTTGGGATGTGGAAACTGATCTCACATGCCTGATTGATCGTTATCTGGAAAGACGTTGTAAGGATCGCGCCCGTGATGAATTTATGCTTGCGGTTCATGAACGCTGTAATCGGATCCCACTTGGGCATATTGTCGGTACTGTGGATTTTGATGGATTGCCTCTGACGGTGGGGACGGGGGTATTTATTCCGCGTCCTCATAGCCAGGTTATTCATAAATGGCTGGAGAGTGAATATCAAGCGCCTCACGGGGCAGCGGTTCTGGACTTATGTTCCGGTAGCGGCGCCATCGGTTTAGCCATTGCTAAACGTCGCCCGGATTTAAAGGTCACTTGTGTCGAATATGATGATGTGGCTTTTCAATACCTGACGCGCAATATCCATCGGTTGGCGAATTGGTCGATTAAAGCCGATGCATTAAAAGCAGATTTACGGGATTGGCAAGCATTTTCTCAATTTAACGAATCGGTGGCGTTGATTGTGGCGAATCCACCTTATGTGCCGGAACAGCAGGAAATATTGCCGGAATGGGAGGAGCATCATCCTTATGTGTCGGTGTATTCGGGGGATGATGGGCTTGACTTAACGCGGTTGATTATCAAACAAGCTAAACAGTTATTGCAATCAGAGGGTTGGTTAGTGATTGAACATGGTGAAAGCCAGGAAGAGAGCGTCAGAGCATTATTTTCAGATGCTGGTTTTTCTCTGGTACGAACCATTATTGATGAAGATGTTTCTGACACAACGGGCAGTTCGATAATCACTGTTGGTTGTAAGCTCCTTTGAACTTAACCAGTTGGAATCTAAATAATGAATGTAAAACACAAGCAGGATTGGATGACAATTCGCCGGTCACGGACAACCGGCGCTTTAGCACAGGCTATCGATGAAGGTTTGACCAGTTTCACTGTGGTAGAGCGTCAAGGTAAGCAAATTACTACAGAGGAAGGAAAAGTTTTTACTGAATTTGTTTCCTGCTCTTATTTGGGATTAGAACATCATCCTGCTTTAATTGAAGCGGCAAATCAGGCAATGTCCCGCACAGGGATACATTTGTCATCGTCCCGTGGTGCGATGCGGCCACAATATTTGGGGCAATTAGAGAAACTGCTAGAAGAGATTTATCCGGGTGGTTCTGTCGCTGTGTTTACTTCCACCAGCAATGTTCATCTTGGTGTATTACCGTTATTGGGTAGTGGTTCTTTACCCAGTTATCCTCTTTCCCGGCCTGTACATTGGTTGATGGATAAAACCGCTCACGCATCTATGCAGGTATTACGCGGTATTCTCGAACAGTTCGGACCGGTATCGCGGGTTGATAGCGCAGATGCACAGTCAGTACAGCAAGCTTTGCAGAACTGTCAGGAGAATCAGCGGACGCCTATCCTGCTGATTGATGGTATTGGTTCAATGAATGGTTTAATTCCGGTTGCGGAATTAACTCGACAATTGGCTGTGGCTGGAGGCTATGTTTATGTAGATGATGCTCATGGTATTTCCATTATGGGGCGTCATGGCGCCGGTTATGCCTTTGCTGCGCTTGACCATGTTTTGCCATCCAACTTCATACTTGCAGGTTCATTATCCAAAGCATTTGGCGGCGCCGGAGGTTTTGTGGTGGTTGCAAGTGCCGATGATGTCGAAGTGATCAGTACCTTAGCGAATCCTCTGGTTTTTGGTCATTCGATCATGGTGCCGATGTTGGCAGCTAACGTTGCCTCAGCAAAACTTCATCTCAGCCTTGAGATAGAAATCCGGCAGGAGCAGTTATGGAAAAACATCAATCTGTTTGATTCTCTGATGGGGAACCATTTGATGAATGCCGGTGTTCAATCTCCCGTTCGTGGCGCTTTATTCGAAAATGAAGCAGAAGGGCTTGAAGCGGCGCGTTTGCTGCGTGATAACGGCATCTTATTGTTCCCGGTATTTTATCCGCTGGTCCCGGATGGCAATGCGATGTTGCGTTTTGCTTTCTCTAGTGAACATAAGGCCGACGAAATCAGGCACTTAGTAAATACCTTATTTGAAATAAGGGAAAAAGGGCTGAATTGGGTGGAGCCACAGGCTGTAGTTCCACAGGTATAAACGACGCCGGCTTATCAATAAAGAAGATAATTGAAATGAATCAGTGACGAAGATTAAACATATGACTCAATCAATAATAAATAAGCAGGACATATTACAACCTTACAGGGAATCTCTGGATGTTATTAATATGCAGATTCTGGCGCTGCTTGCTGAACGAATGAGAGTCTGCATGAAAATCGCCGAGGTAAAGGCGGAACAGGATATTCCGATGATGCAGACACAACGTATTATCTCGTTATTGGATATGTTGCGGGATAAATCAACAGATTTTGGGTTACGGCCTGAATATACTGAATCAATATTTCAATTGGTTATTGAAGAGACTTGCTGTCGAGAAGAAGAGCTGATTGACCAGTTGTTACAAGAGAAAGTAAAGAATAATGAAAATACTGCTCATTGATAATTATGATTCCTTTACGCAAAACATTGCTCAATATCTGTATGAAGTGACGGGCAGTGTGCCGTCTGTAGTCACTAATTCTTTGACTTATGAAGAGTTAACAATAGACGAATATGATGCGGTAGTCCTTTCGCCAGGGCCGGGACATCCGGCTGAAAGCAGTGATTTTGGGGTCTGTGCTGAGGTTATTGCTCGCGCCAAAGTTCCACTGTTAGGTATTTGTCTCGGTCATCAGGGAATTAGCCTGGCATTTGGCGGCTGTGTGGAACATGCCCCCAATCCGGTACATGGCTATCGCAGCCGCATCAGGAACATTGGAGAAGGATTATTCCTCGGTTTGCCTGAGCAATTTGAAGTGGTCAGATATCACTCGCTGGTATGTACCCGGCTTCCTGACAATCTAAAATGTACGGCCTGGACTGATGATGGCTTAATCATGGCCATTGAGCACACCGAAAGGCCGATCTGGGGTGTTCAATTTCATCCTGAATCGATTGATTCTGAATATGGGCATGAGCTACTCAGTAATTTCGTGCGTATCGCGAAAATGTATAAAGAGAATAATAAACAGGAGGTTGCCGCTCGGAATATATGCACTGATGTCAATGAGGCTTATCTTGCGGTAGGTGGAAGACAATATCTCAACCTGAATTATCGTGAATGTAAGGAGATAGTCGATCCTGAATCCTTGTTTATTCAACGTTACGGCAATGATACACACGCTTTCTGGCTTGATAGTGAAAATTCCGACAGACCTAATGCCCGCTTCTCAATGATGGGAAGCGGTAATGAACAGGGCGCTGTCAGACTTGAATATAGTGTACAGACTGAGAGTTTGCGTTTGACCGGTCCTGATGGCGAGAGAAGTGTTCAAGGCGATTTTTTCTCACTGATGTCTGAGTTGCTTGGTTTTGTGGAAATTTTGACGCCAGAATCGATGCCATTTGTATTTAAAGGCGGCTTTGTCGGTTATTTGGGGTATGAATTAAAAGCGCTGACAATCGGCAGCAACAAATACCGTTCAGAATATCCTGATGCCAGCTTAATATTTACTCCGCATTTTTTTGTATTTGATCACCAACAGAATAAGCTTTATGAGTGTCTTATCTCGCCAATAGGACAGCCACAAAATTGGCCGCCGGAACTTTTAATTACCAATGCAGAAAATACCGGTGAAGTGATACCTGACTTTATTCCTGGCGCGGTTGATCAGAATAAAATTTGTCTGGAATATGGCGCTCAGAAGTATATAGATGTAATCCATAAATCACTTCAATACATCACAGATGGCGAGTCCTACGAAATCTGCCTGACGAATAGGGCCAAGATGGCTTATTCAGGGCATCCATTGGACGCTTATCGGCGTATGCGTTATGCCAGCCCTGTACCTTATGGCGCTTATCTGGCATGTGGGGATTTTTCTGTACTCAGCGCGTCGCCAGAAACGTTTTTACGTATTGATGAGACCAGAAATATTGAATCCAGACCGATTAAGGGAACCCGGCCACGAGGAAAAACAGTAGCAGATGATCAGCGTTTGCAGATGGAATTGAGTCAGTCTACTAAGGATAGGGCGGAAAATCTGATGATAGTGGACTTAGTGCGCCATGATCTTAATCAGGTATGTCGCCCAGGCAGTGTGCATGTACCTGAATTATTTAAAGTGGAGAGCTTCTCTTCTGTACATCAATTGGTTTCGACCATACGCGGTGAATTATGCGAAGAAACTTCATCGATGGAAGCTATCCGGGCATGTTTTCCGGGAGGATCAATGACCGGCGCGCCGAAGAAACGTACAATGGAGATTATTGATGCTTTAGAATCATCGGCACGCGGTGTTTATTCCGGTGCGCTCGGATGGTTATCCTTCAGTGGTGAAGTGGAATTGAGCATTGTGATACGTACAGCGGTATTACATCAAGAATGTGCTGAATTTGGCATTGGAGGCGCAATTGTCGCTCATTCCGATCCTTATGGCGAATTTGAAGAAACATTGGTCAAAGCGAGTGTGCCCTATTTCAGTTTTAGTCATATGGTGGAGCAAGTGCGTGAGTAATTATTGTGTAGGTAACCATTGTGTGAATAGCCATAAAGTGGTCGTTCTTGGTGGGCAAGGGGCTATTGGTTCTTTATTGAGCCGCCTTTTTACTCGCTGTGGTCACATAGCCTACAGTGTTGACCAACGAACGCAGGGAATGCGTTCTCATGACTATTATTCTCATGACTATCAGATTGATATCTTAAACCCGGCGGCTGATGCGGGAGAGGTTTTTAGTGGGGCGAAGGCGGTAGTCTTCGCTTTACCGGAAGCCGTTGCTATACAGGGGTTGCCTTGGGTGTTGTCTGCTATTGGTGATGATGTACAGATCGTGTCAACCTGTTCGGTTCAGGCCCCTTTCTATTCTGCGTTAAGAGCTGCCGCCCCCGGGCAGCCTTTCATTGGTGTTAACCCGATGTTCTCGCCATCTTTGCCGGAGCAAAAAAGGCCAGTTGCAGTCATTCTCGATAACTGTCATGTTAGTGAACATTGGATTGAGCGGGTATTGACGCAGGCTGATATGCGTATCAGTAGGATGACGCCGGAGGAACATGATCGGGTTATGGCGTTTTGTCAGGCTTTGCCTCATGCCGCGATCCTGATTTTTGGCTTGGTACTGGCGAAAAGTCCGTTAGATATTCGTACCTTGGCAACTATTGCGCCACCGCCGATGCGTACAATGCTGGCGTTATTATCAAGGATCTTACGTAATCCAATAGAAGTGTACTGGGACGTTCAATATGAAAACCCGATGGCTGCTGAACCGCGTCAGGCGTTGCTGCATGCCATACAACAGTTAAATTCGATAGTACAGGCTGGCGATCAAACTGAATTTGGCAATAACCTCGGAGATATTGCGCAACAACTGGGGGAACAGCTCGATATCAGTGCTGCTGATTGCCAGCATATTTTTTCAACGCTTGAATGATATAGGAAAGGAGTTGAGGGGATGTCGTTAAATAGAGTTGCTGAGGCTAACGGGCGGGCAGGACTCAGAAATTGGCTGGGATTACTGATATTGATGTTGCCAGTATTATTGGTGACTGTGGACAATACGATCTTAAGCTTTGCTTTACCAAAAATTGCGGAAGCTCTGGGACCCAGTGCAAGTCAGCAATTATGGATAATTGATGCTTATTCATTGGTATTGGCTGGTTTATTGGTATCAATGGGGAGTATTGGCGATCGTGTCGGCCATCGTTCATTACTGTTATTTGGATCGTTGGGATTCACGGTTATTTCGGTGTTCACAGCACTGTCAACTTCACCTGAACAATTGATTATCGGGCGAGCCGTACTTGGATTTTTTGGTGCGATGCTGATGCCTTCTACTTTGGCTTTAATAAGCGTGCTTTTTGAGGATCGTGAACAGCGTCGATTGGCTGTCGCTATTTGGGCGACGACATTAACTATCGGTTCAGCCTTAGGTCCCGTAGTGGGTGGTGTTCTATTACAATTTTTCGATTGGAGTGCAATTTTTCTCTTGGCAGTACCGGTATTAGTACCGTTGCTGATTTTCGGACCGATGTTATTGCCAGAGTCCGATAAAAAACAGGATGGTATTATCGATGTGTATAGCGTTCTGCTATCGATCGTTGCTATGGGTGGTATTGTTTACGCGATTAAACACCTTGCCAGTGATGGGTTTGAAATGAGTGTCATATTCGAACTGTCGGTTGGCCTTATTGCCGGCGTGCTATTTGTTCGCCGACAACAGCGTCTGCCTGTGCCGTTGATGGATCTTTCCCTATTCCGTAACGGTATGTTTACCGGTTCGATTATTGTTAACTTACTGAGCTTGGCATTGCTGGTTGGTTTTGTCTTTTTTGCCACCCAGGTCTTGCAAATCGTACTCGGTATGGAGCCGATTATGGCTAGCCTGGCGCTGGTTCCCGGACAAATAATGGCGATTGTTATGGGGATGGCGATAGTGCCCATTGCTCAACGGGTGCCGGCTCATTATCTGGTGCCGATTTTGCTGAGTATTGCAGGTATTTCATTTCTTCTGGTCGCGAGTATCGGCAGTGATTTAGTCACTCTGATTGTTGCTTTTGCGTTATTAGATATTAGTGTGGGAGCAATTGCTTCGGTGTCTAACGATTTGGTGCTTTCGTCAGTACCCTCCTCTAAAGCGGGGGCGGCATCATCAATAAGCGAAACGGCTTATGAAGTGGGTGTTGTACTTGGTACGACGATTCTGGGGGGATTGGTCACGGCCTTCTATCGTATAACATTACAATTGCCGAATGAGGTCTCTCAGGAACAAGCTGGATTGGCTTTAGAGACTCTAGCGGGAGCTTACGTTGTAGCAAACTCATTAGTTGAATCAGAAGGGCAGAAACTGATGACAGCGGCGGCGGAATCATTCACCAGCGCTATTCATATGATGAGCTGGTTGACAGCGGCATTGACTGCGGGGGTGGTATTGCTAGCCTGGCGTTTGCTGAAAGCGCCGCAGAAAGAACAAGTGCTTGAGTACTGATAGTTTGACGTGCAGCCATTAGAAATGGCTGCACTATTGTTTTGAGCGGCTATGTTTTGAGTGGTTATCCGCAGTTATTAAATATCCCGAAAATAACATTTCATTCCACAGTATTATTTATATTTCTAAAATTCTAAAGGAATATGATAAATGGAATGATTAATTAATAATAATTTTATCATATTTATTTGAAATCTTTGTTATTAAGTTAATTAAATTAATGGTTCATTGGTAATAATGTATTTTTATCATTGTATAATATAAGTATTATCTCCAATTCTCACATGATTAGTATTTTTTATTTAATAATAAAATCAAATTATTGTATTTTATTTGGTGTTTTTTTCGTGCTGATAAGATTGCAAGTTAAGTTAATTGCGAAGTAAGAATGATCTTAGTGAACTGACCAAAAGCATTTTCTGAAAACACTATTGTGCTTTCAGATTGCTGATTTTTAGCATCGCAACTATCACTACCGAATTTTCACCGATGATAAAATAGGTAAAAAATTTAATCACGAAAAGGTAGCGATATATCACATAAATACTCTCTTTAATTAATGAAAAAAGTGGGGAATTACATTAATATTTTAGATTGTGTAATTTAAATGTTGTATCCAATCACTTTCTGTAAAGTGAATAAATATTTACCTAATTAATTCTCATAGTAATTATTTTTCTGGCATATCTATTGTTGAAGTGACAATATCCTTCGCCAGAAAAAATCGATATTTTTGCTATGGCTAATCTGGTAATTAGTCAAAGGCAAAATTCTGACTATTTAGTCATTCAGCACCACAACCGGTAGTAATAACAGTAGATACTTTAAAACCTGGTCAAATGAACAACGGATATGTGAAGTTATCTTAAACAATGTATAAACTCAGGAGAATTCCCGTGGACAAAAGAAAAACTGTTGCTGAGACTTTGGCGAAATTACATCAGTATCATCATTTGGTTGGTATAGAACGGCAGCCAAAGCAACTTAAGACCTCGGATTTTGACGGCAAGGTAATATTCTCTAACGATCCAGAGACAGCTTCTGTGCCGCCTGCATTTCTCACGGTACAGACAATACAAGAGATGAAGGAACTCGGCGGTGTGCCTGACAGTGAATATGGCCCCGGCAAAATGGAGCCTCATCATCCGTTACCTGAGCCGTTTTCTGCTGAACGACTGGCGGATGTCATGGGGTATCATATTGATTTGTGCAAAGCTTTTAGGGCTTATATTTATGGTAACTCCGCTTTAGTCAAAGATTATGAAGAAATGCTTAATGCGAAGCGTTTCCCGATGACGGTTGCATTATACAGTGGGGAAAAAATCACTATCACCGCAGATAATCCATTGATTGTTGAGGATAAAGATAACTATGGCGAACCGGTTGTTTTGGTGTATGACGAGATAATCATTGAACCGGGAGGTCAAATTATTTACTGCACTAATGGTCGGATCGAAGCTAACACTCTTGTAGGGAATGGAAGCTCTGTACAACAAGGCATTATTAATAAAGGCAGTCATGGCGCCAATGGTGTTGATGGCGCAATGGGATCTCGTGGAGCTACCGGCAGCGATGGTGGTGATGGTATATCGGATAAATATGGCTGCTTAATTGACGCTACGCCGGGTATGGATGGTGCGCCGGGTTCTGCCGGAGCGCCTGGGGGTGATGGCGCTCCGGGTGGAGGAGCAAATGACCTAACTATTGATGTTCAATATGCTACTGGGATAATAAGGGCGGTAACGTTAGGTGGCAGAGGTGGAAATGGCGGTACCGGGGGGCTTGGCGGCGCCGGGGGACAAGGGGGAAATGGGGGGAGTTCGGGACCTTTGAAAAATGGAGAAATCAGGAAGTGTCTTAGTGCGGATTCGGGAAATGGGGCAAATGGAGGAGATGGCGGAAATGGAGGGAATGGGGGTAAAGGTGGCGACAGTGGCAACATATATGTTAATTACTCTGAC
Source organism: Photorhabdus hainanensis (assembly GCF_018448965.1). Classification (NCBI taxonomy): domain Bacteria; kingdom Pseudomonadati; phylum Pseudomonadota; class Gammaproteobacteria; order Enterobacterales; family Morganellaceae; genus Photorhabdus; species Photorhabdus hainanensis. The sequence continues at coordinate 19,042 of NZ_RCWD01000009.1, read as the reverse complement.
GGTGATCCAATACTTGAGGTTGAGTCATATTGTGGTTTTGGCGGGGAAGGCGGGAGAGGGGGGTTGGGCGGAATAGGTGGGTATCCTGGAGATAACCCTATGCCACACTTTCCTAAAAAAAGTGAAAAATATGGGTTCAGTGGTAAAACTGGTCGTGTGGGAGAATTTGGCGATGACGGCGCCACTGGCAAGATATATATCAACGGTAAAGAAAAAAACCCTAATCATTAGTGGTGCGGCAATTGGATTGGTCTGAGCTAATACATATACCTAATGGATTTCAAGATGGATCGCGACGGCAAGGGAGTGCAGCCAACAAAGAGGCAACTTGAAAGATGACGGGTATAGATAAGCATTATTTTTTATCCTTTATTTAAATTACATTTATAATTTCATTATTAGATAATATCTATAGATTTCTATCTTGTTGTGATTTTTGAAAAATACAATCATATTTATTGTTTTTGTTTCCTAATAATAACCAGTGAGATAAATATAAAATTGAATTTTTTGACTAGCATACATAAAAAGATAGTGATGTATCACAGAAATATTATCTTTAATTAATGAAAAAAATGGATAATTACATTAATATTTCAAATTGTGTGATTTAAATGTTATATCCAATCCCTTTATATAAAGTGAATAAATGCTTACCTAATTAATTCTTATGGAAATTATTTTTCTGGCATATCCGTTGTTGAAATTTTATATCCTCTGCCAGAAAAAATCGATGTTTTCGCTATGGCTAATTTGGTGATTAGTCAAAGGAAAAACTTTGACTATTTAGTGCCTGTCCCAATAGGCGTAATTGTTGCAGGCCGTTCTTATCAATGAACAGTGAACTCGGACAGCGCGGAAAAACCGGAGCGTACACGTAGTACGTGAGGATGACTCGCTTCGCTCGCCCTACGGGCCGCACTGAAGTGCGTTCAAAAGCTAACGCTTTTGTCTGAGCACTGCCCAGGTTCGCTCTTTACGGCAAAGAATGGCAAATAAAATAGCCCTATTGGGATAGGCCGTTAGTCATTCAGTACCACGAACGGTAGTAATAACAGCATATATTCTGGAGATTGACCAAATGGATAATGGATATATGAAGTTATCTTAAACAACATATAAACTCAGGAGAATTCCCGTGGATAAAAGAAAAACTGTTGCTGAAACCTTGGCGGTATTACGTCAGGATTATAATCTGATTGGTGTAGAACGGCAGCCAAAGCAACTTAAGACCTCGGATTTTGCCGGCAAGGTAATATTCTCTAACGATCCAGAGACAGCTTCTGTGCCGCCTGCGTTTTTTACGGTACAAACCATACAGGAGCTGAAAGCGCTCGGGGGTATTTCTGACAGTGAGTATGGCCCTGGCAGAATGGAGTCCCATCATCCGTTACCTGAACCGTTTTCTGCTGAACGACTAGCAAATGTCACCGGTTATCATATCGATTTGTGCAAAGCTTTTAGGGCCTATATTTATGGTGATTCTGCTTTGGTTAAAGATTATGAAAGAATTCTTAATGCTAAGCGTTTCCCGATGAAGGTTGCGTTATACAGTGGCGAAAGAATTACTGTTACCGCAGGTGCGCCATTGATTGTTGAAGATAAAGATGATTATGGCGAACCCGTTGTCTTGGTGTATGACCAGATAATCATTGAACCGGGAGGTCAAATTATTTACCGCACTAATGGTAAGGTCGAAGCTAACACTGTTGTAGGGAATGGCAATGATAAAAAGCAGAGCATTGTCAGTAAAGGTCTTGATGGAGCCGATGGTTTTGGGGGCGAACAGGGAAGTAATGGAGTGAATGGCAGCAATGGTTATATTGGTTCAGAGGATAAACACGGTTGCTCTGTTAAATCCACACCAGGCACTGATGCAACTGGCGGTTCTTCTGGAGCGCAAGGGATGGATGGCAAAAGGGGGGGAAGTGCGAATGATGTCATTATTGATGTTGAACTTTTTACTGGAGTAGTCAACGCGGCATCGATAGGCGGTAAGGGGGGGAATGGTGGATATGGCGGTAATGGGGGGAATGGAGGGAATGGGGGAAATGGAGGAGATGCAACAAAAAAATGTATTGCTGGATATGGAGGCAGGGGAGGAGATGGCGGAAATGGAGGGGATGGGGGGAATGGGGGTAAAGGTGGGGACAGTGGTAACATCTATGTCAATTTTACTCAGGGTCAGCCAGTAATTAATGCGCTGTCATATAAAGGTTATGGCGGAAATGGAGGGATAGGTGGTAAGGGAGGAACAGGCGGAATAGGTGGGTCAGGTGGCGGTAGTAGTGGTGAATTAAGTAGTGGTGAATTAAATAGTGAGGGTCATGACGGAGTATCTGGTGACGCTGGTACTGATGGAAAATCCGGCGATGCAGGTACCGCTGGCAAGGTATATGTTAACGGTCATGCACAGAAGCATGGTGATAATCAGGCTTTAGACTGGCTAAACGACTATAAATAAGGGAGAGAGGGGTCAGAGCTTTGGCTTACCACCTCATCCGCCGAAATGTATTCCTAGTCCGACTGAATGGTGTTAATGAGTAAGCGCGATAATCGGGTAAGTAACAGATCGGAGTAAAGAATCCCACTATGGATATCAATATGATGAGAAGTGACAATATGCCGATTGCCATTATCGGTATGGGTTGCCGTTTTCCTGGGGGCGTTAACTCCCCAGAAGAATTTTGGCAACTGTTGTGTGGTTCAAGTGACGCTATTACCCCAGTCCCCCCCGAACGCTGGTCAACTCAGGCTTATAGTTCCCGTGATCGCAATCTGCCGGGGCGAATGGTGTCGCGAGAAGGGGGATTTATCACTGATATAGCTGGCTTTGACGCGGCGGTGTTTAATATCAGTAGTACAGAAGCGCCTTTTATTGATCCACAACATCGTCTGATGTTGCAGGTAACTTGGGAAGCGTTGGAGCGTGCGAGAATACCACCAAAATCGTTGGCGGGTCAGGCGGTTGGTGTCTATATTGGCGCTTTCACTCATGATTATTTGCACCTGCAATTTACTGATTTGCGTCAGATGACGGGTTATACCTCAACTGGCACAATGGGAACCATGCTGTCAAACCGTATTTCCCATACGTTTGATTTTCAAGGGCCGTCTTTGACCATCGATAGCGCCTGTTCATCGTCCTTATTGGCGGTACATTTGGCTTGTGACAGTTTACGGCGGGGAGAGTCACAATTGGCGCTGGCAGGCGGCAGTCAGTTAATGCTGATCCCTGATTTTTCGATAGTGGAAAGCCGTACTGGTTTTCTGTCGCTTACCAATCGTTGTCACAGCTTTTCAGCTAACGCTGATGGTTATGTGCGTAGTGAGGGGGTGGGCGCTGTTTTGCTGAAACCCTTGAGTGCGGCTTTACAGGATGGCGATCCCATCTTGGCAGTGATCCACGGTTCGGCCGCAAATCAGGATGGCCGTACTGCCACGATGACCCAACCAAGCGGCGCGGCACAGCAGCGGGTGATTCGAGCAGCTTGCGCTCAGGCGGGGATTTCGCCGGAAGAGATTGATTATATTGAGGCTCATGGTACTGGAACGGCGGTCGGTGATCCGATAGAAGCAGAAGCTTTGGGGCTGGTATGTCGTCCAGAACCGACAGATCGCCCATTACTGATCGGTGCGTGTAAATCCGTGATTGGTCATACAGAAGCCGCGGCGGGCATTGCCGGATTGATTAAAGCGGTATTATGTTTACAGCGAAGGCAAGTGCCGGGCAATTTACATGCCGATCCGCCTAACCCCTATATCCGTTTTGCGGAATTAGGATTGCAGGTTCCACGACAGTTAACGTCATTGCCTAAAGGTAGAGTTGTCGCGGGAGTGAATTCTTTTGGTTTTGGCGGGACGAATGTCCATGTGGTATTGAGTAATTATGTGGCCCCTTGCGTACAACTTCGCGAAACCGAAGGGCAGGCTTTTATGTTGCCATTATCTGCCCAATCTGAGTTTTCCCTGACACAACAAGCACAGCGTATTGCCGATTTACTACAGCAGCAGCCAGAGATTGCCCTTGATGATCTATGTTACAGTTCAGCGATGACTCGTCACCGTTTCCCGCTGCGTAAAGCCATAATATTTAGTGATCGAAAACAGTTGCGACAACAGTTAACGCATCTGAGTCTGTCGCCGAAGCATAATAATAGAAAGGTAGATCACTTGGCTTGGGTGTTTCCTGGTGTTGGCGGTGAAGGGTGGCAGGAGGTGGCAACTTGGTTTCAGTTATTTCCTGCATTTGCCGAGCAATTCAGGCGTTGCGAAGCTATTTGGGCTGAGTTTTCTGCGCCGTCTCTACGTGCTGCATTACTGGTTACTGACGATTTAATGGCGCCGCCGGTGCAGTTTGCGGTACAAATATCTATGGTCGCTCAGTTGCAGCAGTGGGGATTTAGGCCAGCGGCATTGCTTGGTCATAGTACCGGTGAAATGGCGGCTTGTTATCTGGCGGGAATTTATGATCTGACTCAGGCATTGACACTTTTGTATCATCGTTATTACCGCTATCGTGATCTGCAAAGCGCGTTGGATCAGAAGGGCGGATTGTTGATGGTGGCGGCTACGGTGGAACAGATACAGCCCTATTTGTCTGCCCATGATGTTGATCCCGCAGTCGTGATTGCTGGAAGAAATAGCGCCAATAGTTGTCTGTTATCGGGTCCTGTAAGCGGATTAACTGCCATTTCCCATCGTTTAAAACATCATCGTATCGCCATTAGCCACATTAACTATGGTATTGCTGCCCATTCTCCATTGCTGGAACCACTCCGGGCAGGGTTAATTGCCGATGCTGCGACTATTCCGGCCTCAAAACCCTTATTACCTGTGTTCTCATCAGTCACAGGGAAGAAAATTAATGATAAGTTGGGTCCTGAGCATTGGGCTGACAATATGATCGAACCCTTTCGTTTTGATGATGCGATGGAAAATATGCTGAAAGCAGGTTTCCACCATTTCCTTGAAATTTCACCCACATCCCTGTTGAGCGGTGGATTGAAGGATTGGAGTAAACCTTATCGCGGCCAGGTGTTTGCTTGTCGAACAGGGCAAAACTGGTCACAGCTATTGGGCCAATTATTTGAAGCCGGTATTGAGCCTGATTGGCGGACTATGACGCCTATGGCTCATTTAATCGATCTGCCAACTTATCCCTGGCATCAGCAATCTTATTGGCATGAACCGAAAATCAGCCGTCGCCACCGGCTGCGCAAGTCGAGCGGTGTGTTATTGGGCGAGGCACAGCCAGGTAGCGAGAGTTGGCAGGCTGAATTGGTTGTTGAGCAGGCGCCTTGGCTACTCGATCATGTCGTCATGGGAAATGCGATGTTCCCTGCCGCCGGTTATATCGAAGTCATGTTAACCGCGGCTCGTATCTGCTTTCCGGGTGTTGGATTGGCGCTGAATAATATTGTGTTGCAATCGGCTTTACTGCTGGAACCCGGTATGGAATTCAGACTAAAAACCCGCTTGGATCGCCAGCGAATGGAAGTGCAGGTATACACAGCCAGTCATCTGGATGAAGATACCCAATACCAATTTGCAGCCAGTGCACAAGTAAACATTGTCGTGCCGGGCGCGACTGCCTGTGTTATCCCATCATCAGTTGTAAATGAGCGCTATCTTGGTACGCAGAATCAGGAGGCTCAGGAGACATTGTGTCAGGGGGTATTGTATCAGAAGGAATTATGTCAGGAAGAGTTGTATCAGGCGTTTCAACACCTGCATTTTAGTTACAGCGGGGTATTCCGTACTCTGTGTCAAGCGATTATCGGTGAAAAGGAGACAATCTGTGAGATTGAGTTGCCACCTACGCCAGAGGGAATGAATTTCCACCCGGCGGCTTTGGATGGCATTTTCCAGTCGCTGCTGGCGATTCAGTCTGTTGGCGTTAATGCTCCAATCCCTGCTAGCGATTTCCGTATTCCGGTAACGATTCGACATCTACGCATTAACGGTAAACTATCCGGCCGAGTGAGAGCCTGTGCTCGAATGACTGAGCAGACACAACAACAGTGGCTTGGTGATATTGATGTATGCACTGACCGCGGCATACTGATTTGCCAAATCAAAGGATTTTGCGTTCAGCTTGTCAGTAACAGGAAAAGCGATTTATTGCCAGTGCCTCACAATCTGGTGATAGGTCAACCCCTGTGGCGTGAAGTGCCTTCTTGCCCATTGCTAGCACCTTTAGCACCATGTTTAGCACGATGGGCTATTTTTGGCGGTGAAACTGTGTTGGCAGAGGAATTGGCGAGTGAATTGCGACGGCGTGGTGGATATGCCTATCTACGTTCTGGCCTGCCTGACAGTGAGCAGAAAGTTCAGGAGTTGGTGGATACGCTTCCTTCCGAGGTTGAAAGGATACTGATCCTCTGGCCGTTACATAATCCACGCAAGACCTATCATGCTTTGATCTATTTATGTGCGGCACTGGCGGAACGAGCGGTGAAACCACGCCTGTGGGTCATAACTCGATATGCTCATCAGGTGACTGAACAAGATCTGCCTGATCCGTTTGCGGCGGCATTATGGGGAATGATGCGGGTCATCGGTCAACAGGAAGCGACTTCACTCTGGGGAGGGTTGTTGGATATTGACAGTACTACTGCGCCAGCTCAGTGGTGGAATGCATTATTAACGGATGATGGTGAGGATCAATTAGCTCTGCGTCGTGATCAACGCTATGCGCTACGTCTTGTGCCATTGCCAGAAATACCGCCTTTGTTGCCGTTGGTGCATTTTCGTCCAGACGGCAGCTATTTGCTGACGGGCGCTTTCGGGGGAATGGGACGTCAGTTGATTTCCTGGATGGTAAAGCATGGTGCTCGTCATTTGTTGTTGATCGGCCGTTGTCATACGCTTGAGACGGATGATCAGATGTTACTGGAAATGCTACGTCAACAGGGGATTGAAGCAGAATATCTGCCGGTTGATCTGGGTGATGTAAAAATGACTAATAATTGTCTGGCTCAGTATCGGCAACGGGCCAGTCAGCCGTTACGAGGCGTAATTCATTGTGCCGCGCATGTTGAAGCTCAAGGATATCGTGAACTGAGTACTCAGGCTTTCGATAGAGTATTTGCCGCTAAAGCACTTTCTGCCTGGACACTGCATCAGGCATTAGCTGATGCGCCGTTAGAGCATTTCGTTATGTTTTCCTCAATAAGCTCATTATTGTCTTTGCCGGGTATGGCATCTTATGCAGCCGCAAATGCCATGCTGGACAGCTTGGCCTATTTGCGGCGTCAGCAAGGTTTACCTGCGTTGAGCCTTAACTGGGGGCCGTGGAAGGCAGGTATTGCTTTACGAGATAGTCGCATGCTCCCGGTGTCCGAAGACAATGGGCTGCCGCTATTTAGCTTAGAGGAGGGGTTAGCCACGTTAGAGCGTCTGTTTGCCCGCATTGAGCCGCAACTGGTGCCGTTCTTGGCTGATTGGTCAGTATTACTCTCCGGTCCAATGCGCCATCTGGCATTATTTCGTGATATTCAGCAGGAAAGCGTAGCTCAGGCTTTACCAGCAGACAGGGGGCTTGAGGCCAATAACTTGGATGATGTTGTCAGTTTATTACAGGCTTTCTGCGGTGAGATTGTTGGGACGAAAGCTGAGGTTTTTCATCCGGATCAACCACTGACTGACAATGGTATTGATTCGCTGAATGGGGTGATGTTGGTGCAAAAAATTAACAAACAGTTACGCGTAGATATTCCATTGGAATTGTTGTTGAACAATAAGCCACTGTCGGAACTTGCGTCGTTGATTACGTATCGATTGCAAGTTAAGTTAATTGCGAAGTAGGAATAACCTGAGTGAACTGTTCCAAAGTATTTTCTGAAAGCCCGATAGGGCTTTCAGATTATTAACTTTTAACGCCTCGGCTATCTTTGTAAAATGAGTTTATTTAAAGGTTGAATTTTATCCGTGAAATAATCTTACTCTTGTATAGAAGAATTATTTTCTATCTTTAATTTAAATAATATTCATAATTTCAATATTCAGTGATATCTATGGATTTCTATTTTATTGTTGTTTTTTAAAATTAAAACAATAATGATTGTTATTTTCTAATAATACAATGAGATAAATATAGAATTGAAGTTTTTAATTATCGTCTATTGAAAAGTAGTGATGTATCACGGAAATATTCTCCATAATTAATGGAAAAAGTGGAGGTTTATATTAATACTTTAAATTGTGCTATTTAAATATTGCATCTAATTGCTTTATTTAAAAATAAATACTTGCCTGATTAATTTTCATCGGAATTATTTTTTTGCCTGCCTGCCTGCCTGCCTGCCTGCCTGCCTGCCTGCCTGCCTGCCTGCCTGCCTGCCTGCCTGCCTGCCTGCCTGCCTGCCTGTTGTTGAGGTGTCTATATTCTTTATTTTCTGCCAGAAAAAAATCGATGTTTTCGCTCTGGCTAATCTGGTGATTAGTCAGGGGCAAAATTCTGACTATTAGCTATTTAGAAAATAGAAATTTGGTTCGATTTGCAGGTTTTATATCGGTGCTAAATAGTGTTAAAACAACCGTAGTTTGTAGTTAATTCAGTGCACATATGGTGAGTGTGTGCACTGAATTTGTAGTGTAAAGTTTTTGAGAAAAGTTATTTTAACCAACCTTTCTTCTGTGCGATTTTCAATTGCGGCAGCAGATATTGCCATAATTCAGGATAGACATCGGCAATAAATTCATTGCGGTTAATCACCTGCTCAAAACGAATACCATCCTCTACCCAACTCTGCCCTTTATTATACAGATTCATCAGCATCGGCATTAGTCTATCCAGTGTAAGAGCAAAGCGGGCGTCTTGGCTTTCTCCTGCTTCATACTCTTGCCAAAGTGACATAAAATGACTTTTCTGTGGTTCGGGGAGTAAACCAAAAAGACGGTGGGCGGCTTTGACTTCCTGTTCATGAATGGCCTCACGGGCTGCTAAATCGTAAACCATCACATCACCGGCATCAATTTCTACAATATCGTGAATTAATGCCATTTGAATAACACGCTGGATATCCACCTCTTTTACATAGGGAACAAAACTCATTGCGGCGATAGCAAAATGCCAGCTATGCTCGGCTGAATTTTCCCGACGATAGTTATCCAGTAACTTAGTTCGCCGCTGAACTTTTTTTAGCTTATCCAGCTCCATCAAAAAACCGATGACATTCGTAAAAGGGCCAAAATCAACGGTAGGTACTGCTAACGACATATAAACCTCATCAATTATTTTTCTTCATCGAGAGAATAAGGCAGAGGCTGAATGGCGAGTGAATGTCCTTCATCGTCGCGGACACGGAATACACTGTGATTTTCCATATCGTTATTCATGACGACTTGTATCCAGACACTATTATCATTCAGTTTAACGGCAGCCAAAACGGTACCGGTTCTCCGCCACCTATCCCCTAATTGCCATTCCAAATCATCTCCAGCCATAGGAGTTTTGGCGGCACTGCCAGCCAGCCAGTACATGGCGCGTTTATTGGCGCCGCGATATTTGGCGCGGGCCACCATTTCCTGACCGGTATAACACCCTTTTTTAAAACAGATACTGCCTGCCAATGCCTGGAGGTTAGTTGCTTGAGGAATAAATTGCGCGCTATTTGCGGCATCAATGACCGGGAAACCTGCTTCAATATCCAGAGCTAACCACTGTTCGCTGTTATTAAGCTGAGCTTGAAGTTTTTCTGTTAATTGCTCAACGGTTGCGGTGTTTGTTACCAAGAGGAAACGTTCAGACGGCAAGGTAAAATGGAGCAAAGTCGTAGTTTCATATTCAACGACAGCGTTATCAGCATCGGGTAGTGTTGGGAAAATATTATTTAGCGCCTCGCGGCAGTTTTTACCTGCAACGCCGAGCAGTACCGCGTTTTCATCCTGAACTAGCGTAATTTTGGAGAATACGGCATATTTTTTCAGTTCTGTAAGCTGGTTTTCCAGCACACTACGACGCTCAATATAAGCAAGGCTTTTACCACGATGGAAGAGGAGCAGGTTACTCCACATTTTGCCTTTTGCATCACAATGCGCACTAAGTACATGCTGATTCGTTGCAAGTGCGGAAATATCTGCTGTAACCTGACTTTGTAGATATTTTTCTGTATCCGGTCCAGTTGCGGTTATCAGGCCCCAGTCATCCAGTGATATTAATGTCAGGGGAAGGGTTGATGAAGACGATGGAGATTGTGAAGAGAACGGTATTTTATAAGCCATGACACATCCTGCCAGTCAGATATTTGAGTCAATGATGCATTATGGTAAAAGAGCTGAAGCACAATGCAAGTAGTTATTATTGCTATTAGCTGGCATGATGCATGAGTTTGCCGGGCGAACTTAATGGCTAATGGCGTTAAAACTAACAATGAGAATTAAAAAGGGGATTTTTTGAACATGGATATTGATAATAAAGCACGTATTCATTGGGCATGTCGACGTGGAATGCGTGAGCTGGATATTTCAATTATGCCTTTTTTTGAGTATGAATATGACTCACTCAGTGATGATGATAAACGACTTTTTATTTGCTTGCTTGAATGTGCTGATCCTGATCTATTTAACTGGCTGATGAATCATGGACGTCCAGAAGATGAAGAGCTATTTCGCATGATTAAACTTATTCAGAATAGAAATAAAGATCGTGGTCCTGTGGAAATGTGATCTCAGGGTATCTTGGCATACCCAGTTAATTTCCACCTGTGTTCATGGTGTGGTCGCGCTTATAGTGCTACTTGCTCCGTGGCCTGCGGATAACGCTGTTTTCTGGATCTTCTGGCTCCCTTTGGTACTGTTGATTATTGCCAGTTGGGGGCGTAGCCAGAAAAATATCCGTAAATCACAAGGGCTTTTAGTTCTGTTCAGTGATAATAAGTTGCAATGGAAGAAGCACGAGTGGCGAATTATCCGGCGCCCGTGGTTATGTCGCTATGGCATATTAATTACGGCTCAATCTTTTTATAACCAGAAAAAAATCCGTTTATGGGTCGCATCCGATGGTATGTCACAGGATGAATGGAGGCATATTAATCAACTGTTGTTGCAATATCCTGATATCTGATTGAGCTGAAATTTTCCTGATTTAAAGCAGAGGCTCCATTTCTTGCAGGATTTGCATACACCATTGCGATAAACGATCATCAGTTTGTTCATACTGGTTTACGTCATCTAATGCCAGCCCGACAAATTGTGAGCCATTATCCGTTAATGGTTTCGGGCTGGTAAATTCATAACCTTCAGTCGGCCAGAAGCCAATGAAATGGACACCTGAAGGGCGTAAATGGTGATATAGCATACCGAGAGCGTCAAGAAACCAATCGCTATAATCAATTTGATCGCCCATACCGTACATGGCGACAATTTTCCCCTGTAAATCGAGGGAAGGAATTTGATCCCAAATATCCAACCAATCTTCCTGTAATTCGCCAAAATCCCATGTTGGGATGCCAAGAATCAGTACGGAGTACTCTTCCATTAATTCAGGTGTTGTCTCTTTGATATTGTGGAGATCAACTAAATCCTCACCGAGGATATCGCGAATTTTCTCTGCTGCCATCTCGGTGTAGCAAGTGCTGGAGCCGTAAAAAAGACCAATCTTCATCATTAATCATTATGGTTTTTGAATATCTGGATTGGCATTGTAACAGAATAATTGCTTTTTCAGGCATATACCCGTCATCTTTCAAGTTGCCTCTTTGTTGGCCGCACTCACTCACCCCGGTCACATAGTTTTCTATGCTCCCGGGGATTCGCTCCCTTGCCGTCGCGATGCATCTTGAAATCCATAGGGTATAATAGCCAGCAGAGATGTGCAGATTTAAGGAAAGTGTTTCGTGTCAAAACAACTAACTCAGTTGACTAATCCACTGATAGAACAATTTCTTGATGCTATCTGGTTGGAACATGATCTCGCGGAAAATACGCTTGCTTCTTACCGGCTGGATTTACAAGCACTGGATAACTGGTTGATACATCATGGTCATAATTTATTATCTGTCCAGACGATAGATTTGCACGCTTTTCTGGCGGAACGCATGGATGGCGGGTATAAAGCCAGTAGCTCGGCGCGTTTACTCAGTGCCATGCGCCAGTTGTTTCTCTATTTTTATCGGGAAGAAATGCGGGAAGATGATCCGACAGCGCTTTTGTCCGCACCGAAATTACCAAAGCGATTGCCTAAAGATTTGAGTGAAAAGCAGGTCGAGGATCTACTTAATGCGCCCTGTATAGATCAACCGGTGGAACTAAGGGATAAGGCGATGCTTGAAGTGCTTTATGCCTGTGGTTTGCGAGTATCTGAGCTAGTAGGGTTGACCCTTTCCGATGTCAGCTTGCGTCAAGGTGTGGTGAGAGTGATTGGTAAAGGGAATAAAGAGCGGTTAGTACCTTTAGGGGAAGAGGCGATTTACTGGCTAGAGCATTATATGGAGTATGGGAGAACCGGGTTACTGAATGGCGCAGCGCTGGATGTGCTTTTTCCTAGCAAACGGGGGCGACAAATGACCCGGCAGACTTTCTGGCATCGTATTAAACATTATGCGCTGTTGGCTGGAATCGATACTGAACGGTTATCTCCCCATGTTTTGCGTCACGCATTTGCCACACATTTGCTTAATCATGGCGCTGATTTGCGAGTTGTGCAGATGTTATTGGGGCATAGTGATCTATCCACAACACAAATATATACTCATGTAGCAACAGAACGGCTCAAATTGCTACATCAACAACATCATCCGCGTGGGTGAGCACGGATTTAAAGGAACCGAAAATGAAAAAAAGCGTGTTATGTTTCCCTCTTTTACTGGCTTGGTTTAGCGGAAATGCGCTTGCTGATGATGCTGTTCATAGAACAATGCAGAAATTAGGGATAAAAGCAGAAAGCATCCAGCCATCGCCTATTGTTGGTTTAAATACGGTAGTGACTGAGCAAGGAATTATTTATCTCTCTGATGACGGGAAATATTTATTGCAAGGGCCAATTTATGATGTCAGTGGCAGCGCGCCTGTGAATGTCAGTAATCAATTGTTGATGAAAAAGCTGGAAGCAATGACAGATCAAATGATCATCTACAAAGCGCCAGAAGAGAAGCATGTCGTTACCGTTTTCACGGATATTACCTGTGGTTACTGCCATAAATTGCATGAGAACATGCAAGAGTACAATAAACTGGGTATTACTGTGCGCTATCTGGCGTTCCCCCGTCAGGGTATGCAGCACCAATCTGCTAAAGATATGCAATCTATCTGGTGTAGCGCGACACCGCGGAAATCATTGGATGCTGCGTTTAAAGATGGAGATGTTTCGCCAATTAAGAGCTGTAAGGTGGATATTGCTAACCATTATAAATTGGGTCTCCAGTTTGGCGTCCAGGGAACGCCGGCGATTATCCTTAAGGATGGCAGTCTGTTAGGTGGATATATGCCGCCAGAGGCTTTGGCAGCGGCACTGGCGCAACGTGGTAAATAAGTTTAGTGAATATTGAAACACAACTCCGCCGCCGCCAGGTGGTGGATGACAGTCATCTTCCACAACAGATTCATCCATTACTGCGTCGTTTGTATGCCATTCGTGGTATCCAGCAAGCGAATGAATTGGAACGTGGCGTTCAAGGGTTATTGAATTACCAGCATTTGAGCGGCGTGGAACAGGCGGTGGCGCTCTTGTCGACAGCACTTCATGAACACTGGCGTATTGTTATTGTCGGTGATTTTGATGCTGATGGGGCAACGAGTACGGCATTGGCGATCCGATCACTACGCTCGATGGGATATCGACATCTGGATTATCTGGTGCCAAATCGTTTTGACGATGGTTATGGTTTAAGTTCACAGGTGGTCGAAGAGGTCGTCAAAAAAGGCGCTGACCTAATTATTACCGTGGATAATGGTATCTCTTCCCATGAAGGAGTTGCGGCTGCCCATCAGCACCGTATGAAAGTGATTGTCACGGATCATCACTTGCCGGGCGATATTTTGCCGGCTGCCGATGCCATTATTAATCCCAATTTATCCGATTGCTCTTTCCCATCTAAATCACTGGCAGGGGTTGGCGTCACATTTTATCTGATGTCGGCTTTAAGGGCGGCATTGAGAAAAGATCAGTGGTTTGAAAAGCAAGGAATTGCTCTACCGAATCTGGCAGAAATGTTGGATTTGGTTGCGTTAGGCACGGTTGCCGATGTCGTACCTTTGGATGCCAATAACCGGATTCTGGTTTATCAGGGATTGAATCGCATTCGCGCAGGGCGTTGCTGTGCGGGAATTCGGGCATTATTGGAAGTTTCAAAACGTGATGCCTATAAGCTAGCGGCCAGCGATTTGGGTTTTTTTCTGGGGCCAAGACTGAATGCCGCCGGTCGCCTCGATGATATGTCCATTGGCGTCGCTTTATTGCTAACTGACGACATGGCAAAGGCGCGGCAGATAGCTTGCGAACTGGACGGTCTTAACCATACCCGGCGTGAAATAGAGCAGGGCATGCAACAAGAAGCCCTGCAAATTTGTGACAAACTTGAACGTACCAGCACTGAGCTGCCTTATGGGCTGGCGCTTTATCATCCAGAATGGCATCAGGGAGTAGTCGGCATTCTGGCTTCTCGCATTAAAGAACGTTTTCATCGGCCTGTGATCGCTTTCGCACCGGCAGGGGACGGTATTTTGAAAGGTTCTGGTCGTTCAGTGCAGGGATTGCATATGCGTGATGCGCTTGAGCGGCTTGATACGTTGCATTCGGGGTTGATACTTAAGTTTGGCGGCCATGCAATGGCGGCGGGTTTGTCGCTTGAGCAGGATAAATTTGAACAATTTCAGCGTCACTTTTCTGCGTTAATGGCGGATTGGTTAGATATTTCGCAACTTGAAGGTGTTATCTGGAGTGATGGTGAACTAGCGATCAATGAGCTGTCATTGGACATTGCAGAGATGTTGCGTGATGGCGGTCCTTGGGGGCAGGCATTCCCGGAGCCGGTTTTTGACGGTAAATTCAAGCTACTGCAACAGCGCATTGTTGGAGAACGTCATTTAAAGGTGATAGTGGAGCCATTAAACGGTGGGCCGATGCTGGATGGTATCGCGTTCAATATTGATCCTACCCGCTGGCCGGATAACAGTGTCCGCGAAGTAGAACTTGCCTATAAACTGGATGTTAATGAATTTCGTGGCAACCGTAATGTACAGCTTTTGATCCAACATCTCTGGCCTTATTAACCGCGTGATCAGTAGGTAGCCAGTTATTGTCATGTACGCTTGTATGAATACGTGACAAATCTGTTGAAGTGCTATAAACCCTGTGTCGAATCCGCTACAATACGCGGTTCGAAAATTATCCATTTATCTACGACTACACAACGTAAGACACGAAAATATGTTTGAAATTAATCCGGTAAAAAACCACATTCAGGACCTGTCTGAACGGACAATGGTTCTGAGGGGGTATCTTTGACTATGATGCCAAGAAAGAACGCTTAGAAGAAGTTAATGCTGAACTGGAACAGCCTGATGTTTGGAATGAACCGGAGCGAGCACAGGCTTTGGGTAAAGAGCGCTCTTCACTGGAAGGGATTGTTGAGACTATCGATCAGCTTGAGCAAGGTTTGGAAGATGTACAGGGCCTGCTGGAATTGGCAGTAGAAGCTGACGATGAAGAGACTTTTAATGAAGCAGTGGTAGAGCTGGAACAGCTTGAAGACAAGTTGGGTGAGTTAGAATTTCGCCGTATGTTTTCTGGCGAGTATGATAGTGCGGACTGTTATCTTGACTTGCAGGCCGGCTCTGGCGGCACCGAGGCTCAGGATTGGGCAAGTATGCTGATGCGTATGTATCTGCGTTGGGCTGAATCCAAAGGTTTTAAAACTGAAATCATTGAAGAATCAGATGGTGAGGTGGCTGGCTTGAAATCAGCGACTATCAAGATCATGGGCGATTATGCTTATGGTTGGTTGCGTACTGAAACCGGTGTGCACCGTTTGGTACGTAAAAGCCCATTTGATTCTGGCGGTCGTCGCCATACTTCATTCAGTTCTGCTTTCATCTATCCCGAAGTGGATGATGATATCGATATTGAAATTAACCCGGCGGACTTACGTATCGACGTTTATCGCGCATCCGGCGCGGGTGGTCAGCACGTTAACAAAACAGAATCTGCGGTGCGTATTACCCATATTCCAACCAACATTGTGACTCAGTGTCAGAATGATCGTTCTCAGCATAAAAACAAAGACCAGGCGATGAAACAGTTAAAAGCGAAGCTGTATGAACTGGAAATGCAGAAAAAGAACGCCAATAAACAGGAAATGGAAGAGAATAAATCCGATATTGGTTGGGGTAGTCAGATTCGCTCTTATGTTCTGGATGACTCACGCATCAAAGATTTGCGCACCGGCGTTGAAACACGTAATACACAAGCGGTGCTGGATGGCGATCTCGATAAATTCATTGAAGCAAGCCTTAAAGCTGGCTTATGAGGAACTAAAATGTCACAACAACAACAGGGTGCTGAACAGGCTCCCGATTTAAATAATGAACTGCAAACTCGCCGCGAAAAACTGGCTACTTTACGGGAAAATGGTATTGCGTTCCCGAATGATTTCTGTCGTGAAAATATTTCAGAAGATTTGCACGCGAAATACGACGACAAAACTCAGGAAGAGCTGGAAGCACTGAATATTGAAGTGACGGTTGGCGGTCGTATGATGACTCGCCGCATCATGGGTAAGGCTTCTTTTGTAACGCTACAAGATATGGGCGGTCGTATTCAGTTATATGTTGCCCGTGACGATCTGCCTGAAGGTATTTATAACGAACAGTTTAAAAAATGGGATCTGGGAGACATTCTGGGCGCGCGTGGCAAACTGTTTAAAACTAAAACCGGCGAACTTTCTGTTCACTGCACCGAACTGCGTTTGCTGACAAAAGCGCTGCGTCCATTGCCGGATAAATTCCACGGTTTGGCTGATCAAGAAACTCGTTACCGCCAGCGTTATCTGGATCTGATCGCCAACGAAGAGTCGCGCAAAACTTTCCAAATTCGCTCTCAAGTCTTATCGGCCCTGCGTAGCTTTATGGTCAGTAAAGGCTTTATGGAAGTGGAAACGCCAATGATGCAGGTTATTCCTGGCGGCGCTTCGGCACGTCCATTTATTACTCACCACAATGCGCTGGATATTGATATGTATCTGCGTATTGCGCCGGAACTTTACCTGAAACGTCTGGTTGTTGGTGGTTTTGAACGTGTGTTTGAAATTAACCGCAACTTCCGTAACGAAGGCGTATCTCCGCGCCATAACCCTGAGTTCACCATGATGGAACTCTACATGGCGTATGCGGATTACAAAGATCTTATCGTCCTGATAGAAGAGCTGTTCCGTACGCTGACGCAGAATATTTTGGGGAATACTCTGGTTAAATATGGCGAGCAGGAATTCGATTTCGGTAAACCATTTGCCCAAATGACCATGAAAGAGGCCATTTGCCAATATCGTCCTGCAACCAACATGGCTGATTTGGATGATATGGACAAAGCGGTGGCTATCGCTGAATCTCTTGGCATTGAAGTGGAAAAAGGTTGGGGTCTTGGTCGTGTTCAGTGTGAAATCTTTGAAGAAACGGCTGAAAGCCATCTGATTCAACCAACATTTATCACTGAATATCCGGCAGAAGTTTCTCCGTTAGCGCGTCGTAATGATGCAAATCCGTTTATCACTGACCGTTTTGAATTCTTTATTGGCGGACGTGAGATTGGCAACGGCTTCTCAGAATTAAATGATGCCGAAGATCAAGCGGAACGTTTTGCTGAACAGGTTCGCCAGAAAGACGAAGGCGATGACGAAGCCATGTTCTACGATGAAGATTATGTCACGGCTTTGGAACACGGTATGCCGCCAACAGCCGGTTTGGGTATTGGTATTGACCGTATGATTATGTTGCTGACAAATAGCCATACCATCCGTGACGTCATTCTATTCCCGGCAATGCGCCCGCAGAAATAACAGCTTGAATTAAATTTTAAATTCCAACTCCCCTGTAGCATAACGGCTAGGGGAGTTTTTATTTTCAACTGCCTTAAATATAGACAACTGAAACAGATAATGGCTTGCTGATGCCAACGAAGTCGCTATAATAATTTATGTTATCCTTAAGCGAGCGTAGTTCAATGGCAGAACGAGAGCTTCCCAAGCTCTATACGAGGGTTCGATTCCCTTCGCTCGCTCCAGTTCTGTATTATTTCTAGAAAATGCTGTCGCATTGAAAATATACCTTTTGATATGATGTAAATTAAATCAAAAGAATTTACGAATGATAATCAATATAAGTTAATAATTAACTCATTGTCTAATATGAAAAGAATCCCATTATTAAATCAACCCCGAATCAGCTAGGCGTGATGTATTTTGAGTGCGAATACATCACCATAGAAAGCATTCTATGGTAAATAAATAATTAATAGAGACTATTTACCATGAAAGAAAAACATTGGTCAAAAATCCAATTTTTACATGAAGCTATAACTAATCAAAGTATTGTCATCAAAGGAACCCATAGCTATTATAGCGATTGCTGGAGTGGCGGTTTTGAAGAATCTGTCGTTCGCTATTTGTATGGTGATAAGATCAGTCTTCAATGGGAATCTAAGTGGCCAATTGATAAATTGTATATTGGCGATTATGTTTGCATCGGCGCTGAAACTATCATTCTTATGGGTGGGAACAATACACACAGAGCGGATTGGTTCTGTTTATATCCATTCATGGAATATATTGAAGAGGCGTATGTAGGCAAAGGTGACACGCATATTCATGATGGCGTGTGGCTTGGTATGCGTTCAATGATTATGCCCGGCGTTACTATTGGAGAAGGCGCTATCGTTGCTGCTAATAGCGTTGTCACTAAAGATGTTGAGCCATATAGTATCCTGATTATCACTTAAATTCAGCTCCCATAGGCGTATACTTAAAATAAGTCTGTGTGGAGGTAAATGAAAATGGCTAAAAATCAGATTCAATTCCAAAAAGGCATTTCTATTCATGAGTTTATTTCA
>NZ_RCWD01000008.1:0-160887 GCF_018448965.1 Photorhabdus hainanensis | reverse complement strand
GACTAATTAGTTCGTAATGAATTAACTGTTGTTCACTCTTCAAGACTTTAAAACGTATTTTTTTGTGATACGGTCTTGTGAGTGCCCACACAGATTGTCTGATTAATTGTTAAAGAGCAGGCTGAATTAAAATTTAATATTCTCGCTCAGCCGGGCTGCGTATACTACGCTGTTCGCCCGCAGAGTCAAGCGCTTATTGGCTTTCTCTCTGCCTGACCTCACAATGTTTATCAGCGTTGTGTCGGTCAGTGGTGGCGCATTATAGGGAGTTCTCTGGCGCTGGCAAGCATTTATTTGAAAAAAAACTTTCATTTGAAGATTTTTTCTTCAACATGATGACATAAAGAACAAAAAGCCTATTTTTTGATGCCTTTAATTGCTTTAGGTAAGTCTGCAAGACTATTTATTATCAAATCAGCCGCTTGTTCAGCTTCAGTGGTAACGGGTTTACCTGTGCGAACCAATACCTTAGTGCCAATTTTTGCCAGAGTCGCAGCTTGCATATCTTCGAGTTTGTCACCAATCATAAAAGAAGCTGTCATATCAATACCAAGTTCCCTCTGCGCGTCCAGCAACATACCCGGCTGTGGTTTGCGGCAGTCACAACTCTTCTTATATTGCTCTTCAATTGCATCTGGATGATGAGGACAATAATAGATGCCATCCAAATCTACGCCACGGTCTGCTAGCGACCAATCCATCCATTCTGTCAGTTGCAAAAACTGATCTTCATTGAAAATGCCACGAGCAATACCTGACTGATTTGTAACTAATACCAGTGCATACCCCATCTTTTTCAATTCAATCATGGCTTCAATGACACCATCGATAAATTGAAAATCATCTATTTCATGTACATAACCATGATCGATATTTATTGTTCCGTCACGATCTAAAAATACGGCAGGAATACCTTGTGTCACCCGATTGCTCCAAGAATGTAAGAAGCCCTCAGTATCGCACGATTTAGCCATGAATGAGAATGCAGCAATTAATTTATTCACAGTTGACTTAGACGTCTAGACACCTTAACATCCGGTTCAACGGGTGGTTTGCTTTCTCAAAAATGTTCAAGCTATCAATTTTCAAAATTTTTATAAAAATAAATAAGAATAAAAATGATAAAACTGTCTCATATCAATAAAATATTCCAGCAGGGTGCCCGTTCTATTAACGCGCTTTCAGATATCAGCCTACATGTTCCGCAAGGGCAAATTTACGGGGTCATTGGTTCATCCGGCGCAGGTAAAAGTACACTGATTCGCTGTGTAAATATGCTTGAGCGTCCAACTTCCGGGCAAGTACTGGTCGATGGTCAGGATTTAACTATCTTATCTGATAGTGATTTAACCCGTGCACGTCGTCGTATCGGCATGATTTTCCAGCATTTCAATTTGCTGTCTTCAAGAACAGTGTTTGGCAACATAGCTTTACCTTTGGAATTGGATAACATTCCAAAGGCCGAAATCAAAAAGCGGGTAGACGAATTATTGGAGCTTGTTGGTCTTGCAGATAAGCATGATGCTTATCCAGCAAATCTCTCTGGCGGACAGAAGCAACGTGTTGCTATTGCTCGCGCTCTGGCTAATTCACCTAAAGTACTTTTATGTGATGAAGCAACCAGCGCTCTGGATCCCGCAACAACACGTTCTATTCTGGAATTATTAAAAGACATTAATCGCCGTCTGGGACTAACCATTCTGTTGATTACACATGAAATGGATGTCGTCAAACGTATTTGTGATCAGGTAGCCGTTATTAGTGGTGGGCAATTGATTGAACAAGACATTGTTAGTGAAGTGTTCTCTCATCCCAAAACACCTATCGCTCAGGCATTTATTCAGTCAACTTTGCATCTGGATATCCCTGAAGATTATGTACAAAAAATGCAAAGCCACCCAGCACCAGATCTTAGTCCATTATTGAAATTAGAGTTCACCGGTCAGTCTGTAGATGCTCCACTGATTTCAATGGCGGTACGTCGTTTTGATATTGATATGAATATATTAAGTTCTCAAATCGACTATGCCGGTGGCGTAAAATTTGGTGTGATGCTAGCGGAGTTACACGGTGAAAATGGCGGCGTTGAATCAACGATTAAGTTTTTACAAGATCATCATGTGAAAGTAGAGGTTCTCGGTTATGTCTGAAGGAATGATTTTATTACTGGCTAAAGGCGTCTGGGAAACTCTAGTAATGACTTTTGTTTCTGGTTTCTTTGGCTTCATTATCGGGTTGCCGATAGGTGTATTGTTATATGTCACCCGTCCCGGTCAGATTATGGAAAATAGCAAGCTCTATCGTTTTCTTTCAGCGGTAGTCAATGTTTTCCGTTCTATTCCATTTATTATTTTACTGGTGTGGATGATTCCTTTTACCAGACTAATTGTGGGAACATCGATCGGTTTACAAGCTGCCATTGTCCCATTAACCATAGGTGCTGCGCCATTTATTGCTCGTATGGTAGAAAATGCTTTGTTAGAAATTCCATCAGGACTAATTGAAGCCGCCAGAGCAATGGGAGCAACTCCATTCCAGATTATAAAGAAAATTCTGTTACCTGAAGCATTACCTGGTTTGCTCAATGCAGCCACAATTACCCTCATTACTTTAGTCGGTTATTCCGCAATGGGAGGTGCTGTAGGTGCAGGTGGGTTAGGCCAGATTGGTTATCAATACGGTTATATCGGCTATAATGCAACAGTAATGAATACCGTATTAGTATTACTGGTTATTTTAGTTTATTTAATTCAATTAAGTGGTGACCGTTTAGTCAAGGCCACAACACATAAATAATAAGATCATTTTAATAGCAGTACCTGTGTCGGTACTAATAAATCAGTATTCTATAGGGGTAAAGTATGTCTGTTAAATTAAGAACAATCGCAACTATCAGCGCTCTTTTAGGCTCATTAATTTTGGCGGGTTGTGGGCAAGAAAAACAAGATCCAAACCATATTAAAGTCGGCGTTATCGTCGGCGCAGAGCAGGAAGTTGCTGAAATTGCGAAAAAAGTTGCTAAAGATAAATACGGTCTTGATGTAGAGTTAGTAACCTTTAATGATTTTGTATTACCAAACGAAGCGCTGAGTAAAGGTGATATTGATCTGAATGCATACCAGCACAAACCCTATATGGATCAGCAAATCAAAGACCGTGGTTATAAGATGGTCATAGTTGGCAACTCTTTTGTTTATCCAATTGCGGGTTATTCCAAAAAAATTAAATCTTTGGATGAATTACAGGATGGTTCCCAAATTGCGTTACCAAACGATCCAACGAACTTAGGCCGTTCTTTATTACTGTTACAGAAACAAGGTCTAATTAAACTGAAAGATGGTATAGGTTTATTGCCAACAGTTTTAGACATTGTTGAAAACCCTAAGAATCTAAAACTAGTCGAACTGGAAGCTCCACAATTACCACGTTCACTGGATGATCAAAAAATTGCTCTGGCAATCATCAACACAACATATGCTAGCCAGATTGGCCTGACTCCAGCAAAAGATGGTTTATTCGTTGAAGATAAAGATTCTCCATATGTAAACCTACTGGTTAGTCGAGAAGATAATAAAGATGCTGAAAACGTTAAGAAATTCGTTAAAGCATATCAATCTGACGAAGTTGATGAAGCTGCCAATAAGATCTTTAATGGTGGTGCTGTGAAAGGTTGGTAATCTTTCATATTACGCTCATCAATATTAGAATAATCAGGCGGACAGGTTGTCCGCCTGATTTATTATGGCATCATATTTTCGGTATTATTTGTTAACCTGATCTACTCGCTTAACTCTAGCAGTAAAAATTCGAGGATCTATAATGCGTAAGCTACTTGCCTCTTTGTTAGCACTGTCCATAACAGGATGTTCAATACAACAAACAACATTTACTGACTCTTCCCAATTATCAGATATGAGACTCACAAGACTATCAACTGGCGAAAAAAAACATTTTTCCTCATCCGTAAAGTTATATACCAAGAGTGAAGAATTATTAAGTGCCTCATTTAAAGATTTAGGGATTGTTTCTGGTCAATCATGTCGCAACTCTTTACAAGATCCACCAGCGAATATCACCGTGGCTCGCAACCAGATGATAACCAAAGCAGCTTATTTGGATGCTAACGCTGTTTTATTGCATCAATGCGAAATATTATCAGGCCAAGGATGCTACCAAATAGCAATATGTGAAGGTTCAGCCCTGCTTATCACCCAATGACCGATTTCCATTTCACGAAGATAGGGGTTATCCACTCCCCTTATAAAGAAAAATTTGCCGTTCCCCGCCAACCAGGTCTTATTGAAGATGGTGACGGGAAATTGGTGCTTCTCCCTCCCTATAATCAGCCGGATGCAGTCCGTGGTCTGGAACAATTTAGTCATTTGTGGGTTATTTTTATCTTCCATCAAACAATAGAAGGCGGCTGGAAACCAATGGTGCGTCCTCCTCGTTTAGGCGGCAATGCAAAAATGGGCGTATTCGCAACCCGTTCGACTTTTCGACCAAACCCAATTGGTATGTCTCTGATTGAACTTAAAGGGATCGAATACAAGAAAGGTCAAGTTACTCTGGAACTGGGTAGCCTGGATTTAGTTGATGGCACGCCTGTTATTGATATTAAGCCTTATTTACCTTTTGCTGAATGTCAGCCACATGCAGTGGCAGGTTTTGCACAGCAAGCCCCTTCTACCGATATGGAAGTGATATTTTCGCCTGCCGCTGAGCAACAGCTCATTTCAGTTCAAAATATTTATCCGAACTTACGCCGTTTTATTAGTCAGGTTTTGGCTCAAGATCCTCGTCCTGCTTACCGGAGAGGAGAACAGGAAAATCGGGAATATGCAGCTCATTTACTGGATTTTAATGTACGCTGGAGAATCTGTGACACATTAACCGAAGTGGTCTCCATAGATCCCCATTAAAAATCAGCATATACCCTTTTGGCATCTTAAACTCACTGGTAGACTAAAGGCTTATTTTCGTTTTCTTATTGGCTGGCAAATTTTTGCCAGTCAGAAGCAATTTGCTGCTCTAATGGAACCTAACAATGCGTACTAGCCAATATCTGCTCTCTACATTAAAAGAGACTCCTGCCGATGCGGAGGTTGTCAGCCATAAGCTGATGCTGCGTGCGGGCATGATCCGTAAACTCGCTTCAGGTCTGTATAATTGGATGCCTACAGGTATCCGTGTACTCAAAAAAGTCGAAAAAATTGTTCGAGAAGAGATGAACAATGCCGGAGCGATTGAAATATCTATGCCCGTCGTACAGCCGGCAGACCTATGGCAAGAAAGTGGCCGTTGGGAACAATATGGTCCAGAGTTACTGCGTTTTGTTGACCGAGGTGATCGTCCTTTTGTACTAGGTCCAACTCATGAAGAGGTCATCACCGATTTGATTCGCAATGAAGTCAGTTCATATAAGCAGTTACCACTGACTTTATTCCAGATTCAGACTAAATTTCGCGATGAAGTTCGCCCTCGTTTCGGTGTGATGCGTTCCCGTGAATTCCTAATGAAAGACGCTTACTCTTTCCATGCTACCCAAGCATCATTACAAGAAACTTACGACAACATGTACGAAGCCTACAGCAAAATTTTTACCCGTATAGGTTTGGATTTTCGTGCTGTCCTGGCAGACACCGGCTCCATCGGTGGTAGTGCTTCCCATGAATTTCAGGTTCTGGCAGCCAGTGGAGAAGATGATATCGTTTTCTCAACTGAATCCAATTACGCAGCTAATATTGAATTAGCCGAAGCTGTTGCCCCGGCTCATGATCGCGCTGTACCAACAGAAGAGATGCATTTGGTAGAGACTCCAAATGCAAAAACAATTGCAGAACTGGTTGAGCAATTCAATCTGCCAATTGAGAAAACCGTTAAAACCCTGATGGTTCACGCATCAGAAGGAACAGGTCATAAATTGATTGCCTTACTGGTTCGCGGCGACCACGAACTTAATGGAATCAAAGCAGAGAAATTATCTTTAGTTGCCAGCCCACTGACTTTTGCTACCGAAGAAGAGATTCGCTCAATTGTTGGCGCAGGCCCGGGTTCATTGGGACCTGTCAATCTGCCAATACCCGTTATTGTCGACCGTAGTGTGGCAGTAATGAGTGACTTTGGCGCAGGCGCCAATATCGATGACAAACACTATTTCGGCATCAACTGGGAGCGTGATCTGCCGCTACCAGAAGTTGCTGATATCCGTAATGTTGTTGAAGGTGATGCCAGCCCGGATGGTAAAGGGACATTACTCATCAAACGAGGTATTGAAGTTGGTCATATCTTCCAACTTGGCACCAAATATTCTGATGCCATGAAAGCGGCGGTTCAAGGCGAAGACGGTCACAATCAGATAGTCACTATGGGCTGTTATGGTATTGGTGTTACTCGTATTGTCGCCGCAGCGATTGAACAAAATCACGATGACCGCGGTATCATCTGGCCTGATGCAATTGCACCATTCCAAGTTACTATTTTGCCAATGAATATGCACAAGTCATACCGTGTTAAAGAAGTTGCAGAGAAACTGTATGCCGATCTACGCGCTAGCGGCATTGATGTTATTTTTGATGATCGCAAGGAACGTCCAGGCGTGATGTTTGCCGATATGGAGCTTATCGGTGTACCACACACTATCGTTATTGGTGACCGTAATCTCGATAATGGAGAAGTAGAATATAAACATCGTCGCGGTGATGAAAAACAGATGCTGAAACTAGACGATGTTGTTGATTACTTGAAGCAACAACTTGGTTGTTAATTAGGATTATTGCAGTAATTTATTGAATAATATGGTGATAATGGTCATATCGCAACAGAGCATTTTACGTTTCTTGCCCATTATCACCATATATACTGAAACTAGAATTATTTCTTCATATTACAAGATTTTGATTTATCGAAATGGATTTTACCTGTCTGAATCAAAGCGGGATCAAATTGCCCATCTTCCATTGAAGGGCGGACGCTGTAATAACCTTCAACTTCAACATAAACCGGCGTTCCACCTTCCACACCGACTTGGTGATAACCTTGCTCCAAATCCAGACTTTCCGTTACAGCATACCGCTTACCTGTGCTACAATCTGTAAACAAAGCAGCATCAGCCATATAACTGTATTCACCCGCCAGTTTCTTCGGTTTTACCCGTTGCAGTTCATAATTGAATGATGATTCAATTTTATTGCCTTCAATATCGAGCATTACCAAGTTTTCACCTTCCGGTAGATAATAAGATTTCTGGTCGTCTGATTTTGTCAGGCGAATTTTCTCTCCATCTTTCGCCCATAGACCGGATTCAAAGAATGACTGGTCACCATCACGAGCACCAAGATAAGTTTGTTCCAGAATATAAGTACCGTCATTATCCAATAACAGTGTGGTATCAATACCAGAACAATCAGCGCAAGGAAGAGTACCATGAAAAGTTTGATCTACTGGCTGTGAACTCGTTTGCTGTGCTGAGTTACCTTTACATCCCATCAAAGCAGACACGCCCACTGCAACTAACGCTGTCAAAAGTTTTTTATTCACATTTATCTCCACACAGTATAATGAACTCTATAATTCTCATCTTATAAGTAACACAAGGAACATAGCGATTATTCAAGCCTAATAGCGTAAGTACTGTCCTTCTTAAGGATGTTACCCAATAATAGTAAAATAACGTGGGCTGATTTTAATACTTTTGTCAGGAACTTGCTGTGAAATAAGACTTTTATTTATTTACTGTTCAGAATGAATAACCAAAGTTATTCATTAATCACGATTGATTTCCTGTGCTATAGTCATTAACAGTGCTTTTGAGTTACAATTTTTAACAACCACGGGCGGCAATAACCGCCACTAACCATAGTGGTGAGCGAATATGTCTATAAATACTGAATATCAACCAATTAACTGTGACGACTACGACAATCTTGAGTCAACTTGCCAACATCAGCTCCATCTCCACATAAAGTTGCGGGGCGGGGAAGTTATTGAAGGAAAAGCCTGTGATTTGGTTTTAAGAAAAAAAGTTGAATATTTGATAATTGAAACAGAAGGTAAACCCCGTGAATTGCGGTTAGATCATATTGCCAGTTTCAGTCACCCTAAAATTGGCACTATTACTATTGAACACTCTGAATCTTGATAGAAAACAGCCGCCTTTGGCGGCTTAACGTTTTATTTTAACAGCGTTTTATGCCAGTTAATTGTTAACATCTCTCTTCCTTCTACCGCTTCACTTCCCTTGGTAACAAAAACACCTAACGCCGCTATCAATTGTTCGTTGTAATAAAGCAATGGAATTCGTTCTCTAAGCCACGGAGCGACCCCAAGCTCTTGCCACAATTTTTTACTATGACGGGAGTGTTGACGCCCCACAATACTTATCATTCCCTGGACACCAAAGCGAATAGTCACTCGTTCATTATCAGCCGGAACCCTTACTTGAATACCGCAATCAGCAATATTCAATTCTCCTAAGCGATCCGGTAATACCAAAGTATTGCAAATATCCCACTCAAGAATAGTCTCTCTCAAAGATTGCCATTGGGGAACCAACCAGAGTTTTTGCTTATAACGGCGTACATCATATTTACCAAATTGTAGCCGAGGCTCAGCATCAGTACGAGCAAGAGCCACCTCATGCCAAAGCCGGCTAAGCTGTTCTCGTGAAGGCATTTTTATCTCATGGTAACCAAACCAACGGCGTAACAAAGCATTTCGTTTGGCTTCTGAACATACAACCAAAGACGAAATATCCAAAGCACCATCTTGGGTTATCAACTCTTTCAAAGACTCATTCAGTAATTCATCTAGAAGCTGTTCTTGTTCACCACATAAACTTGCACTACGAGCAGCCGACTGAGGGAAATGCGGCCAACGTTGATTCAGTAACGGCATGATATGTAAACGCAGAAAATTTCTGTCATAACGATCATCTTGATTACTGTCGTCTTCAATCCAATTCAGACGATGTTTACTGGCATACATTTCCAATTCATTCCGACTATAGTCAAGTAACGGACGTAACAATAATGTATCAGCAAATACAGCGATTGAAGGCATAGAAGCAAGACCTGCCGGACCACTACCTCGCTTTAATGCCAGTAAAAAAGTCTCCGCCTGATCATCAAGATGTTGAGCGGTTACCAAAATTTCGTCTTTTTGTAATTCGCGCTTGAATACCTGATATCGAGCCTCGCGAGCCGCAGCCTCAATCCCCTTTTGACGAGCATCTATCGTGACTCTTGCAGAATGAAACTCCACTTGCCAGTCATCACAGATCTGCTGGCAATGTTCAACCCATTGATCTGCTTTTAGGTTTAAACCGTGGTGAATATGCATTGCTCTTAGTTGGATTTCCTGATTATGTTGATTACGCCAACTAACCAGTAAATGAAGCAAAACAGAGGAATCTAACCCACCACTGAATCCAACCAGAATTTTCTTATATTCACCAAGCTGTTTAGCCAAAGTGACAAATAGTCGCTCATTAATGTTTGTCATTACAGATTCAAGCGTTCTCTAATGTGCAATAATATGAATTCGTGATCGCCTATTTTATTCAGTTTAAGATCACTGCCCGTTAATAATACTTTCCGTCACTTTCATTAAAAATACAAAATAAATAAAGCAGAAACAGCAAGGGATGGAAATAGCTGAAATTTATCAGTTACAATCATTTCCATCCCTCATTCAAACAATGAGTTCAGATATCAACAATAACCATATTGCATTAAGCGCTGATATCGGCGGTCAATTAACTCTTCAGATGTCAGATGATCAAGCTCTGCCAGATCAACCAACAACTGAGCTTTCAACGACGCGGATATTGCTTCATAGTCACGATGGGCGCCACCTAATGGCTCTGAGATCACAGTATCGATCAATTCCAATTCTTTCAAACGAGATGCGACAATCCCCATCGCTTCTGCCGCCAAAGGTGCTTTTTCCGCACTTTTCCACAAAATTGAAGCGCAACCTTCTGGGGAGATAACAGAATAAGTACTGTATTGCAGCATATTCACTTTATCACCAACACCAATCGCCAATGCGCCACCAGAGCCGCCTTCACCAATCACAGTACAAATAACAGGTACAGACAGGCGGGACATTTCACGCAAGTTGCGAGCAATCGCCTCAGATTGACCGCGCTCTTCTGCACCAACCCCTGGATATGCACCAGGAGTATCAATGAAAGTAATAATTGGCAGTTTAAAGCGTTCTGCCATTTCCATCAGGCGCAAAGCCTTACGATAGCCTTCTGGCGCTGGCATACCGAAATTACGACGAATTTTTTCTTTGGTTTCACGGCCCTTTTGGTGACCAATAACCATCACTGGACGCCCATCAATACGAGCCAAACCACCCACAATCGCTTTGTCGTCAGCATATGCACGATCACCCGCAAGCTCTTCAAAATCAGTAAAAATATGCTGAATATAGTCCAACGTATAAGGACGACGTGGGTGACGAGCAAGTTGAGCAATTTGCCAGGCACCTAAATCTGAAAAGATTTTGCGAGTCAATTCCAGACTTTTTTCTCGCAAACGCTGTACTTCTTCATCCAGATTTATATCTAATTTTTCACCTTGACGGCTAACTGCGGTTAGCGAATCAATTTTCGCTTCCAGCTCGGCAATCGGCTGTTCAAATTCAAGAAAATTCAGACTCATAACATTCCTATTTTAGTCAAATTCTAATTCTACCTGCTCATTACCCAGCAGAGTTCGCAAATCTGTCAGAAGGTTATCCGTTGGCGTTACCCTCCACGTCGCGCCAAATCTTAAACGGGCGCGGGCGTCTTCCCTCTGGTAATAAAGATGAACTGGTATCGTTCCCGAACGGTGTGGTTCCAATGCACTACGAAGACGGTTCAACAATTGATCATCAATTTGCCTGTCTGACAGCGAGATAGCAAGCCCACGCGCATATTTTTCACGCGCTTCACTAATATCCATTAATTCACGAGCTGTCATTTTAAGACCGCCATTGAAGTCATCAAAGCTGACCTGCCCTGTAGCAATTAATATCCGGTCTTGTTCTAACAAATGCCGATATTTCTCCAAGGCATCGGAAAATAACATAACTTCTAGACGTCCTGAACGGTCATCTAAGGTACAAATACCAATCCGGTTACCCCGTTTGGTTATAATCACTTTGGACGCTAACACCAACCCTATCACAGTCGTTACCTGACCGCGCGGTGTTGGATTCACATCTTTTAACCTCAATCCATTAGTATAGCGCTCAATTTCTTTTAAATAACGGGTAATAGGATGCCCGGTTAAATAGAGACCCAACGTTTCCCGTTCACCGTCAAGAACAATCTGTTCCGGCCATTGAGGAATATTGGCATAAGAGCGTTCCACTTCTTCTGGCTCTTCAGCTAATACGCCAAACATGTCAGTCTGACCAGTCGCTTCCGCTTTAGCATGTTGATCCGCCGCTTTTAGGGCATCTTCCAGAGTAGACATCAGTGCTGCACGGTGCGGCCCCAAACGGTCAAATGCCCCTGACATAATCAGTTTTTCCATCACTCGGCGATTTAACTTCTTGATGTCGACACGGGCACATAAATCAAACAGTTCTCTAAAATAACCGCCTTTCTGACGAGCTTCGATGATCGCTTCAATCGGCCCTTCACCTACCCCTTTAATTGCACCGATACCATATACGATCTCCCCGTCATCATTAACGTGGAAATGATACAAGCCACTATTGATATCAGGTGGTAAGATTTTCAACCCCATGCGCCAGCATTCATCAATCAAACCAACAACTTTTTCTGTATTATCCATATCAGCAGTCATCACCGCAGCCATGAATTCAGCCGGGTAATGTGCTTTCAACCATAAGGTTTGATAAGAAACCAAGGCATACGCAGCAGAGTGAGATTTGTTAAATCCGTAACCGGCAAACTTTTCTACTAGGTCAAAGATTTTCATTGCCAGTTGGCCATCAATACCCAGTTTTTTTGCTCCGTCTTCAAAGACAGAACGCTGCTTAGCCATCTCCTCCGGTTTTTTCTTGCCCATCGCTCGTCGGAGCATATCTGCACCACCGAGAGTATATCCCGCCAATACTTGAGCAATCTGCATCACTTGTTCTTGATAAAGGATAATGCCGTAAGTTGGCTCCAACACAGGCTGTAAAGATTCGTGCTGCCACTGTATATCCGGGTATGAGATCTCTTCCCGGCCGTGTTTGCGGTCAATGAAGTTATCCACCATGCCTGATTGCAAAGGACCTGGCCGGAATAAAGCAACAAGCGCGATCATATCTTCGAAGCAGTCGGGACGCAGACGTTTAATCAGATCCTTCATACCACGGGATTCAAGCTGAAATACCGCTGTTGTTTCAGCGCGTTGCAACATATCAAAGCTTTTAGCGTCACTCAGCGGAATTGCTGCAATATCAATCGGCTCCAGACCTTTCTTCGCTCTACGCGCGTTGATCATCTCTAATGCCCAGTTGATAATGGTCAGTGTCCTCAGTCCGAGGAAATCAAATTTCACCAACCCTGCATATTCCACATCGTTCTTATCAAACTGAGTAACCGGGTTCAAACCTTCCGGGTCACAATAGAGAGGCGAAAAATCGGTGATTTTAGTTGGAGCGATAACCACCCCACCCGCGTGTTTCCCGGCATTACGAGTAACACCTTCCAATTTACGCGCCATATCTATCAGCGCCTTAACTTCTTCATCCGCTTCATAGATTTCAGGAAGTTGAGGCTCCGCGGCAAATGCTTTCTCCAACGTCATACCTGGATCAAGCGGTATCAATTTGGAAATCCTGTCAACAAATCCGTATGGATGCCCTAGCACTCGGCCAACATCCCGGATTACCGCTTTCGCTGCCATTGTTCCGAATGTGATGATCTGAGATACGGCGTCACGGCCATATATATCAGCCACATGATCAATCACCAGATCGCGTTTTTCCATACAGAAATCGACGTCAAAATCGGGCATGGAAACACGTTCAGGGTTTAGGAATCGTTCAAATAGCAGGTCAAATTCCAAAGGATCGAGATCGGTTATTTTCAGGGCATAAGCCACCAAAGAACCTGCCCCCGAACCACGTCCAGGACCTACAGGAACACCGTTGTCTTTCGACCACTGAATGAATTCCATCACGATCAGGAAGTAACCAGGAAATCCCATCTGGTTGATAACCCGAAGTTCAATATCGAGCCTCTCATCATATTCAGGACGTTTTTCTGCACGTACCTTAGGATCTGGATAGAGAAATGCCAAGCGTTCTTCCAACCCTTGTTTAGATCTATCTATCAGATAATCTTCAGTACTCATTTCTCCCGTAGGGAATTGCGGCAGGAAATATTCACCAAGGCGAATAGTGACATTACAGCGCTTAGCAATTTCTACACTGTTCTCCAGCGCTTCAGGAATATCAGCGAATAGTTCACACATTTCCTGTTCACTACGCAGATATTGCTGAGGACTGTAATTTTTCGGGCGTTTGGGGTCGGCCAAAGTATAGCCATCATGAATCGCTACGCGAATCTCATGTGCATCAAAATCTTCGCTATCAATGAAACAAACATCATTAGTTGCAACGACTGGCAGGTTTTTTTCCGTTGCCAGTGCAACCGCGGCATGAAGATAACTCTCTTCATCCGCACGCCCAGTGCGGATCAACTCCAAATAATAACAGCCGGGAAAATGCTCTTGATAAAACTCAAGGCATTGGTCCACCATGACCTGATTACCACGTAGCAGGAATTTACCCACATCCCCCATACGGCCACCAGAGAGTAAGATTAAACCTTCTTTATGGTTTATCAGCCATTCTAGTTTAATTGTCGGACCAATCGCACCATATCCCTTCTGATAAGCCTCTGATATCAGCAGCGTCAGGTTATGATAACCGGTATTATTGCGCGCAAGAATGGTGAGGCTAGCGTACTCATCACCAAGCAGTTCACTTTCTACATAGAAATCAGCACCAATAATCGGTTTTACTCCTGCTCCATGAGCACTGCCGTAAAATCTCACCAACCCACACAAATTAGTAAAATCAGTGATCGCAAAAGCCGGCATACCTAACTGCGCAACCTTTTTCACTAAAGGGCTGGTTTTGGCTAAGCCATCAATCATTGAATAGTCGCTGTGAACACGTAAGTGCACAAAACGGGGTTCGGCCATATATTTATCCAGATGGTATTAGTTTGAAGAATAGCTGTATTCAGTCAACCAGTTTACTTAAAGGCCAATTGCTCTCTTAACCGGCGCAAAGCTTTTACGGTGATGTTCTGTCGCTCCCAACTGCGCCAACTTTTCTAAGTGAAATGCTGTCGGGTAGCCTTTATGCTTAGCAAATCCATATTCGGGAAACAGTTGATCAAGCTCAGCCATTTCCCGATCTCTGGTAACTTTCGCCACAATAGAAGCGGCACTGATTTCAGCAACCAGTCCATCACCTTTTATCACCGCTTGTGCTGGCATGGGTAATTTAGGGCAACGATTACCATCAATCAGCACATATTCAGGAGAAATAGGCAAATTAGCCACCGCCCTCTGCATCGCAAGCATAGTCGCATGCAGGATATTCAATTGATCAATTTCTGCCGGTTCTGCACGTCCTAAACTCCAGCACAATGCTTTTTCTGTGATCTCCAGGTACAGTGCCTCACGGCGTTTTTCACTCAGTTTTTTAGAATCAGCCAAACCCACTATCGGCCGTAACGGATCTAAAATCACAGCGGCAGTCACAACTGCCCCCACTAATGGGCCTCGACCAACTTCATCAACCCCAGCAATCAGACCCACCTGAGGATATATAAATTCCATCATTTTCCTGCCAATTCCAACACGGCTTGTGCTGCTTGTTCGTCAGCATTACAACGAATGCTTTCATGCAAATGCAAAAATGTCTGTTTCAATACTTCAACTCTTTCATTGCCTTGTAATAACGGCAACAACTCATCTGCAAGTTTTTGCGGCTGACATTCTTCCTGCAATAATTCTTTAACTAACTCTTCACCGGATAATAAGTTAGGCAATGAAACATAAGGTGTTTTTACCAGACGTTTTGCCAACCAAAAAGTTAATGGCTTCATCCGGTAACCAACTACCATTGGACATTTTGCCAACATACATTCCAAAGCAGCGGTACCAGAGGCCAAAAGTGCGGCATCACTTGAGATCATGATTTCTCGCGCTTTGCCATCCACAAGATGAACATTCAGTTCTGGCGCAACTTCCTGCTTAATGCGCTCAAATTGTTCACGCCGTCTAGCATTCACCAACGGCACAAATACATGCAGATCTGGTATGCTTCGCTGCAATAACTGAGCAGTTTTAAGAAAATCCGCACTCAGCATCTCAACCTCAGAATGGCGACTCCCCGGCAATAAAGCCAAGCAAACAGCCTCTGGAGGAATACCTAATAGTTCACGCGCCGCTGCTTTATTTGGTTGCAATGGCATGGCATCCGCCATCGTATGTCCAATAAACCGGCACGGAACATTAAACTTATCGTAAAACGCTTTTTCAAAAGGTAAGAAAGCCAGCACCATATCTGTAGCTTTACCAATTTTGAAAACACGTTTCTGCCGCCAAGCCCATACCGACGGACTAACATAATGAATAGTGCGAATGCCTCGCTGTTTTAACCGACCTTCCAGGGTGATATTAAAATCCGGTGCATCGATGCCCACAAATACATCAGGTTTCAGTTCAGTGAAACGGGTTGTCAGATCCTTACGTATTTTCAGCAAACGAGGCAAACGTTCGAGAACTTCAACAACCCCCATTACTGCTAGCTCTTCCATCTCATACCAAGCTTCACAACCTTCAGCCTGCATAAGTGGACCTGCCACACCAACAAAACGGGCATGAGGTACTTTTGCTTTTAAAGCACGAATTAAACCTGCACCAAGGATATCACCGGAGGTTTCTCCGGCGATTAATCCAATAGTCAACGGACGCAGACTATCAATAGAAGAAATGGTAGCCAAAGGAGTATCCTTCATCTACTTAACGGATAATGCCGCGGGTAGAATTTGCCAAAAAATCGCTGAAAATTTTTACATGCTGATTATTTTCAGCCAGCTCAGCAATTTCTCGTTGTGCTTCTTCTAACGTTTTTCCGTTACGATACAAAATCTTGTACGCATTTCTAATTGCATGCAATGAATCTTTATCAAAACCACGACGTTTCAGACCTTCGACGTTGGTGCCAAAAGGTGTTGCGTGATTCCCCTGAGCGATAACATATGGCGGAATATCCTGTACCACGCCGGAACACCCTCCCACCATAGCATGAGAGCCTATCTGACAGAACTGATGAATCGCACTCATACCACCAATGATGACATAATCGCCCAGGATAACATGCCCCCCTAAAGTACCATTATTCGCAATGACACAACGATCACCGACAATACAGTCATGAGCGATATGGGCATTAATCATCAACAAATTATCATTGCCGATTTTCGTTACACCACCACCCTGCACGGTACCACGATGAATGGTGACACTTTCGCGGATACGATTACGATCACCAATTTCAACTCGGGTTGGTTCACCGTGATATTTCAGGTCCTGATTCATTTCTCCAATAGAAGCAAATTGAAAAATCAGGTTATCACGACCGATTTTGGTTATTCCATTGACAACAACATGAGATTTCAGCTCTGTACCTTCGCCAATTTCAACCTGAGAACCAATACAACAAAACGGTCCAATACGAACATTAGCACCGATAACCGCGCCATCTTCTATAATAGCGCTAGGATGTATATAAGCGGTTTCATCAATCATAGACTAAACCTCACGACGGCGAGCACACATCATTTCTGCTTCGCAAGCTATTTCTCCATCGACTTTCGCTACGCCTCTACAACGCGCAACCCCTCGACGCTCCTTAATAAATTCTACTTCTAATATCATTTGATCCCCAGGCACTACCGGACGTTTAAAACGGGCACCATCGATAGCGGCAAAATAATAGAGCTCATTTGGCTCTAATTTACCCACACTCTTAAATGCCAGAATTCCGGTAGCCTGTGCCATAGCCTCAAGGATCAGAACGCCAGGGAAAATAGGTTTGCCGGGAAAATGTCCCTGAAAGAAGGGTTCGTTAAAAGATACATTTTTTACTGCACGTAAGAATTTACCTTCCTCAAAATCAAGAACGCGATCCACCAATAAAAATGGATAACGATGTGGAAGTAGATCTAAAATTTCTTCAATGTGCAGAGTATGATTATCACTCATCTAAATACTCTTCCTGTCAAAAAGGACTAATTGTATTAACGACACGGCCCGCTTAAACCCCAAATCCAGAGTTCCCAGGCAGGCCGCAAAATAAGACACAACCAAAAATAAAAATATAGTGCAACTAAATCTAGTACAATTAAATATAGTGCAATTACTCGTTTTCGCCTTCCAGTTTACTCTCCATTGACTTAAGACGTTTATTCATTTCATTGATATTCATGACTAAAGCTGCCGTCTTACGCCAAACTTTATTTGGTTGTGCCGGAATGCCAGAGGAGTATACACCAGGTTCAGTGATAGGACGCATCACCATACTCATTCCCGTGACTGTTACCTTATCACAGATTTCCATATGTCCATTAATTACACTAGCGCCGCCAATCATACAGTAACAACCAATTTTCAGACTACCGGCCATGATCACACCGCCAGCAACCGCCGTATTGTCACCAATGATAACATTATGAGCAATCTGACACTGGTTATCGATAATGACGCCATTGCCAATAATGGTATTATCCAAAGCGCCCCGATCGATCGTCGTACAAGCGCCAATCTCAACCCGGTCACCAATAATGACTGAACCTAATTGAGGGATTTTAACCCACTTGCCACGATCATTCGCGTAGCCAAAACCATCAGACCCAATCACTGCTCCTGACTGAATCAGACACTGCTCACCCATTTCAACATTGTGATAAACAGAGACATTCGCCCAAAGACGACTTCCCGCGCCAATACGCGTATTTTTACCAATAAAGCAGCCTGCGCCGATAACCACATTGTCACCAAGCACAACGCCAGACTCGATAACCGCATTGGCTCCAACAGCGACATGCTTACCCAAAGTTGCCAGAGGTGAAATCACCGCAGAAGGGTGAATATCCTGTGCGGGAACCGGTGTTGTATCCATAATCTGAGCCATATAGGCATATGCCAGATAAGGATTGGCGACAACCAACGCAGGAATATTGCAATAAGGAAGATCTGACGCCTGGAGAACGACAGCGGCTGCCTGACATTCACCTAAACGTTCACGGTAACGACTGTCAGACAAAAAAGTGATCTGCTCGCTATTGGCAGAATGCATTGGTGCAATACTGGTGATAACAATATCGCCATCACCATGTAATTGTGCATTCAACTGCTGAGCTAAATCAGCCAATCGAATTGAAAACATCTATTATTTAACCTGTTTCAATACACTTGCAGTAATATTTTTGCCAGATACTGAATAAGCAACAGCATTCGCATCAATAACGACATCATAGCCTTCTTTGCCAGCAACTACTTTGATTGCGTCTTGAATACGACTTAGAATTTTGTTGCGTTCTTCCATCTCGCGACGACGGTGATCTTGTTCAAAAGCTTGAGCTTTTTTGGCAAATTCTTCACGCTTAGCCATCACATCTTTTTCCAGCTTAGTACGCTCACTGGATTTCATAGTGGAACCATCACGCTGTAATTTCTGGATCTTGGATTGCAAGTCAGTTTCCATCCGTTGCAATTCAGATGCGCGGTTTTTAAACTCATTTTCCAACTGCTTCGCAACTGCTTCGCGGGCTGGCAGCTGCTGAAAAATCTCGCCAACATTTACAACGGCAATTTTGTCTGCTGCCTGAACGCCAGCAGAGAAAGCTAATGCAATACCAAAGCTTGCTGCACACAACCATTTTTTCACTATAAACTCCTTAAACCACGCTATCTGTAACCTATTGGAAAACTTAGTCAATGCTCTGAAACCTACGATTTCAGAGCTTGCTCTATCAATAATAAGATAAAAACGCATTATCACCAGGTTTTGCCAATATTAAATTGGAATTGCTCTGATCTATCACCTTCGTAGTCTTTGATCGGCTTAGCATAAGAGAATACCAGCGGACCTAAAGGAGACATCCATTGCAATGCAATACCCGCCGAAACGCGGATATTACCTGGTTTACTGTAATCAGGTATGCCTCTGCTCTTCATAGCAGCAGAATCATTCCAATAGGTATCCCAAACCGTACCTGAATCAATAAAGAATGAAGTTCGGACAGAGTTCGAATACTTACTATCAAGGAACGGCGTTGGAGTAATCAGCTCAAGGCTAGCTACCGCCATTGCATTCCCCCCCACGGCATCGCGAGATGGGCTATCTTTCTTAGGATCATCTTTTCCATTCAGATAAATCGCTTTAGGCCCAATATTGTTAGAACGGAAACCGCGAACCGTACTAGAGCCACCTGCATAAAAGTTTTCATAGAATGGCAACTCTTTACCGCCTAATCCATCCCCATAACCTAAACGACCACGCCCTAAAATCACCCAAGTATGATCGTCATTGATCGGATAATACGCAGAAGTATCAAGAGTCACTTTATAGAATTCGTTATCCGAACCAGGAATAGTCACTTTACCATTCAGAGTCGATTTCACGCCGGATGTTGGGAAGAAGCCACGGTCAAGGTTGTTATATGTCCAACCTATATTCAAAGCAAAGTCATCCGCTTTGAACTCAGCTTTACTTTTATAATCTGGTTTCTCACCCATAGAATTCAGATAGCGCCACATAGCTGCCTGAGGAAGCATATCAGACAGTGAGTTATGCACATAATTTAACCCAAAACGCAGGGAGTTATTTTCATTAACCGGGAAACCGAGGAAACCATCTATACCATAACTTTGGTTGGTATAGCCGGATAATTCAGCATCATCGGCTCTGAAATCGTTGTAGAATACCCGGCCACCAAGACTCACTCCGTTAACTGTGAAGTATGGGTCAGTGAAGGAGAGCTCTGCATAGGTTGAATAATCGTTCTTACTAGCATTAATCCCCACAGCATTACCTGTACCTAACCAGTTATCTTGCTGAGCGCCAACCTGGAAGCTAACGCCGCTTTCTGTACCAAAACCAACACCAAAGTTCAAAGAGCCGGTATTACGCTCTTTCACTTTATAAACAACATCTACCTGATCAGGGCTGCCTGGTACACGCTGAGTTTCAACATCTACCGTTTCGAAATACCCCAAACGGTTAAGACGCTCTTTACCCAGTTCAACCAGATCACTCCCTAACCATGCTCTTTCCATTTGACGCATTTCACGACGCAGAACAGAATCTTTAGTGGTGTCATTACCAGAGAAACGAATTTTACGAACATAGAAACGGTTACCCGCATCAATATTGACATGCAGTTTTACTGTCTTGTCTTGATCATTGATTTCAGGTTGCGTCATCACTCGTGGGTAAGCATAACCATAGCGACCAAGCAAATTCTTGATGTCATTTTCCATTTTAGTCACCTGAGTCCCGTTATACAGAGATCCAGGCTCAATGACAGCCAGTTTAGTAATTTCTGACTGATAACCCGCCATATTACCGTTCAGGTCAATACCTGATATTTTGTATTGATCCCCTTCAGTTATATTTATCGTGACATAAATACCTTTTTTATCTGGCGTCAAACTGACCTGAGTCGAATCAATGTTGAAACGGGCGTAACCGCGATCAAGGTAAAAACTGCGCAATGCTTCAAGGTCACCAGTCAGTTTTTGTTTCTGATATTTCTGATCGGCAGTCAAATTCCACCACGGCACATCATCTCTAAGTTGGAAACGATTCAATAACTCATCAGAAGAAAATGATTTATTACCGACAATGTTAATTTGCTGGATTTTTGCCGAAACACCTTCAGCGAAAACCAGTTTTAAATCGACACGGTTACGTGGAAGTGGCGTAACAACCGCTTTTACACTGGCGTTGTATTTACCCACACTGTAATAGAAATCCTCTAATCCTCTTTCGATATTGGACAGCATCGTGCGGTCAAGGGCTTCTCCGACCCGAACATGAGATACTTCAAGGTTTTGTTTCAACATGTCATCTTTCACCGATTTATTGCCGGAGAAAGTGATGCTGGCAATAGTCGGCCGTTCTTTTACCTGAACAATAAGTGTATTGCCATCACGCAGGACACGAACGTCTTCAAAGTTACCAGTAGCAAATAGTGCATGAATGGTACGACCGATATCTTCATCGCTGACCGTATCACCTACGCGAACTGGCATATTCAATAATGCTGCACCTACGGCGACGCGTTGAAGACCTTCAAAGTGAATGTCCTGAACTACGAATCCGTCTGCACCGTATGCAGTGGCGCTGCCGAACAGCAGCGACGCTATGAGTAACTTTTTCATCGCCATCGTTGTAATGCGTCTTCCTAACCAGTCTTCCGCTTTAAAAACGGGAGAAATCATTGAAAAGTGCAAGCCCCATCAATAACACCAGTATCATGGCACCGATGCGATAGCTGAAGTCTTGTACACGCTCGGAAACCGGCCCCCCTTTTATCTTTTCGATAAACAAGAAGAGCAGGTGTCCACCATCTAACACAGGTAATGGGATTAGGTTAATAATCCCAAGATTGACGCTTATCAGCGCCAAAAACATCAAATAATACACCAAGCCGGAATCAGCCGACACCCCCGCTCCTTTGGCGATAGAGATAGGCCCACTCAGGTTGTTAATTTTCACATCACCAACGATCAGCTTACCAATCATACTGACAGTTAATCGCATCAGTTGCCAAGTCTTATCTCCAGCCTGATACATGGCAGAGAAAGGCCCATATTGCTGAACGATTCTATATTCATCAGCTAATGGCACAACTCGCAGTTCCACACCGGCAAAACCAACTTTCCTGCCACCGGATTGTTGTTTTACTTCCGGCGTCATAGAGAGAGAAATAATATGACCAGCCCGATCCACGGAAAGTTCCAGCGGGACATTAGGATTATTGCTGACAAAGGATGTAAAAGTATGCCAAGCATCTATTTCCTGGTCACCGACTTTAACTATCCTATCCCCCTTTTGCAAACCCGCTTTTTCCGCTGCGGAACCAGGAATAACTTTTTCCACCAGAGAATCCAAATGAGGAGCGACAGGCATAATCCCTAGAGATAACACAGGGTCCTGCTTATCAGGATCAAAGCTCCATTGCCGCAAATCCAGAATTTTCTCTACCGGATATGATGAACCAGGAGAGATAACCTGAACGGCCATATTATCGTCACCAATCTTGCCCACCAGAGCAAAACGAACTGAATTCCAATCAGGCGTTTCGATACCATCTACGGATTTTAGTTCCATTCCCGATGAAATATTTGCTTGCGCGGCGATAGAATCTGGTTTGATATCCGCAACAACAGGACGTATTGCCGGCACGCCAATAATAAAAACTAACCAATAAACCACAGCCGCCAATAAAAAGTTAGCAATTGGCCCGGCACTGACAACCGCGGCACGTTGACCAAGCGTTTTATTATTGAATGCCATATGACGGTGTTCAGGAGAAACAGGTGAAACACGCTCATCAAGCATTTTCACATATCCCCCCAGTGGAATAAGGGCTATAACATACTCCGTACCCTGGCGATCCATACGCCGCCATAGCGCTTTACCAAAACCAATGGAGAAACGTTCAACGTGAATACCACACTTTCTGGCTACCCAAAAATGACCGAACTCATGCACAGTGATCAATATGCCTAGCGCAATAATAAAAGCCGCCAGATTCCAGAGAATTCCCATCATATTTTTTAAACGCCGTCAAACAGAGAGATCAAAACACCAGCAATATCATGCCGGCAAAAACAGGGATCGCAGCAGTCAGACTATCAATACGATCCATAACACCGCCATGCCCCGGAATTAGCTGGCTGCTATCCTTAACACCTGATTCACGTTTGAACATACTCTCAGTTAAATCACCAAATACAGAAGCGATAACAACAATAGCAGAACACAACATAAGTTTTTCAGGCATTGCAGGTACTGGAGCATATTTCCCAAACAACCATGAAATAATGGCCGATGTCATTAATCCTCCGATTAATCCTTCCAGCGTTTTTCCTGGAGAAACTTTCGGCGCCATTTTACGTTTACCTAAAGTACGCCCAAAAAGATAAGCACCAGAATCCGCCCCCCATACCAGCAACATGACATACAGTAACCACCATGCGCCATAATACGAATTATCACCATATCCCTGAGTTCGTAAGACCATCATTCCACAGTAAAACGGCACTAATGTCAGGATACCAAACAAAAGGCGCAATAAAATGGATTTCTTCCAAATTGCAGCGGAAGAAGGATAAGTAACAACCAGAAGCGTCGCGACAATCCACCAAATCATCCCCCCCCATAGGGCAAAAGTGATTTGCGGCTGTCCAATCAAATCAGTGAAGTCCGGCAGAGTATACTGTAGGGCTAATAAACCAATAGCAAACAGAGCCGCCAGAATAGCCCGTTTCGTTTGGCTGAATAAGCCAGCGAATTGCCCCCATTCCCATGCGGCAAGGGCTGAAACAGCGATAATAACCAGCCCAAACGCTACTGGCGGCAGCAAAAACAGAGCGGCAATCACAAGAGGGATTAATATCACAGCCGTTATAAGGCGGTACTTCAGCAAGAGTTCCTCCTATGATCCCACATCGGCATCGTCTGGTATTGTTCCGCCAAACCGGCGTTCTCTTTTAGCAAAGGCATTAATTGCACCTTCAAAAACAGTTTCATCAAAATCAGGCCAGAGTATATCGGTAAAATAGAATTCTGCATAAGCTATCTGCCATAACAGAAAATTACTGATACGATGCTCACCTCCGGTTCTGATGACTAAATCAACCTGAGGCTGCTGGCTTAGATTCATATAATTATTAACTAATTCTTCAGTAATATCCTGTGGCTCAAGGGAATTATCTTTAATCTGCTGAGCAATTTTCTGAATATTTTGAACAATATCCCAACGACCACCATAATTTGCAGCAATATTAAGTCGCAGCCCCGTATTATTAGCAGTCAACTTAACTGAGCGACAGATACGATCCTGTAAACGCTCACTGAACCGGCTGATATCACCAATAACAGATAATCTAATATTATGCTTATGTAAACTTTTGACTTCGCTATCTAGTGCAAAAATAAATAATTCCATTAAAGAACTGACTTCTTGCTCTGGTCGATTCCAGTTTTCACTACTGAAAGCGTATAACGTCAGTGACTCTATTTTATGTTTAGCCGAGAAACTCACCGCACTCCGTACCGCTTTAATCCCCGCACGATGACCAAAGGCTCTTAATTTCCCTCGCTTCTTTGCCCAACGGCCGTTACCATCCATAATAATGGCAACATGTTTAGGTAATAATGACGATAAATCGTTCTGATGATGATTGCTGGATAATATCACTCAATTAATCCTTTACTGGTCAGGGTAATTCTCTTACAAGTTCAGGCATCCAAACGTAAAAAAGCCGTGTCTGGTATCCACGGCCTGGGTAAAAGCCTAATTATCTGGAAGAGAACTTCCAAAATCTGGACCGTTAATTATATCAACCAACAGTTATACGCAAACTATACCATCAGGTAAAAATGCGGACAAATACCCATTTGCCAATCCAAGACTACCTGATAAATGAACGAATAGTCTTCATAGCCAACTCTCTTGCGAGATTATCAATCTGTAAGACCTCCTCAATGCTCTGAGGTTCCGGCAAATTTAATTTTTCTACAACCTGCCGGTTTATAATTGCAATATCTGTGAAAGAGATTCCATTTTGTAAAAAAACCTTAACGATCTCTTCATTCGCTGCATTCAAGGCTGTCGTTGCAGCCTGGCCTGCGTGGCAAGCTTCAATAGCCAGTTTCAAACATGGATACCGTTCATAATCTGGTTTCGAGAACGTCAGTGTACCTAAAGAATAAAAATCAAGAGGTTCAACACCAGAAGCAATACGATTTGGGTACGCCATTGCATAGGCAATCGGTGTACACATATCCGGCGTTCCTAATTGAGCAATAACGCTGCCATCCTGATAACGGACCATAGAGTGAATGACCGATTGAGGATGGATTACTACTTCCATTTCCGCAGCAGATGCATTGAACAAGCAACACGCCTCAATATATTCCAACCCCTTATTCATCATTGTCGCAGAATCTACCGAAATCTTACGCCCCATCGACCAATTCGGATGAGCACAAGCCTGGTCCGGTGTGACAAAAGCTAATTGTTCCAAAGGGGTATGACGAAAAGGCCCGCCAGATCCTGTCAGAATGATATTAGCAATTCCATGTTGTTTTAGATCTCCGCGCCCAAGGTTTCGCTGTATGACCTCAGGTAAACTCTGGAAAATAGCATTATGTTCACTGTCAATGGGTAATAATTGAGCATTATGTTGCGCCACCGCATCCATAAAAAACCGGCCGCTGGTAATCAGCGACTCTTTATTAGCAAGTAAAATCTGTTTACCCGCTCGAATGGCAGCCAGCGTTGGTAATAAACCAGCAACACCGACAATCCCAGACATAACCTGATCAACATCATTCAAAGCAGCCAAATCACACGCAGCCTGTTCCCCGAAAAATACTTCGGTTTTACAGCCTTGTTCAATGAGCAACTGACGCAACTCTTTTGCGGAAACTTCGTCCACCATTGCAGCATATTGAGGCCGAAATTCCAGACATTGTTCAGCCATAACCTGAATATTTTTTCCAGCGGCAAGCGCTGTTACTTTAAATTTATCCGGATGATTGCGAACTACAGTAAGTGTACTTTTGCCTACGGAACCTGTGGAACCAAGGATGGTCAACCTTTTCATACTGATGCTCTGAATTGTTTTATTTGGTGTGTGTTAATACTTGTCTGATTTGCCTGGCTAT
Organism: Photorhabdus hainanensis; assembly: GCF_018448965.1. Taxonomy (NCBI): domain Bacteria; kingdom Pseudomonadati; phylum Pseudomonadota; class Gammaproteobacteria; order Enterobacterales; family Morganellaceae; genus Photorhabdus; species Photorhabdus hainanensis. The sequence goes on along the minus strand of NZ_RCWD01000008.1, from coordinate 134,943 downwards.
GAACGCTCATGACTTCAGAGAAATGCCGAATAAAAATAGCGCCACAAGATAGCAGCGCTTGATCTATCTTATGAAAGAGATTAGAACTCCATCAGTTCTTCTTCTTTCTTCGTTAAAGCTTCATCAACTTTTTTGATGAAATTATCCGTCAGCTTTTGAATATCATCCTGCGCACGACGCTCGTCATCTTCACTGATCTCTTTGTCTTTCAACAGCGCTTTGATTTTGTCATTAGCATCACGACGAATATTACGCACAGAGACACGCCCCTGCTCAGCTTCGCCACGAACCACCTTAATCAAATCTTTACGGCGTTCTTCTGTCAATGGCGGCAAAGGAACGCGGATCGTTGTCCCCGCAGAAGATGGATTCAGCCCTAAATCAGAAGCCATGATTGCCTTTTCAATCGCCGGCGTTATAGTACGATCAAATACCGTGATAGCCAGGGTACGTGCATCCTCAGCAACAACGTTAGCAAGCTGACGCAAAGGCGTTGGCGCACCATAATACTCAACAGTGATACCATCCAGCAGACTAGGAGAAGCTCGGCCGGTACGAACCTTGCTAATTTGGTTTTTAAGTGCTTCGACGCTCTTTTCCATACGGTCTTGTGCGTCTTTTTTGATTTCATTAATCACGTTACAAACCCTTGGGAACTGGTTGTTTTCAAGCCATAAATCATTATGACCATGATTTGTTAAATTTGGCGTATCAGGCGACTCATCATACCGCCAAACATCTCTGGTGTCTTTGAACATTACTCATGAGAAATCAGGGTACCTTCATTTTCCCCCATCACCACACGACGTAACGCCCCCGGCTTATTCATGTTAAATACGCGAATGGGTAAGCTATGATCACGAGCCAGAGTGAATGCCGCCAAATCCATAACTTTCAATTCACGCTCTAATACCTGCTGATAAGAGAGCTTATCGAACAATACCGCTTCTGAATCTTTCGCCGGATCAGCCGAGTAAACACCATCTACTTTAGTTGCTTTTAGCACAACATCTGCTTCAATCTCAATACCGCGCAAACACGCTGCCGAATCTGTAGTAAAGAACGGATTGCCGGTACCCGCAGAGAAAATAACAACACGACCATGACGTAACAAACTAATCGCTTCTGCCCAACTATAGTTATCGCAAACGCCATTTAAAGGAATTGCAGACATTAGACGGGCGTTCACATAGGCGCGGTGTAATGCATCCCGCATTGCCAGACCATTCATTACTGTTGCCAACATGCCCATGTGGTCGCCGACTACACGGTTCATTCCTGCTTCTGCCAAGCCAGCACCACGAAACAGATTACCACCGCCAATGACGACACCGACCTGTACGCCTAACTCAACCAGTTCTTTGATCTCCTGAGCCATGCGATCTAAAACGCTGGCATCTATACCAAAACCTTCTGCACCTTGCAGGGCTTCGCCACTGAGTTTAAGCAGGATACGCTGATATACGGGTTTTGCATTGGTTGCCATGATGTTCTGTCCTAAGCAGAAAAGTATATTGGGGATTTACATACATCCGGGTCATTCTGACCAGACGCTAAAACTCAATGCCTACTGGGATAGGCAGTTTAGATTAGATAAAACAGAACCGCCATTTGGCGGCCCTGTTTGTAAAAATTAAGACTATTTACTCATTGCAGCAACTTCTGCTGCGAAATCAGTCTCAACTTTCTCAATACCTTCACCCACTTCATAACGGATGAAGCTGGTCACTTTAGCATTGTTTTCTTTCAACAGATCGCCGACAGTTTTGCTCGGATCCATCACGAAATTCTGACCTGTCAGAGAGATCTCGCCGGTGAATTTATTCATACGGCCAGAAACCATTTTCTCTGCGATTTCACGTGGCTTACCAGACTGCATTGCGATATCCAGTTGGATTTGGTGCTCACGCTCAACAACGTCAGCAGGTACATCGCTTGGGTTAACATATTCTGGCTTACTTGCAGCGATGTGCATAGCCACATGCTTAATCAGCTCTTCATTAGCGCCTTCAGCCGCAACCAGAACACCGATACGCGCACCATGCAGGTAAGTACCCAGTTGTTCGCCTTCTAATACAGAAACGCGACGAATGTTGATGTTTTCACCGATTTTAGCAACCAGTGTAGTACGCTGCTCTTCGAACTTAGCTTTCAGCGTTTCAATATCAGAAACTTTATCAGCCAATACTGCCGCCATAACTTCTTTACCGAAAGCGATGAAGCCAGCATCTTTAGCAACGAAGTCAGTTTCACAGTTCAGCTCAACCAAAGCGCCGAATTTGCCATCAGCAGCCACTTCCGCCAGGATGATACCTTCAGCAGCAACACGGCCAGCTTTCTTAGCCGCTTTCGCTTGACCTGATTTACGCATGTTGTCAATCGCTAACTCGATATCGCCGTTAGCTTCAACCAGCGCTTTTTTACATTCCATCATACCTGCGCCAGTACGCTCACGCAGTTCTTTTACCAAAGCAGCGGTAATTCCAGACATTTGTTTTATTCCTCGATGTATCCCGCAGGAAGAGAGTATTCCGCATGGATAGTTCTTATATTAGATACGTAAAAGGGGGCCATAACAGGCCCCCCTAACCAATATATTTCAATACCTGGTTAATAAGGGCTCAATAATGAGCTTGCCTTATTATTCAGCTTCTACAAAGCTTTCTTCTGCCTGAACAGCCAGATCTTGAGAACGACCTTCACGAACAGCAGTAGCAACAGCACCTAGATACAGTTTTACTGCACGGATTGCGTCATCGTTACCAGGGATGATGAAATCAACGCCATCTGGATCAGAGTTAGTATCAACAACCGCAAATACTGGGATACCCAGGTTGTTTGCTTCTTTGATAGCAATGTGTTCATGTTCAGCATCGATAACAAACAGAGCGTCAGGTAAGCCGCCCATATCTTTGATACCGCCCAAGCTATTTTCTAACTTACCAAGTTCACGAGAACGAATTAACGCTTCTTTTTTGGTCAGTTTGTCAAAAGTACCGTCCTGAGACTGTGCTTCTAAATCTTTCAAACGTTTGATGGACTGACGAACGGTTTTCCAGTTAGTCAACATACCACCTAACCAACGGTGATTAACGAAGTATTGATCACAGCCCTGAGCTGCTTCTTTAACCGCTTCGCTCGCAGCGCGCTTAGTACCAACAAACAGAATTTTGCCTTTGCGTGAAGCAATTTTGTTCAGTTCAGCTAACGCATCATTGAACATTGGAACAGTTTTTTCCAGGTTGATGATATGCACTTTGTTGCGAGCGCCAAAGATGAATGGTTTCATTTTTGGGTTCCAGTAACGAGTCTGGTGACCGAAGTGAACGCCCGCTTGCAGCATATCGCGCATGGAAACAGTTGCCATTGTAAACCTCTGTAAAATATTAAGTTGGGGTTATGCCTCCACGAGCCCCATAACACCGACTCCTTAGCTGCATGTTCCGCATGAGAGCACCCCGGTGTATGTGCCGACCCGTGTGTGTTATTACACAATGAGTATATTTAACGTCACTCTGTTTTACCTCAGTGGCAAATACAGAGAACGCCGGCGCGCTTTATATCATAAACCCGCCTAAGACACCAACTTTTGTTGCCGCTTTCCGATAGCTCAATGTGAAAAGAAAGGCAGGGTTACGAAAGGTATTCTTGATAGGCAAAAAGGTAACGAGGGAAATAGGGCCGCCAACTGTTATTGGCAGATATTCTGTAGGCTGATACCATTAGTTCAATAATTCTTTCCTTGTTGAAAAACATACAACCAGCAGATTCGCTGGCATTGAATGGACAAGTTTCATGGCAATCTCAATTAAAACCTCTGAAGATATTGAAAAAATGCGCGTCGCCGGTCGACTGGCGGCAGAAGTGTTGGAAATTATTGAACCTTACGTCAAACCCGGTGTAACAACAGGTGAATTAGATCGTATCTGTCACGATCACATCACCAATAAACAACAAGCTGTCTCTGCCTGTCTTGGTTATCACGGTTTCCCAAAATCCGTCTGTATTTCTGTTAATGACGTAGTGTGTCACGGTATCCCAAGTGATGATAAAGCATTAAAAGATGGCGATATTGTTAATATCGATGTGACTGTCATCAAAGAGGGCTTCCACGGTGATACATCAAAAATGTTCATTGTCGGTAAACCAACCATTCAAGGTGAGCGCCTATGCCGCATCACTCAGGAAAGCCTCTATCTGGCCTTAAAAATGGTGAAACCCGGCATTCGTCTACGCACTCTTGGTAGAGCCATCCAACAATTTGTTGAAGCCAACGATTTTTCTGTGGTCCGTGAATATTGCGGTCACGGCATCGGCGAAGGCTTCCATGAGGAACCACAAGTACTGCACTATGACGCCGATGATGGTGGTGTTGTTCTGCAAAAAGGTATGGCTTTCACTATTGAACCAATGGTTAACACCGGTGACTACCGCATCCGTACCATGAAAGATGGCTGGACAGTCAAAACGAAGGACCGCAGCCTGTCCGCACAGTATGAACATACCATTGTTGTTACTGATAACGGCTGTGAAATCATGACATTGCGTAAAGAAGAAGAGCCAGAGCTTTCCGCAGTCTTGGTAAATGAATAATTAAAATAGCAAACTACGAAGCCTTGCTGAAATCATACAAGGCTTCTCATCTCTTCTCTGCAATATCCTCTTGTTTAACCCCCTACTTTCTCAGTAATCTGGCCTTATGATTCGCCCTTCTCATAGGTTTATGCTTATGCCAGCAGATATCGCCACAATTCGGGCCCCTATCCCGCCACTTTCTCCCGCTGATTTTTCTAGTGAAGAACTTCGCTACCCTGTGTTGAAACAGCACCTCGAAGAATTTCAACTTTGGCTAGAGCATGCATTTAAAGCGGGGATTTCCGCAGAAGCCTTGATTTCTGCACGCAGTGATTACATAGACCAGTTATTACAACAATTATGGCATGCCTATGGATTTGATAAGATTTCATCACTTTCATTGATTGCCGTCGGCGGATATGGCCGACGGGAACTGCATCCGCTATCTGATATTGACGTACTGATACTCAGCGAACAGTCGCTCACACCGCCTCAAGCTCAGAATGTTGGACAATTTATCACTTTACTATGGGATATCCGGCTGGAAGTCGGTCACAGTGTTCGCACACTTGAAGAGTGTTTGCTGGAAGGGCTGTCAGATCTAACTATCGCGACGAATTTAATCGAATCACGGTTAATTTGTGGCGATCCAGCCATTTTTCTTCAATTACAGCAACATACCTTCAGTGATGGTTTTTGGCCTTCTACTGACTTCTTTGATGCCAAAATTGTTGAACAACACGAACGCCACCAGCGCTATCACAGTACAAGTTATAATCTGGAACCTGATATCAAAAGCAGCCCCGGAGGGTTGCGAGACATTCATACCCTACTGTGGGTCGCCCGTCGCCATTTTGGTGCAACCTCCATAGATGAAATGGTCGACTTTGGTTTCCTAACAGTGGAAGAACGTAATGAATTAAATGAATGCCAAAGCTTCCTTTGGCGTATCCGCTTTGCTCTTCATCTGGTAGTCAACCGTTATGATAATCGCTTGTTATTTGATCGCCAGTTCAGTATTGCTCAATTATTAGGTTATCAAGGGGAACGTAATCAACCGGTAGAACGAATGATGAAAGATTTCTATCGGATGACACGCCGCGTTAGCGAACTCAACAATATGCTACTGCAACTGTTTGATGAAGCTATTCTGGCACTGGAAACCAATGAAAAATCCCGCCCACTGGACAGTGAATTCCAGCTACGGGGGCAACTTATTGATCTCATCGACGAAACCCTGTTTATCAAAGAACCCGCAGCTATTATGCGGATGTTTTATCGCATGGCAGAATATGAGGAAGTTCAAGGCATTTATTCTACTACGTTACGCCACCTCCGTTATGCGCGCCGCAACCTGTCTCAGCCATTGTGTGAATTGCCGGAAGCTCGCCAAATCTTTATGGATATTCTACGTCACCCCAGGGCGGTTGAAAGCGCATTTGTGCCCATGCATCGTCACAGTGTTCTTGGCGCTTACACACCGCTTTGGGGCAATATTGTCGGTCAGATGCAGTTTGATCTGTTTCACGCCTATACTGTCGATGAACATACCATCCGCGTACTGAGAAAATTGGAAAGTTTTGCCGATGAGAATAACCGTCCAGCCCATCCACTCTGTGTTGAGCTATACCCTCGTCTGCCTCAACCTGAGCTTCTACGCCTTGCTGCGCTATTTCATGACATCGCCAAAGGGCGTACCGGCGACCATTCTGAACTTGGCGCTGACGATGCGCTAGCGTTTTCACTGCAACACGGGCTTAACTCACTAGAAGCTGATTTGGTCTCCTGGCTGGTTCGTCATCATCTGTTAATGTCAGTCACAGCTCAACGACGAGATATTCAGGACCCAGAAATCATCAAGCAATTTACCCATCAAATCCTCAATGAAACACGGTTACGCTACCTAATATGCCTGACAGTCGCTGATATCTGCGCAACCAATATCAACCTATGGAATAGTTGGAAGCAGAGCTTGTTACGGGAACTCTATTTTTCTACAGAGCATCAATTACGCCAGGGAAATACACCAGATTTTCGTGAACGTATCCGTCACAACCGTTTTCAAGCACTTGCTCTGTTGCGCCAAGATAATATTAACGAACAGAAACTTCATCGGCTCTGGAGTCGTTGTCACGCAGATTATTTCCTTCGCCACACGCCAAAACAACTTGCCTGGCACGCCCGTCATCTAGTGCAACATGATTCTCAAGAGTCACTGATACTGATAAGTACCAAGCCAACCCGCGGCGGCACAGAAATTTTTATCTGGAGCTTAGATCGTCCTTCCCTGTTTGCAGCTGTTGTCGGCGAACTGGATAGACGTAACCTGAGTGTTCATAATGCTCAAATATTTACCAATCGTGATGGTATGACAATGGATACCTTCGTAGTACTGGAACCCAATGGTCATCCTTTAGCATTGGATCGCCATGAAATAATACGTAACGCACTTTTACAAGTCGTTCTGGACCCTTACACCAAGACACCGAAAACACGAAAATTACCAACCAAATTGCGCCACTTCAACGTACCAACAAAAGTGACCTTCTTACCTACCCATAACGAACGACGAACCTATATGGAACTATTTGCCTTGGATCAACCGGGATTACTGGCAAGAGTCGGTAATATTTTCGCTGAAATGGAGGTTTCACTACATGGCGCGCATATCACCACCATCGGTGAACGTGTCGAAGATTTTTTTGTTCTGGCGGATAAGGACCACAAAGCATTAAATAAAAAAGTCAGAGAAGAATTATCAGAAAGGTTGACAGCAACCCTAAATCCAAAGGATAAAATATAACTCAGTATATACCCTATGGATTTCAAGATGCATCGCGACGGCAAGGGAGCGAATCCCCGAGAGCATAGAGAACTATGTGATCGGGGTGAGTGAGTGCAGCCAACAAAGAGGCAACTTGAAAGATGACGGGTATAAGCCCATGATTCGGACGATAACCAAGGAACCCGATGCAATGCAGCAATTACAATCCATTATCGAAAGTGCATTTGAAAACCGCGCAACGCTTACTCCAGCAACAGTCAACCATGAAATACGGGATGCAGTTACTCAAGTCATCAACCTGCTGGATAGTGGAAAACTGCGCGTTGCAGAGAAAATTGACGGTCAGTGGGTCACTCATCAATGGCTAAAAATGGCTGTACTGCTCTCTTTCCGTATTAATGAAAATCGGATCATCGATGGCACAGAAAGCCGTTATTTCGATAAAGTTCCGATGAAATTCTCTGATTATGATCAGGCAAGATTTGAAAAAGAGGGCTTTCGCGTGGTACCTCCTGCGGCAGCACGTCAAGGGGCTTTCATTGCCCGTAACTGCGTACTGATGCCTTCCTATGTCAACATCGGCGCTTATGTTGATGAAGGGACAATGGTAGATACCTGGGCGACTGTCGGCTCCTGCGCCCAAATTGGTAAAAACGTCCATTTATCCGGTGGCGTCGGCATCGGCGGCGTATTGGAACCATTGCAAGCCAACCCAACTATTATTGAAGACAACTGCTTTATTGGCGCTCGTTCTGAAATTGTGGAAGGTGTCATTGTCGAAGAGGGTTCAGTGATTTCAATGGGTGTCTATATCGGTCAAAGCACCAAAATTTATGATCGTGAAACAGGCGAAATCCATTATGGCCGCGTCCCTGCGGGTTCCGTTGTTGTCTCTGGCAACCTCCCATCAAAAGATGGTAGTTACAGCCTGTATTGTGCTGTCATTGTCAAAAAAGTGGATGCCAAAACACGAGGAAAAGTGGGCATTAATGAACTACTCAGATCGATAGATTAAACTTTAAAATAGCGGATAATAAATAAGTCCGCTATTTTTTTGCTTTTTATCATCATTACCGACCTCAGTCAGTGTTATTAATATAGGGAGTTTGAATGCAGACAACGTGCACAACCCGAAACGTACACAGAGTACGTAAGGCGTTTAGCGACGCTCTGGATTCAAAATGACACATAAAATAACCTACTGGGAAAAATACCCTTAAGGTGGTGCTATGTACGATAACTTAAAGAGCCTGGGGATCACATATCCCGAAGAAATTGACCGCTATAGTCTGCGTCAGGAAGCTAACAACGATATTCTGAAAATCTATTTCCGCAAGGATAAAGGTGAATTTTTTGCTAAAAGCGTGAAATTCAAATATCCGCGTCAACGCAAGACTGTAACTGCAAACAATACAGAGCAAGGATACAAAGAGATCAACGAAATCAACACTAACCTGCGTTATGTGATTGAAGAGTTAGATCAAATTTGCAAACGCGACCAAGCAGAAGTCGACTTGAAACACAAAATTCTCGATGATTTGCGTCATCTTGAGCACGTTGTTGCCAACAAGATTGCCGAGATTGAAGCCGATCTGGAAAAACTAACCCGTAAATAAAACGGTTCTATTAATTACACCGCCTATATCTTATTTGGTATAAGCGGTGTATTGAGATTATTCAATTAACTCTCCCCATTGCTTGATCCAAGACTGAGCAAAAACTTCCGGTTCAGCTTCTTCCACCGCATCCACCATCAAAACTTCACCGATTCTTATCGCCCCTTGTTCTTGTAGCAACTCATCAAAAGCGCGTCCCCCGCCACAAAAATTTTCATAACTGCTATCACCCAAAGCGATCACGCCATAGCGTAATTCAGGCTGATACCCCTGCTCATCTCGCAAGGCACAGTAAAGAGGCCGAATATTATCGGGCAAATCTCCTTGCCCGGTAGTTGAAGTGATAACTAAAACCATTTGATCAAGATAGGATTGCCACTGTTCCAGCTCCCCTTCTTCAAAGACTTCTACATCATGACCTTGTTGTTCAAGGATCTGCTGTGCTTCTTCTGCAACAGCAAGCGCGTTACCATAAACAGTACCAACAAAAATACCTATCTTTGCCATAACTTATTATCTCTTTTTAAAGGAATTATTAGTTATCCTCGCTGGCAACAGCAGAAAACTCAACCCTTCCCAAATCAGGGATAATTACCTTTACCAGCTAAGTCGTCGTATCAAATCAAATATTGCCACTATTAAGCTCATTCTGTCATGTAAACAGTATCCCATCAGCACTAATGACTAATCATATATCTGTTAAGCTAATTACGAACAGACGTATCGATCAATAACTGTGGTTATTCTACATAAAACGGTAACAGATAATCATCAAAAGCCTCGTTTTCTGTAACAACCAAGATAAAGTGACAGAAGTGATGTCGTCTTAGATCAAGTTATTTAACCAATAATAATTCAGTATTAAAATCATTTTTTTAAACAACTTTAACTGATATTATTGATATTAATATGAAAAATGACCATATACTTTATTTCAAGATGAGAAATAGTATTATGAGGTTAATAGAATAACGAAAATAAACACTAAATAAAGGAAAACCATCACTATGTTTAACAATAGAGCTGTTGTGCTGAGTATACTATTAAGTACCGCAAATATTACCGGCTCATCGGGTCTAATGATTTGGGTAGATACCGTGCTTAAAGATGGAGGCATGATTTTAAACGCTTACGTTCCTGTTTTTTCCTATTTATTGGGATTATCTCTGGGGTGTATGACCATATCCTTTTTTATTCGAAAAATGAATATTGTTTTTTTTGAAAGAAATATTTTTGGCTTCTTCTTATTACTAGCAACGATAAACTGTACTCTCTTTGCAAAAGAAATAACTCTTATTCCAGTTTGGTTGGATGCTCTGCATAGAATATTATGGGGAGTAATAAGTGGATTTATTGTCATAATGGGAAGAAATATCCTTATAACCGCAGGAAATGAAAAGAAAACTAATAGTGATTTTTCTATTTTAAGCCTGGCGTTATTAAGTCTACCATTTTTAATCCCTATTATTTTCTCTCTTTTACGTTTAAATTCCCGTACATCAGCAGACTTTTTTGCTGCTTTTATTTACTCTATTGCTTCAATTATCTATTTCACTGGCTTTAAAAGCCATAATTTAAAAAAACAAAAACAGGATATTAAATATTCTGTGAAAACAACCAATAAATCAATTATTTTCTTTGCCTTTTCCAGTTTAGTTATAATCAATGTTTGCTTTTTCCTATCCTTAATGATTATGCCAGCGATGCGAACAAAATATTTTGAGCATATTGATATAATTCAAATGTATATCATATTAGTGGTTATATGGTTCCCCTGTGCAATTGGGATCATGAAAATCATTAAATCCGCACTTTTAACCAAAAGAATCATGATAGGTAATATCCTACAATTATTTTCTCTCGGATTCTGCTTACTTAGCATTATGATAAATTCTGGCATACTCTATTTGCTATTTACAATTATGGTATTTTTAGCTAATACCATTATACAACCTGTTTTTTTCTCTTATTTGGGATTGTATTCAAAAAACTCTCTTTATACTTTGGGTATGCAATCAGGGATTTATGTATTTATTACTATGATCATTCTTTTTTATACTATTTATTTAGGTGTTGGCGTTGAAGAAATTATTTCTGTATTTATAATATTATTAATTTCTTCAATAGTTATCTCTACTGTTTTTCTCTTTGCCATTAACTCTAAAAAGCAATAAAGCCAGCGTAATTATTATATTAAAATACTTATGGAGCGATGAAGAAGCATAATAATGATAGGTATTTCACCCGAATACAAATCAACCGAACTGACTAATAATACAACCAAACTTCCTTTTCTCAATAGAAGAAACATTCATACTCTTCAATTATATCATCTAAAAAATTCAAATACTTATTATACTTACAGAAAGTATTTATTTTATGCCAAGTGATGATGATGATATAGATACCACACAATTGAAAGATACGCTATTACAAATGGTTAGTTTGGTAATTATGAAGGATAAAAAGCACCCTAAAGTGCTTTTTATACAACCATTGATGATAAGCAGTAAAGAGACAATAATCATACCCTACATTAGCTTGCTAATACCTTTTTATTTCTAAAGTAAGTACTTAGTAAAGTAAAGAAAGTAAAAAGTATCAGTAATATCCAACTTAAGTTATAACTACCTGTAATATCTCTTAATATCCCTACTAATGGCGCAATAACAATCACAGATACTTGATTAGCAGTCATAGCCAAACCCAAAGCAAATCCCATCCTATCTTTAGGGGCTGTGTCTGCTATATAAGCTACCCAAGGGCCATACCAACCTACTCCAAAGAAACCAAGTAAGATCATTAATGGGAATAAAAAATAATAACTATCAGTTTTAATAGAAAATAAAATAGTGATTCCAATTAAAGAGAAAAATAAGCAACATAATACTTGAAAATATCTATTTGTTTTTGTTCTGTCACTCCAAGCAGCTAAGGCTATTCTTCCTACAACCCCAGAGACAAGAGCTGAGAATAATAAAGTTGCACCTATAGATGGAGAAATCTTTAGCTCTTCATAAAAATAAGAAATCAGATAAATAACCACACTATATTGAATGGCTGTTAAACAAGCCCCAGACAACATAATATTAAACATAGCAGGTTCTTTAACCATTAACATTTTATTTCGGATAGTCGATATAATATTAATGTGCCGTATTTGCTTTGCTCTAGGATCTTTATCTTTATAAAAAATAAAAAAAAGTGTAGCCCCAAAAATAGCAATACATCCACTGGCAAAGAAAGCGAAATGCCAATTAAAACGTATTGCCAAAAATGGTAAGATTAAACTTGCTAAAGCCCCTCCTAGAGGTAATCCTGCTTGTCTAATCCCCATAGCAAAACCTAACTGGCTTTTTGGAAACCAATTAGAAACAGACTTGGCCCCACCTGGTTGCGCAGAACTATACCCAATCCCAAGAATAAATAAGAGTATGAGAATCACATAATAGTTATCAAAAAATAGGGTAAAACATAGAGTCATTCCAACTAAGAAAACACCTATACTTACCACGTACTTTTCATTAAACCTATCAAGTAATTCTCCAGCTACTAGTAAACCAACTAATGGTGCAAGTTGAGCAGACGATACTAGTAACCCAATTTGGAATGCAGATAACGACATCTGTTGTTGCAATAGTGGAGCGATAGAACCTATCCCTTGAACAAAAAAACACGCACATGCCTGAGTTATCGTAGCTATAAATAACACTGTCCATTTATAATTTTCAATATTTTGATTTATCACGAATTAACTATCCTAGAAGATCTTTATAAAAAACCACTATAAGAATATGGAGAAGTAAAGTTATCGGCCTTACTTTGTTCTGTTAAGAATAAAAATTTCTGAATTCCCTTTTGAGAGTTACTTTGGTTAATCGCTTGATAAAGGGAGTTAACGGCATCATAGGCAGGATCCACCCATTCATTAACATTTTTAAAAATATATTTTAATTCATCTTTAATATTAGGAAAGTGAGTGCACCCTAAAATCACTACATCTACATTATCAATCTCTTCTTTTGTCATTGATTTTAGTATTAAACTTTCTATGTCATTGGTTTTTAATAGTATTCCTCTTGATTTCATCTCTGAAAAGTTAACCAGCTCTGTTAAACCTAACTTTTTAAAGATGAACTTATCATAAATTAACTTTTCACATATATTATTAACATATTCACTGTTAATTGTATTAGGTGTAGCAATCAGAAGAACATTTTTTTTTGAAGAGATCTGAAAGGCTTCTAAAATAGGAGGGAGCACTTTAATACAAGGCAATTTTAGTTTTTCTATAAAACTGTTACTCAATAAAGTTGATGCTGTATTACAGGCAATAATTAAACCAATTGGCTTAAATACTTGTACTGCTTGCTCTAACAGATCTTCTATTCTTTCTAATAGTAAAGTTCTATCCTTATTTCCATAAGGATAGAACTTATTATCAGCAATATAAACGACGTCAGTACCTAAAAAAAAATTCTCTACATATTTAGATACTGATAAACCACCAACTCCCGAATCAAAAATCAATATTCTAGGGGTATCGGTATTTATTTTTTCTACAGAATCACCATTAGAATTGTAAAATTCTATATTTTTTTTTTCTAAAATAATCGTATCTTCAACTAACATAAAAACCTCTTACGCAATGATAGCTCGACTTTGAACAGATCCTCGCATTCCTCGAGATTTCTTTAAATCAGTTGTAAAGACAACTCTTGCTAACCAACGTGCTTTTTCTCCAAAGAAAGGTTCATATGCATCCCTGGCGTGTACACATCTAAAGTTATCAACAAATATGCAATCTGAAGTATTTAAAACAATTGATTCCTTATTTTTATTAAAAAAATCAATTACCTTATTGACTGCTTTTATTTCATCTAACGAATTGTTATCTAGGTTCAAAGCAGCAGCATTAATTCTTACATAAGGCTCTTCTTTTGCACCAAATAATATTGCTTGACCTTCTTCATCAACAATATTTGAAGTTGAATGAATTGGATTATGAGAAATATAAAACCTGTCCCGAAAAAGCAGTTCTTTTTCCTTGTCAGTAAGTTCAATACCGTCAATACAAGAAATTGTTGTTGGTGCTCTTTCTTCATTTCGCATACAGACAAGCCCCAAGAATTCAGCTCTTGCTGGGTGAAAGGCATCTTCTACATGAAACCCAAAATCTTTATTTGAACCACTACTTGAATTAGGGACATTTTGTAATTCTTCGAAAGGGATAATATTATTGTATATACTACCATTTCGTTGGGAGGTAAATCCCATACCTTCTCCCAATAAAGATCCATATAGACCTAATAATATTTTTGCATCATTAATTTTATATCCATCTTCTAATTCTATTAATTTTCTCGGAGTTGGTTGAACACCATTAAGTAAAACAGGGTTATCTTTAACATGAATAGCAGCATATTTCTCATGCCGCTTAAAATGATAAAACTCTTCTCTAATACTACGAGGCAACTCTTGTGCGAAAATTGGAGCTCTTTCTAGAAAGTCATATTGATTATCTAATTTCTCATCAAAAACAATATGATCTATTAAACCTTTAATCACTTTACTTTCATTTTGATCAGGTTTAATTTCCTTAATATATGTCATCTTCCTACTCTAATATAGTTAATATAATAAAAACCAATTTGGTTCAGGTAATTTATATTTTTTTAGTTTAAAACAAAATTTCCTTTACATTTATTTACATTTTTATTATTTAAAAAATCTTATCTTGTTCATAAATTTCAAAAAGTTACATTTTCCTTGTAGAAAAAAACATCTTTTTTTAAATCGAACAAAATATTTACAAAAATAATATTTAAATCCATTTTTTAAAAAAATCATGCATTTTTTATTTAAATACTAACGTAATATTACACTAGGAAACTTTTAATCTAAACAAGGTAGAAACTGAGTGTTTGTTTATTACTCATCGTATTAAAACCAACTATCAGTACTTTATCCATATAGGCGCTATTCATGTTGGCCTGTTTTCGTTTGCCGCGAATACTGGCTTTTTTGTTGTTTCCGCACGAAACATATTCAAAGTCAGATCATATACAAGCCAGAATTTCAGCAGTATCACCAGACTGGTTCTTAAATTTACGCCTAACTCAACGCAATAATACTTTGAGCAGATCGTTTCTCTTGTAGCTTTAGTGACTGCTCCCCGCCGTAAAAAATGGCGAGGCTTCCCACTTCTCAGGCCGCCACCGTCTTTATGACGGATTTACGCTGGCCTCCGTGGGCAGAAACGACGAATCCCGCCGCCTGTAATTCTGTTATGCCCTTACGCTGGATGTTGATCGCCGCGTTGATATCGCGGTCATGCTTGTAGTACTAGTGGGTGGCGAGAGTCGACGACGGCTTTCTCTAATTATTATCACACTCCAAATCCGGGATAATACCTTGCCAGCCAAATTGTTGTATTAAATGCTGCCATGACGCATCCCATTTTGCCGTAAGCGATAATTTTTCACCCGTAACAGGGTGATCTAACTCAAGACAACTGGCATGAAGCATCAATCGACTGGTTTGATAATGAGCGGCAACCCCTCTGTTTTGCCGTAAATCACCATGTGTCGTATCACCAATAATTGGGTGACGAATATGTGCCATATGGCGTCTTAATTGATGTTTTCGGCCTGTTTTCGGTGTCAATTCCAACAAACTAAAACGTGATGTAGGATAACGACCTATTTCTACCGGACATTCCACCGTTGCCAGTGGTCGGTAATAAGTCACACTGGGTTGAGCCTCTTTATCACCCTGTGCAAATTTATCCGCGATCTTATCCAACTCCTCAACCAGAGCGTAATCAATAATAGCTGATTCCAACACATAACCGCGCACGACGGCATGATAAGTTTTTTGTAACTGATGATGTTCAAACTGTTGGGAAAGCTGACGGGCAACATCACTGGAAAGCGCCATCAGCAATACACCTGACGTTGGTCTATCCAGACGGTGCACCGGGAAAACATGCTGGCCAATCTGATCACGCAATGTCTGCATGACAAAGAGAGTTTCGTGACGCGCCAACCAGCTACGATGAACTAACCATCCCGCAGGCTTGTTAACTGCCACAATATAATCATCCTGATATAATACTTCCAACATATCAGACGTTATCCTGCATAAATAAGCGATCCAACGCACGAAGATGTTCAAGCAGTCGCTGGTAACGCCCGGTAGTATCTTCTTTATAAGATTCCTCAAAGTAAGGCGCGATAGCAAATGCCGTAGGCAACGCCAATCCCTGCTCCAATAATGCATACATTCTCGGAATCAATACCCACTGTAACCACTCTTCAGCTAACATCGTATCAATGGAAAATGGCTCAACACTTTCGAAAGCTTTCGGTTTAGGCGGATGGCTCCGCCACAGGTCAATTTCCCTCATGGCTTCTTCAATTAACTGTAATTTATGCAGAATTTGTTTTGCAGTACTCATATTTTCAGCCTGACTCAGTTTTTACTCAAAACAACCAAGTTCGCAAGAATACCATCGATACCCCTTAAGCTGAAAATTTGCTTGCTCCACCAAATAAGAGAAGGGAGCGAACAAGCGCTCCCCTTAAGTTGATTTTATAGCAGTCCCGCTAATAATATGCTCCTTGCTCACTCCTTGACAAATTGTCCCTGTTGGTTATCCCTTACCCATCATTTTATTTATGTTGCATACGATCCTGTTATGCATTGTGTCATCCTGACCATCATCACTTATCTGTCCTTGAGAAATTGTGCGCAATGATTCCTTTCCTGCTGAGGACAGCATGAATTAATTCGTTCGATGAAACAAGCTACACATAATGGAACCAGTAAATGAGGGCAGGGAATAAAATCTGTGATTATTTATAGCCTATTGAAATAAAATGAAAATAATAAACTAATGTGAAACTCACAAAAGTAAACAATGATATCTCTTACATGAAGTGTAAGAGATATCTCACAAATGTAGAGTTAAAAATCCGGGCGTGACTGTAGCAACCTGCATTTATCGTGTTTTTCGACCCACAATAACTGAAAATGAAATCTATAACCTGTTGTGCCTTGCAGAAAATGAATCCCGTGTCAGAGCGTAAGTGAGGTGTGTTTACCATTGTACAACTCCCCATACGCCATCCAGTAAGCCACTGTTTTGTAGATGAAGTATCACGCTCATCACGATAGACCGTCAACCCACAGCACTGAGTTACTGGCAGTTTGATATGTCACCTTCCGATCTGAAACACATTTATGTACTGGAGTGGATTGATCCGGATAAAGGCTAACCTACCCTGATGCTGTTCAGTGGGATGGACGATCAGAACGGCACGTATCAGGAATACCACTGCATTTACGATGAGGATACCGAATCGGCCCTACGTCTAATAAGTCATCAACACTAAAATAATTCCAAGATTAATTGCGAATACACCTAAATATGACGATTGTTAGGATGGTTAATTCTATTAAAAATAATAATAATAAGCATGACATAATATTATCCTGTTTATATTTCTTATCGATGCAAATAGAACAATGATTCACTAACTTTATTTTGAAAACCAAATAACTTTATTGGCTTTCCATATCTCAATATGAAGGTTAATAGGATGCTATTAAATAATCTTAAAATTTAGTGGAAATAAATAGATCTTTAGCTATACTTAATTAATGACATGACAGATAAAAATAGTAATGTCTTTTTGAGAATTAAGGATAAAACTTATCATCAATAGTCAACTTAAAATTTAATTAGATGAGCAAAGGTTAGTTTATTGAATTTTTGAATAAAAACATTAATGTTATTAAAAACTTCATCGTAGCCTATTAATATAACAGGTAAATAAAATAATAGAAAAAACAATTGGCATTAATCATGTTGTAAGTCCCTAATAATTTAAAATCAACATATATTTTACTGTGGTTAATTATTTTCCACCTTATACACGGAGGAAAAAATCCCAGTACCCATTTTAAAGGACATTAATTCCCCAGAACAAGCATGGCTTAAAGTCGATTATTTTCGAGTCGATATAAGTTTTCATTTGTAGATATTGCGGGCCGGAAAAAAAGTCGGCAATAAACTATATGGTTTTCACTTAACAACCATTCTGCCAAATGGTCGCCGGCTGTGCAGAAATAATTTCGATTAAGCTTTATCTCCCGCCGGGGAGACGCTTTACCAGGCAGAGTCTGACACACAGATAAAACAACAGAGGTTATTATGACAGTAATGACGATTTATTTCTGCGGGACAGCAGCCACCAAGTTTGATGATTCAAACCCTAATTATTGGAACGGGGAATTGGTTTCCACTCTGGCGTCACATAACTTGGGACGCGAGTTTGCCGAATGGTTAATCATCGATGGTCCAGGTAGCGGCAACCTTCAGGATGATGAACTTTGGGAAAAAAGCGGGGAACATTACGACTGGGCAGGCAAAACACTCGGCTACGGCTGGGAAGAAAATGTCAAGCATGCCGCCCATATTATTAAAGGTAGTTTCGGCTGGCAACGCGAAAAGTTAACTGAACAACAATATAATAAGCTCAAAGAATCGGGAATTCCAATTAAGGATGTTGAAGTCACAGGTTCCTTTTTCTGGCGACACTATGACTATGGCAAACGAAAAGTTACGCAGCAACAACTACAGCAGCAAATTATTAAAACTTTTCGTAAGGACGGAATACTTCCAACACAGGTCAACCTTATAGGCTGGAGTCGGGGAGGAATAAGTTGCCATATGCTCGCCAATTCGATGCTTGAAGATCCTGACTTAGAAGCGATCCCGGTGAATATTTTTGTAATAGACCCAGTACCTGGCCTAGGAAATTTCCAACGAGAAAGGGTTTCTTTAGGGAAAAACGTCAGAGAATACGTGGCATTTTATGCAAAGGATGAACGTTCAAAAGGTTTTTCTTGCGTGATCCCGGAAACGGATAAATCAACGGCTGTACATATTTATCCAATGCCCGGCCGGCACGCCACACTTGTCGGTAACGCATCCCTTGATGGGATCAGCAGTGGTAAAGTTTTGTATGAGCCAGGAATGATTGTCCGTCATTTTGCCGAAGTATGCTTGACAAGATGGGGATGCAATCTGGATAAAAAGCTTAATTTGGATGATGCGCAGCTACTGGAGCTCCATAAAGACATGGAAAGAAATGCAGACCTGTATACAAAAATGCATAGTAATTCTTATACTTTAATTACCGAAAGCAATAAAGGAGAGCGCCAAGTTTCTCATGGCACAAGTAACGCCAACTTTTCTTCAGTAAAGGGGAGTCCATTTTCACCGGCTTCAGGACTGGCCTCCAATTTCCTGAATGAAAAATCGATCTACGACGTCATTAAATAATCCAAGTGACGAGCATCAGCCTCCAGCAAACGAGGATTCTTTGAACATTGATGACTTTGCATATTTTTTGCCAAAAATTGTGACATTTGGTGTTCTTTTACAGTGTTCATTTTTCTACGTCCCATTACATCGAACCTTGACGCGATAATGAAGCATTTTTTTCATTTGCAAATAATCTAGGTTGGTCGGGATGGAATGCAGATTTAGGGGCAAATAATGTGGATTTATTGTCATTTATTCTGGGTTGGAGGCTCGGTGAGAATCACTTAATGTAAACTGAAAACCGCTGTTGATTGCAGGTCGAGCGGTTTTCAATTGTAAGTCGTTATACCTAACGAATAAAGACAGGCTCAATTGCACCAAGAAACCCAATTAAGTCGGTAAATAACCGCGTTCGTTTATGGCTGCCAAATTGTTCCAAGATCACTTCACCGGTCAAATTACACAGAGAAATCATCCCCATATCATCCGATTCCATCGTCGCAATAAACGCCGTTGGCGACAGTTTCAGCCGCTTCTGCGTCACCAAATGCCCTATCAGATTTTCCTGTAAACGGATAAAGTCATCTTCACTCCAGACCTGAATCAAACTAAAACGCTGACCTTCAAACGTTACCGTCATATCACCGGCTAATTGTGATGTATAAAAATCATGAATTGCCGGTTGTAATTGAATATCCAGTGCAACTTCGACGCTATTCAGCTTATCCTCTAAGGGAAAAGGCTGTGGAAGCCAATAAACCATGTTGTCACCAGTCTGGGTAATACAAGGTGATGGCACACCATAAAGTTCACGGCTGGCAGGAGGGGCTTCGGTTTCCTTTTGCCACAAATCAACATAACAACGGGTAAAATTAGACAACGCTTCTGTAACATTAGAAATCATATTATTTTCAACCGGTAACTGTTAGGGTGTACTTAATAATTTTATACTAAACCAAAGATAATGAACTGAGCGAATAAATAAAATTCAGACAAACGCCCTAACTTGCTAAACTTAAGCCATCACTACTATCAGATTTTGAGGAATAACATGTCGTTATATCGGGATCACCAAGCTCTTGAGCAACTTACTCTGGGTAAAACCACTTTATATCGTGACCTATATGATGCCAGCTTATTGCAAGCTGTACCCCGCAATATGAACCGTGAACCGCTGGAAATTTTCCCTGATAATTTGCCGTTTCACGGCGCTGATATCTGGACGCTATATGAGCTGTCATGGCTGAATAGCCGTGGTTTGCCACAAGTTGCTGTCGGGCATGTTAGTTTAAATGCAACAAGTAAAAACCTGATTGAATCTAAAAGTTTTAAGCTCTATCTGAACAGCTTTAACCAAACTCGCTTTGAAAACTGGCAAGTCGTTGAAGAAACACTACAGCGCGATCTGGCTGCTTGTGCTGAAGGCAAGGTGGAAGTGACTCTTCATCATTTAGATCACTTCAATAATCAGCCAATCTCCGCTTTTATAGGTGAATGTATTGACGATCAGGATATTGAAGTGACTGAATATGATTTCAATCGTCATTATCTGCAAAATGCAGCACAAGGCCCGCTGGTAGAAGAAGTTTTGGTTAGCCATCTGCTGAAATCTAATTGCCTGATCACCCATCAACCTGACTGGGGATCTGTCCAGATTCACTACAAAGGGGCAAAAATCAATCGGGAAGCATTGTTACGCTACCTAATATCATTCCGGCATCACAATGAGTTTCACGAACAATGTGTCGAGCGTATCTTCAACGATTTACAACAGTTATGTGCGCCAGAAAAGCTTTCAGTCTACGCTCGTTATACCCGTCGTGGGGGATTAGATATCAACCCGTGGCGCACCAATAGTGCAAGCTTTATTCCAGCTATAGGCAGACTGGCACGTCAATAGATCTGCTTTAAATCTGTTTTCCTAAGCGCAATTTCTGAAAAATAAGCTGAAATAGGGTATGTAATACATTCAGTTTAGTGCTATTGATATGTAATCCATACACGGTATACAAGGAGTCATTCTTGATCACACATATCAACCCACTCGGCTCAATGGATTTATTATCTCAACTTGAAGTAGATATGCTAAAGAGTACCGCAAAAAGTGATCTGTATCGCCTGTTCCGTAATTGCTCACTGGCCGTACTCAATTCAGGTAGCCAAACCGATAATAGTAAAGAGCTGCTCTCTAAATACACCGATTTTGAAATTAACGTACTGCGCCGTGAGCGTGGAGTAAAACTGGAACTGATAGATCCACCAGAAGACGCATTCGTTGATGGAAAAATTATTCATTCACTACAATCTAACCTGTTCGCAGTGCTGCGGGATATTTTGTTTGTCCATACACAGATTACCGATCCAGGACAACAGAATTATTCCGACTCAGAGAATAGCGCGCACATCACCAACAGAATATTCTCTATTCTGCGCCATGCCAGAGCGCTGCATACCGATGACGATCTCAACATGATCGTCTGTTGGGGAGGCCACTCAATTAGTAAGCAAGAGTATCAATATGGCCGTAAAGTCGGTAATCAGCTTGGGTTACGTGGGCTGAATATCTGTACTGGCTGTGGCCCCGGCGCAATGGAAGCACCGATGAAAGGCGCGGCTGTCGGCCATGCCCAACAGAATTATAAAAATAGCCGTTTTATTGGTATCACCGAACCCTCAATCATTGCGGCGGAACCCCCAAATCCATTGGTGAATGAGCTGATTATCATGCCAGACATAGAAAAGCGTCTGGAAGCTTTTGTTCGTATTGCTCATGGTATCGTTATTTTCCCAGGTGGCGTCGGTACAGCGGAAGAATTACTTTATTTGCTAGGCATTCTGATGAACCCGGAAAATCAGGAGCAAGTCCTGCCATTAATTCTTACCGGACCAAAGGAGAGTGAGGACTATTTCCAGGTTCTGGACGAATTTATTGTTCATACCTTGGGGGAAGATATACGACGCTACTATCACATCATCATTGATAATGCGCCTGAAGTTGCCAGAATAATGAAAGAAGCGATGCCATTAGTGAGAGATAGCCGCCACAGTACCGGTGATGCATATAGTTTTAATTGGTCAATGAAGATCAATTATGATTTGCAACAGCCGTTTGAACCATCCCATGAAAACATGGCTGATCTTAATCTCCATTCTGATCAACCATCTGAAAAACTGGCAGCGTCACTGCGCCGAGCTTTTTCCGGGATTGTTGCCGGTAATGTGAAAGAGGTGGGTATTCAAGCGATTGAAAAACAAGGTCCATTCAAAATCCACGGGGATGTTAAAATAATGCGCCATATGGATAAGCTATTGAAAGACTTTGTGGAACAGCATCGAATGAAACTACCGGGAGGCACTGCCTACGAGCCTTGCTACGAAATTATTAAATAAAGTTACCTGAAAAAATATTCGCGCTCCACGGATGGAGCATTGTGCCATTTAAAGTGATTCCATATGATACACCTTCTTATTGTTGACGCTCTTAACCTTATCCGACGCATTCATGCTGTGCAGGGCAGTCCATGTATTCTTGCCTGTGAACATGCGCTAAAGCAGCTTATCCAACATACTCATCCCACACATGCCGTCGCAGTATTCGATGAAGAGAATCGCAGTCATAGTTGGCGTCACCAGATATTACCTGACTACAAAGCCGGCCGTTCGCCCATGCCTGACAATCTGCAACAAGAAATGCCGCAAATCAGAGCATCATTTGAGCAACAAGGGGTCGCCTGCTGGCATGCCGAGGGACATGAAGCTGACGATCTGGCGGCGACACTGGCGGTAAAAGTGACTTCTGCTGGTCACAACGTGACTATTGTTTCTACCGATAAAGGGTATTGCCAGCTACTTTCACCCAATATCCGTATCCGTGACTACTTTCAAAAACGCTGGTTGGATATGCCATTTGTTCAGCAAGAATTTGGCGTGTTACCAGAGCAACTACCTGATTATTGGGGATTGGCAGGGATAAACAGCAGTAAAATTCCGGGGATTCAGGGGATCGGGCCGAAGACCGCCGCCACTTTACTGCGACAGGCCGGTACACTGGATAATCTATTTCAGAACCTCGACCAACAACCCGATAAATGGCGCAATAAACTAGAATCCAATAAAGAAATGGCGTTCATCAGCCGGAAAGTTGCATCATTACGTACCGATCTGGCTCTAAATGGTAATCTGCAACAACTCCGGCTGACAACATTAACCTAACGAAAATACTTCAACCTAACGAAAATACTTAGCTATCTTATCCAGATGTTCGCCTTTTAATTCTCCGGCCTCATTAAGCAGGCCGATCCAAGATTTAATATAATTATATTTTGCTTGTGAGAGATCACGTCGAGCAGTATATAACTGCTGTTCAGCATTCAAGACATCCACATTGACCCGCTGCCCAAGCGCAACACTTTTACTGGTCGCGTCCACCTGCAAGCTAGCTGATTCAACCGCCATTTCATAAGCACTAATCCGTTTTTCACTATTTAAGTACTGATTATAATTGCGACGTAATGTATTGAGGATTTCTCCGGCCTGAGCATCAAGATCATATTTAGTCCTGCCATAGTTGGCCGCCGCCTGACGTACAGAAGCAGACGTCGCGCCGCCATTATAGATATTCATGCTCATCCGCAAGCCAATGGTATCGGTTCGATATTTTTGATCTATGGTATTATCGCTACTGGATTCGTTTTCAGAATGGGAAGCGTAGAACTCCAGCTTAGGTAAATAACCTGCCCGGTTACGCTGTACCTCATGGTACGCGGCTTGCACTTCCTGACGAGAAGCAGCCAAAACCGGGTTGTTAGCCAATGCCAATTTTTCCCACTCCTCATAACGCTCAGGCAACAATCTCAATATCTGAAAACGCTTTTTATCTGATAGCCGTTGAACAGGCAAATCAATAGGGAGAGGAACGCCCACAATGAGCTGTAAACTTCGGATTGCCGCATCCAAATCGTCTTTGGCGGCTATCTCATCGGCAATCGCCTGACTGTAACGGGATTGCGTTTCCACCACATCAGTACGTGTCCCTTCACCAGAAGTAAACCATTTCTTATTCAGTTCCAGTTGCTTTTCATAAGCCATTTTCTGGCTTATCACTAAATCGATTTGATCCTGTGCATAAGCCACATCTACGTAAGCATTCACGACCCGAACAGCTAGTTGCTGAAAATCTGCCCGAAAACGCTCATTGCTCATCAAAGTGTGGGCCTGGCTGGCTTTATAACGAGCCCATATCTCAAAATCGATCAATGGCTGTGTCAACACAATAGCCGCGTTATAACTGTTATATTGGCGATCCCGGCTGCTAGTTGTTTTCCTGCCCCAGAAGTCATAGCCAACAGACTCCATATGTTGCCAATTCCGTGGTGAATTCTGATAAGACATCATTACCTTAGGGAACAATTCTGCCCTGCCGAGCTTTTCATACTCTTCACCACCTTCCCGCTCTTTCACGGCAGCGAGAAAAGTAGGATCATTTTCTAACGCCAGCGCATAGGCTTCCGTCAAACTCAATGCCCATGTAGGAAAAGAGAACAAACTGACGCTAAAAAGAACCAGCAAACCAATGGATAAAGAAGCATTATTCAATTTCATAATCACTCCTCTATCAATGATGTTGAAGCCCGATCCCACAATGGCTTAAACAGATAACTTAACAGAGAGCGGGAACCCGTTTTGACAAACACCTCAACCGGCATCCCTGGCCTGATATCCAACCCTTTTAATTTTTCCATTCCCTCAGGAGAGACAACCACTTTCATCTGATAATAAGGTTGACTGGTTACTGGA
This sequence comes from Photorhabdus hainanensis, assembly GCF_018448965.1. NCBI lineage: Bacteria > Pseudomonadati > Pseudomonadota > Gammaproteobacteria > Enterobacterales > Morganellaceae > Photorhabdus > Photorhabdus hainanensis. The sequence goes on along the minus strand of NZ_RCWD01000008.1, from coordinate 109,838 downwards.
TCGACCAACCTATCCGCGGAAACCATCGCGACTTTACCTTCAACCTTTGGCGTACGATTCTGGTTAAAAGCGGTGAACATCAGGTCCACATCAAACCCTTTACTAATCTTATCCGCCAAATTAACCGCAACACGAGCGTCCACTTCAAGCGCCACTTGGGTCGGCAGAATTTCCATCAGTTTTTCGCCGGGAGCAACAACCCCACCTTGGGTAAAAACATTCAACCCCACAACAGTACCGTCAACCGGCGCGACAATTGAAGTATGAGTCAGTTCAAACTGCGCGGTATCCAACTTATTTCTATATTCACTGGCGGAAACCTGCACCTCCGCTAATTGCGTGCGCACTTCCCGCTGATAGTCTGCTTTGCGCTGAATAATACGCTGTTGTGTTTCCTGTAACTGTTTTTCAAGCTGACCCGCTCGTCCTGCCATTTCCGCCGTGCTGCTGTTGAGTTCAGCCTGTTCACGCAGAAGTTCCAGATAACGATTACGCGGAAAATAGCCCTCATCCGCTAAAGATTTTAGATTTGTTATCTGCTCCTTAAGCGCCCCCTGCTGCATACGCTTACTGAGAAGGGAAGATTTCAGCCCTTTAATTTGAAAATTTATTCCTTCGACGGACTGCTCAAGCCCTTCCAGGTCGCTTCTCAATACTTCACGGCGTGATTTAAAAAGTTGTTTTTGCAGTTCGGTTATCTCATTCACCCGCGGTTCAGATTGTAATTGCTGTAATATGTCGGGGAAAATTAACACTTCATCACCATGCTGCTCGGCTAATAAACGGGCTTCCGTTGCCAACGTGGTATACAGTTGATCCTGAATCGCATCGACCTGTGCCTTTGCCTGTACCTGACTGAGCTGGACGAGTGTCTGACCCGCTTTTATTGTTTCTCCCTCAACAACCTTAATCTGGCTGATAATACCGCTTGCCGGGGCCTGAACTGTTTTACGATTACCATCCACAACCACCACACCCGAAGACGCCACCCCTTTATCCAACGGCGCTAATGCTGCCCAAATGAGAAATCCCAAGATCCCCACACCAATCACTAACCATCCTAGTCGTAAAAAATGCCTTTCTTCCAAAGGCAATAATCCTTTTTCATCTCTTACCGGCGTAATCTGATCAGACATATCCACTCCCGGACAGAAATCTCCGTCTCAGCTATTTGATATTATTATAATTAAATGCACATTTACCTATGATGCCTGCGCGACTGCCTTGGCCGCAGAATGTTCCTGACTATTATTTCTTTGCGATAAAGCGGCCATCACCTGCTGAGATGGACCGAACATCTTCATTTTCCCCTGAACCAGTAACAGTATTTTGTTTGTCTGTGATAACAATGAGGTGCGGTGAGTAATGACAATCACCGTTTTTCCTTGCGCTTTAAGCTGAGAAATCGCCTCATTCAATGCTCTTTCTCCCGCCTCATCCAGGCTGGAATTAGGTTCATCCAACACCACCAATGACGGATCGTCATATAGTGCGCGAGCAAGGCCAATTCGCTGTTTCTGCCCGCCAGACAATCCAACGCCTCCAGCGCCAATCACAGTGTCATAACCCTTATCAAGGGCCAATATCAGTTCATGAACGCCCGCTTTCTTTGCCGCTTGCACCACCTTCTCTGGCTCCACTTCATTAAAACGAGCAATATTTTCAGCGATAGTGCCGCCAAATAGCTCAATATCTTGCGGTAAATAGCCGATTGAGGAGCCCAATTCATCTTTGTTCCACTGATAAATATCTGCATTATCCAGACGAACGACGCCTTCTTGTGCGGGCCATATCCCCACCAGCAACCGGGCAAGAGTCGATTTGCCAGACGCACTGGGGCCAATTAATCCCATCACATCACCGGCATCCAACGAAAAGCTAACATCCTCTAACACAACCTTACTGTTTCTTCCCGGAGGCGCTGCGGAAACTTTATCCACGGACAAATTGCCTTTTGGCGCGGGCAATGACATGCCCGGTTTGCGTTCCGGTTGTTGTTCCAACAAGTTGGTTAACCGTTGCCATGACAAACGAGCGCCACTCCAGCCTTTCCAAGCTTGGATCAGTTGTTCTATCGGAGAAAGCGCTCGTCCCATCAAAATTGAAGCCGCAATCATCATGCCCGGCGTAATATGCCCACCAATCGCTAACCAGCCTCCTAATCCGAGGATCAATGACTGCAAGGCCAAACGCACTGTTTTAGTGACTGAATTAATCACCGAAGCCCGCTCACTGGCAATGCGCTGGAAATCCAGGAAACGCTCATGTAATCCAAACCATCTCCGGCGTAGCACCGGCAACATACCTAACGCTTCTATGACTTCGGCATTACGTAAATTGGTGCTGGCAAGACTCGCTGAACGTAGAGAGAGTTTACTGGCTTCGGATAACGGCTGACTTGATAACCACTGATTCAGCACAGCCAAGGCAATCAATACCAGCGCACCTCCCAGTGACAACAGACCAAGCCAAGGGTTAAAAAGGAAAATGACCAGCAGATAGATTGGAAACCAAGGAGCATCAAAGAAGGCAAACAAGGCGTTACCCGTCAGAAACTGGCGGATATTTGCCAAATCATTAAGCATTTGACCGGCATCTGTGGTGCCATTTTTCAGATTTGATTCATAAGATGCGGTATAAACCCGGTTATTCAGCTTCATATCAAGCTGACTACCAATGCGGATGACAATCATGCTACGGATATATTCCAGCATTCCCATCATGGCAAACATGCCAAGGGTAATCAGAGTTAACATCAGCAAAGTGATTTCATTGCCCGACGGCAATACTCTGTCATAAACCTGCAACATATAAACAGACGGAACTAACATCAGCAGGTTAATAAAGGCAGTGAACAACCCGATAGCCCAGAATACTCGGCTACGAGCACGAATGACATCAGTAATTTCATCCTTCGGGAGCAGTAATTTCACATTATTTCCTTATTTTTATCTTTTAAAATATAACTATCTGATGTTAATGTTTTCCTTTTTATTCATTTTTCTTATTAGTCTTATTGGGCTTCATCATTAATTCCCGACCACTGGCAAAGCGGGCAAACCAGCCATCCGGCTCATTAGCAAAGAAAGCCAAACCACTACCCTGTTCATCAGTAATTGTGAGGCCATCAGGCGTAGGCCGCCAACCGGCTGGTACTTCGCCAAACATATACGCCAAACAATCGTTATCACCATTAAGTGACCAAATTGATCCCTCCGGTAAGGGTTGGTCAGTCAATGACACATCACATTGTTGATGTTTGTCCGACAGTTGCCATACGCCTTTCAATTCACTGGCGTGTGGGAGAACAAGACTACTTGCCATACTTCCTCCGATAATGCTGAATGCAAGAGCAACAAAGAATGCAAATTTCAGATACCAAGCTGCAAAAACCATGCCGCCTCCAAACAAATAACCGCATCCAAATCAGATGCGGTTTGTTGTTGTGTTATGAAAGAATGAAATCAGACTCTAATATTGGCTCTCCGACAATCTTCACCCAAAAATCATCGTAGGAAAATTCACCGCCCAAATTAATGGCGAAATCATTCACCTTATCAACCGTGTTATAACGAAGCACAGCTTCTCCGACTTCACCCGTGAATTCCCTTACAAACCTGACGCCCCCCTTCCCGGCTTCACCCAGATCGAACAATGACACATCAATCTTGTCTTCACCGGAAACAAAGTCATGGATCCAATCACGCTCAAGCGGCGGTGATTCCTTGGCGCTCAGGTAGACAAAGGTATCTTTGCCTTCCCCGCCCCAAAGATTATCTGCGCCTAAGCCACCGTAAATGATGTCATCGCCCGCTCCACCTTTCAGAGTATTGGCGGCGTCATTCCCGATCAGAACATCATTACCACTGCCGCCAATCGCATTTTCAATCGTGACGCCACGGGCAATAGAGACGTTCCCTTTCAGCCCACCGACATCAGAGAAAGAGGCTTCATTCAGATTGATGCGTTGATCCTGAGTAAAGCCAGAGAAATCGAACGTATCATTGCCACCTGTATCCCAAGCGGTGAACAACAGCTTGCTGTTCTCATCTTTTGCGGTATAGAAGTCACGATCTGTGTTGGAATTAAAGCCATAAACTGTGTCATCAGCACGGATTGTATTATTCGCGCCGTATACTGCCTGAATGGCGGAAATATCGTTAAGTAATGGCGCGGAAGAATAAATACCTTTAAAGTCCTGGCCAGTATTTTTCTCACTGAAATAACTCATAACGGTATAAGCACGGCTATCTTCAAAATAAGTCGCGCTATTCTTATAAGTTGGGCTTACCTTATCAGACGCATTATAATCAGCCGGATGTTGTAACCCCAGCGTATGGCCAATTTCATGAGTAAACGTTTGGCGACCATAGCCATTCACATCAATATCATTGTTTGAGAAAGTACGGCTTTTGGCGTTATACCAAGTCCCTAACTGCGTCTTCTCTGGCCTTGGTAGATAAGCAAATGCATAACTCCCCGTCAAACTAACATCAAAGAACCCAAAAGTGATATTTGCCTCTTTGACATCAGTGGTTTCAACGAAATTGATATTAGCAACATCAGCCCAAGATTGTATTGACAGTTTTGCAGCAGCTTTTTGTTCTTCATTAAATGCTGAAAATTCAGAAATATGCCACGGCATATCATCCGGCTTACTCTCCAGAAAAGTATACTTTAATGGGAAAGCTTTAGATTTATCGTCGTCCTGATGCCCCCAACGATAATCACCCCGGATTAATTCTTTAGCAGCATCTTTACTTGGCTCATGTTCAACAACAATATTCGAATCTTTACCTGGTATATAAGCCTGTAACCATTTCAGCAACTCATTCGCCTTCTCTGAACCGCTAACGTCTTTGTCTTCCGAGTATGAAATTTTCTTCTTTAAAGACATATATTTCTCCATAAATTCAGGACTTAGATATAAAAATCTTTTTATTTTATTAAATACAAGTCAATAAAACCTGAAAACCACAGACCACCCTGGTCATCCAAATTAACAACTAAAATCCCTTTCACATAAACGTAACATTAAAGTTAATTATGTAAAAAGCAATTAACATATTTTTTTAATATAAACGTGATAAAAATAACATAAAACAAATAAGCGATTGTTTTATATAACATAACTATTTAAGACGAAAAGAATACCGCTAATTTCCTAGCGGTATTTTCTTACGAATTAATTATCTATTTATTTAACTATCCATGAAGTAAACTTTAAAAAATTTATAGCATTATTACTGATAATTTTAATCAGAAATTATCCCAAGCCGTTATATGAATAGGCAAAATCAGAATAATCTACCACCTTCGACTGAAATATTGAACGATATGACGTATATAAAAAGACTCTAAACCAGTAAACATCTATATATTATCAAACAAATTAATATAAAATTAACAAAAGCTTAATTAAATCAGTAAAAAACATATATCAAAGCTGAGTTAACACTTCCTATTTTCTAAAGCATCCTGTCCCAATATAATTAAATTATATTTGTAGTTTTTGAACATAAAATAATAACATCAACATCGATTAATAATTGACAAATATAAACAATAAATTTAATTTTGATATAATTAAAATATTGTTTTAATTTAATACCACAATTAAACCTCATACTTTAAATCTTAATTAAACCCATTAAAGTCACGACCTATTTCATTATTTACATTTTATAATCTTAATTTATTAAACTGTTTCACACTAATCTTACGTTTAATTAAACGATTATAATAATATATTCATTTCGCTATTTACCTTAAGTTAAGTGAAAAAATCAACAATTTTAAGACGCAAATCATACAATAATTCACTGTCACATTAAATAAAATCACCTCATAACAGAGCATTATGTGATACTTTCTTAACTGAAAAAATGAATTAAATCCTTCTAACACACTCATTTTACCCCACACAATAATGAGAGACAAAATGCAATAATGTCATTCAATATTGAAAAAAACGCCTCAGAATATAACTGAGGCGCTTTAGGAAATCTTATTTTATCGGTTTATGCCAGAATGATGATGAACAATCGTGAATTAGTAATCATTCCGGCTAGCTGCATAAGCAGACCAAATACGACGGACATGCACCGTTATTTCTTCCCTATCATGATAAAGGTGTTTTGCCTGAATTTGTGCGTTTACACCCCCCTCTTTTAATTGCAAGTTCATTTTCTGCAAATTATGAACAACTTCTTCATAACGCTTTTTCATCGGTAATTTGAGATTAAAAATAGCTTCCCGGCACCAGCCATTAACCAACCAATCTGCCATTAACTGCGTCACTTTTGCTGGTTTTTCCACCATGTCGCATACCAGCCAATAAATGTTTTTTGTCGAAGGCTCAAACTTAAAACCATCAACTTTGTGATGTTTAACTTGCCCCGTATCCATCAAACTTTCCGACATTGGGCCATTATCTACCGCATGCACCATCATACTACGTTTCACCAGTTGGTAAGTCCAACCCCCCGGGCACGCACCCAAATCAACCGCATATAAACCGCTAGCTAATCGCTCTTCCCATTCGTCATATGGGATAAAAATATGAAAGGCTTCTTCCAGTTTTAATGTTGAACGACTTGGCGCATCCGAAGGAAACTTCAACCGGGGAATACCCATATAAAATGGCGAGTTATTGTTACTGTAAGAGTAACCAACATAACAGCAACCCGGAGCAATAAAGAAAACGTGTATTACCGGGCGGTTAACATTTTCCCGGATCTGCAAGATCTTTTCCTGCCGCATAGCATTACGCAACGGAACAGTAAATTTTCGACAGAATTTTAATAACTCTTTACTTTCATTAGTATCAGGCACCTCAACCCGTAACTCGCCTGCACGCTCAATGACGCCATGCAACATACCAATAATCGGACTTATCCGATCTTCAGGAGGCAAATCTCGCAATAATTCACCCACAACCAGCATCTGACGGGCAAAAATCAGCTCGCGAAATGGGATCTCACGAATCAGCCGATCGGCATCTTCATGTTGATAGCACTCAAACAGGACATAGCCACTGTTATCTTTCACCCGGGCAAAACCGTAAATCTCTTTTTGTCCCGCTTTATCGGTGATTTCTGCTGCACACTCTTTTTCAAAACCAGGGCGGCAATATAAAGCAATTTTATTCATGGCGAAGCGCCGATTTCCTTAGACGCAAAGCGCCAATTAATACTAAAAACCAGCCGATAAGAAAGCTAAACCCTCCAACTGGCGTAATGTAAGTGAAAAATTTAACCTGCAATAAGGCCATACAATAGAGACTGCCGCTAAACAACAAAATACCTACTGCAAAAAAGACGCCGCTCCAGTAAAACCAGAGCACAACTTTACGCATTAGCATGGCAGACATCGCCATCATTGCCAGAGTGTGAATCCCCTGATATTGCAGACCGAGATCAATCCAACTTATCTGATATTTTTCCATTATCGGGGATAATAAATGTGACCCTACAGCACCAAACGCCACATAGAAAAAACCACTAAAACCAGCAAAGATAAGCATTAAACGACTATTCACTGTTATCCCCTTTCTCATATTCTCTTTGAGAGCTATTACAGCCCGAATGCCTTATTCCGTTCTTACTCATTAGTAATAAAGCCCAATTTCTCCTGCTCACTGGCTGCCTGCGCCAAAACCCATTGTCTGAATGCGGCAATTTTCCCCAATTCAGCCTGATTGTCATGACAGACAAGGTAAAATGCATTCTTACTCACTAACACATCATTAAATGGGCAAACTAAGCGCCCCGCATCAATTTCAGTCCGAGCCATGACATTATTCGCCAGTGCAATACCCTGTCCGTGAACAGCGGCTTGGATCACCATTGCACTGTGGCTAAATATTGGTCCTTGTTGAACATTTATCTGCTGCTGCATATCAAGCTGGCGCACATACGCTTGCCAGTCACGACGAGAAGAGTCATGCAACAACGTATGACGCGCCAAATCTGCGGGGGTTTTCAAAGGATTATCTCCAGTCAGTAACGAAGGAGAACAAACGGGAAGCAAATATTCTGCGTAAAGACGATCAGTACGTAACCCCGGCCAATTTCCACGACCATAAAATATGGCGACATCAACATCATCAGCAAGCTTATCTTCTTCTCTGTCTACCGCCTGTATTCTGACATCAATGCCTGGGTAAGCTAAATTAAAACTAGACAGCCTTGGCACCAGCCACTGGATAGCAAAGCTAGGTGAAAGGCTAACCGTCAAAGCCCCTTTGGCACTTCTGGCTTGAAGTTTACGTGTTGCTTCATTTATCGCCGTGAATATCTCTTTAATGTCCAAATAGTAGCTTTGACCTTCTTCGGTCAACAATAATGAACGATTGCGCCGACGAAATAACTTCAACCCAAGAAAATCCTCCAGACTTTTCATCTGGTGGCTAACTGCGGCCTGCGTCACAAATAATTCTTCTGCCGCCTTAGTAAAACTTAAATGGCGCGCTGCGGCATCAAAAACCCGCAACGCATTAAGTGGTGGTAAACGTTTGGACATGTGAGCCCTTATGTAATGTTGGCGATACCGGTAACTCTTTATATTTAGTTATTAGTTTTTGTAATCCGAATCATTATAAATTGTCCATTGAGGATACTCCAGTAAATCCCTATAGTGGCGCCACTTCCTGAGCCGGAACGAAAAGTGAATCAGCTTAACGCTATGAAACTTTTGGCTTTGTGGTTGTGATGTTGTGTTTGCAAGTTGTCTGGGAAACCAGACCCTGTAGCTTAAGCTACTGTTTTTTTTCACTTCCTGTACATTTACCCTGTCTGTCCATAGTGATTTTTTAATGCACCGCAGTTGCGGTGCTTTTTTTTGGCATAAAGACTCGAACATGGCAATATTATTCAATGTAATAACCTATACCCTATGGATTTCAAGATGCATCGCGGCGGCAAGGGAGCGAATCCCCGGGAGCATAGATAACTATGTGACCGGGGTGAGTGAGTGCAGCCAACAAAGAGGCAACTTGAAAGATGACAGGTATATCCATTTTCAGCCAGAAACAAATGGTTAAGCACCATAACCACCAAAACAAAATTAATATATCTATGAAAAAGTTCGAACCAGAACAGTTCCGCCAGCAATTTCCAGCGCTACAACAACTTCCAGCACAACAATTTCCACCACCACAACAAACGGTATTTCTGGATAGTGCCGCCACCGCACTCAAACCACAAGCCATGATACAGGCAACACAAAATTATTATCAAAACAGTAGCGCTACCGTACATCGTAGCCAACACCAAGCAGCGCTGGAAATCACATCCCGCTATGAACAGGCCCGGCAGCAGGTTGCTGAACTCATCAACGCGCCACAAGCTGAAAATATTATCTGGACAAAAGGAACAACGGAATCCCTCAATCTAGTTGCTCAAAGTTATTTCCGTACTCATCTCCAGCCTGGTGATGAAATTATAGTGAGTGAACAGGAACATCATTCCAACCTGATTCCTTGGTTAATGTTGGCAGAACAAGCCGGCGCCAAGGTTATTAAATGGCCTCTAGGCAATGGTAAAGTGCCTGATATCAACATCCTGCCTGAACTGATAAATAAACATAGTCGACTGATAGCAATCAGCCAAATGTCCAACGTGACTGGCGGAACAGTTGATCTCGCTGCAATAACAGAAATAGCACACCAACACGGTTGTCTGGTCGTTGTCGATGGCGCACAAGGCGTTGTTCACAATCCCATTGATGTCCAACAATTAGATATCGATTTCTACGCATTCTCCGCTCACAAACTCTATAGCGCGAACGGCGTTGGTGTACTTTATGGTAAAAGTGAATTACTTAATGCCATGTCTCCCTGGCAAGGTGGCGGGAAAATGCTCTCCCACACTTCATTCAGCGATTTTATACCAGAAGCGGCGCCTTTCCGGTTTGAAGCAGGCACACCGAATGTTGCTGGTATTATTGGTTTTTCTGCCACGCTGGAATGGTTGAAAGATATTGATATTGCCAAAGCCGAAACCCATGCGGTCACACTTGCCGATTATACCGAAGAACAACTCTCCGCTTTACCCGGATTTATCAGCTATCGTATTGCCGGTTCTAGCCTATTGGCTTTTAATTTTACTGACATTCATCACAGTGATCTGGCAGCTATTCTGGCAGAACAAAACATTGCCTTACGCTCCGGTCAGCACTGTGCCCAACCACTGATCGAAGCTTTAGGCATCAGCGGCTGTTTACGCGCCTCCTTTATGCCTTACAACAACCAGCAAGATGCCGATGCTTTAATTCAAGCAGTAAAATTTGGCCTTTCTCTATTACAGGATAAATGAATTACAGGATGAATGACATTATGACTCAAACCGCTGAAAACCGGATTGCGCCACACCCATTTGGCCGGGAAATCAGCCAACAACAGCTTATTGCAACCTTTAACCAATGTCGCCAGTGGGAAGATCGTTATCGCCAGTTAATCTTACTGGCAAAGAAACTGCCCGCACTGCCTGAGAACTTAAAACAGCAAGATACCGAAATGTCCGGCTGTGAAAACCGGGTTTGGTTAGGGCATCAATTACTGCCAGATGGCCATTTGCATTTTTATGGCGACAGCGAAGGCCGCATTGTAAAAGGTCTGCTAGCAGTGATCCTGACCGCCGTAGAAGGAAAAACACCGGAACAAGTTTTGGCAACCAACCTGTTGGCACTGTTCCATCAACTTGGGCTGGAACAACAGATAAGCGGCTCACGGTTGAACGGCGTCAAGTCGCTGATTAATACCGTGCAAAACGCCGCAAAATCTTATATCAAAGATTAAAGATCACCTTGACGTTGCGCCTTAGCAACCATCTTTTTTAGGGCATGGGAAACCGCAACAAATCCGAATGTCGCCGTGACCATCGTTGCGGCGCCAAAACCAGAAGCACAATCCATACGCTTAGTACCTTCTGCGGTACTTTTCGCGGCACAAACAGAGCCATCACTCTGCGGATAAACCAATTGCTCAGTTGAAAACACGCAATCAATACCCAATTTACCTTTACCATTCTTCACAACACGATAATCAGATTTCAACCTTTCGCGCAGTTTAGCCGCTAAAGGGTCCTGAACCGTTTTCGCCAAATCAACAACCTGAATCTGTGTCGGGTCAAGTTGCCCACCAGCGCCACCGGTTGTCACCAGCGGAATTTTATGGCGACGGCAATAAGCCAACAGCGCCGCTTTTGGCCTGACACTATCGATAGCATCAATCACATAACTGAATCCAGCAGCCATCATCTCTTCAACATTATCGGGTGTGAGAAAATCATCAACACAAGTCACTTTGCACTCTGGATTAATTGCCAGAATCCGTTCTGCGATTACTCCGGTTTTTGGTTGCCCAATATGCTGTTTTAAAGCATGCAATTGACGATTGGTATTGGTGATACAAACATCATCCATATCAATCAAGGTGATCCCGCCGATTCCTGTACGAGCCAAAGCCTCAGCCGCCCAAGAACCCACCCCGCCGATACCCACAACACAAACATGAGAATGGCAAAACAAAGAAAGCGCTTTTTGTCCATATAAACGGGCAGTCCCGGCAAAGCGCTGCATATATGCATCAGAAAGAGAAGTTTGCATTACTGAATATCAACCCTGAAAACCTGTTATAAAATTTTTGAATAGCAATCACTGATTTACCATCAGCATGGCAGGCTGCGCTTTTTTTAACACCCAAACCCGACCGTAGTGGTTATAAAAACCTGCTTTTATGCCTGCCGCATCACCAATACCATGATAGATATCGAAATGATGGCCTTTTATTGCGCCGCCAACATCTAACGCAACCATCAGGCGCATTTGGTACTGACCGGTAAATTTACCCTCTTTATCCAACAAAGGAATTTCTACCAACAGAGTTGTTCCTGGTGGAATAAGCCTTTTATCAGCAGCTACAGAGGCTTTTGCGATTAAAGGAACACCACTCGCCCCCCGTACCGGCGCAAGGTCTTCAGGTTTAAAGAAAACAAATGATGGGTTCTGCTCCAACAATTCACGGACTTCTGCCTCACTGTGAGATTCCGTCCATTTACGAATCGCTAGTATAGAGATATCTTCTTGCGCGATTTCTCCACGCTCAATCAGCAACTTGCCAATACTCCGGTAAATATGCCCATTCTTACCGGCATAACCCAAAAAAATCAGTGGCCCGCCATCACCAAAATCGACATAACCACTCCCCTGTACCTCCATAATATAATTATCAATCAGTGAACGACTATAACCAATAATCAAACTGGGGCTAAGAGCGCCATTGTATATTTCGGTTCGGCTTGGTAAGCGATATTTGCTCTTAAGCGGCATCCGGTACAGAGGATATTTAAATTCCCCCTGTTTAACGCGGCGAGCTTGCAACACTGGCGTATAGTAGCCGGTAAATTGGACATTACCGTAATTATCGACACCTTCCATCTGGTAAGCGCGTAAATTAAACAGATTCAACTTACTGGTTTCACCACCCGCTAACATCCAGTTTTGAACAGCGTCAAAAGTTAAGCTATTACGATTATACAGACGAGGAGCGACCTGATTAATCAGCGCAACCTGTTCTGAAAAATCCTTTGCATTAACTGGCTTACCCTGCGCATTGGGTTGATTAACCAGCCGTAAATCCTGAGCGATACGACCATCTCTATATTGTTGACCCTGTGCTGTTGGGCGAGAATGACATCCAACTAACAGTGAAATCACGGTTCCACACAGCAGATACTTACCCCAGTATTTCATTGTTGTCTTCTCTATACTTGCCAACATGACCCAACGGCAAACCATACCAAACCAATAAAAATAATGAAACCTACCATAAAAAAATAACTTAACAAAACAACGACACAAACGAATAAAAAAACTCCAACATGCAGAGTAACCCATCAAAAAAGTAACGAAACAAACAATTTTTAATAAAAAAACTTGCAACGGCTCTTATCCTGAGTATAGTGCCCGCATCGGACGCGGGGTGGAGCAGCCTGGTAGCTCGTCGGGCTCATAACCCGAAGGTCGTCGGTTCAAATCCGGCCCCCGCAACCAAAGCAATAAAGTAGTTCGATAAAGCGGACGCGGGATGGAGCAGCTTGGTAGCTCGTCGGGCTCATAACCCGAAGGTCGTCGGTTCAAATCCGGCTCCCGCAACCAATTTTCGCTACTCAAAATATCAAAACGGACGCGGGGTGGAGCAGCTTGGTAGCTCGTCGGGCTCATAACCCGAAGGTCGTCGGTTCAAATCCGGCCCCCGCAACCAATTCTCTATGCGTTTCAGCATACAAACTCCCAAAACAATTCCCGGACGATTTATCACCGCCATATCTGCTATTCTGCGGCGATAATAAATGCAAGCAAACTCCGCTATAGCCTGAGCACATAAATATTGATGTGAAGGGAAAAACAGAAATAGATAGGAGGACGGGCAATGAAATGCAGATCACACGACGACGCAATGGCCGAGGTGTTCCGCAAAGACCCAGCTTACGCGATTCAGCTACTAAACAGCATCCTTGAAGATGGCGAACAAGCCGAGTTACTGATTGCCCTTCGCCAATGACCAAGGCTATAGCGGCAAGCTCAAATTGCCAAACTACCGCCATTCTTAAAATAAGCTTTGATACCCGCAAAAATTGACTCTGCTACTTGCTGCTGGAAACGCGCGGTTTTCAGTTTCCGCTCCTCTTCCAAATTGCTAATAAAAGCAGTCTCTACCAGAATCGAGGGGATATCCGGCGCTTTCAGTACCGCGAATCCAGCTTGATCCACCCGGTTTTTATGCAGTTTATTCACCTTGCCCATGTGCTTGAGCACTTCACCACCAAATTTAAGGCTATCATTGATTGTCGCAGTCTGTAACAAATCAAACATCGTATGATCCAGATACTTATCACCGCTTTTACTTACTCCGCCAATTTGATCAGCTTCGTTTTGCGTCTGGGCTAGAAAAAGTGCGGTATTACTGGTTGCGCCTTTAGTAGAAAGAGCAAAAACCGAAGAACCACGGGCAGCCCGGTTAGCAAAAGCGTCTGCATGAATAGAAACAAATAGATCAGCTCGCATTTTACGCGCTTTCGCCACCCGCACTTTTAATGGGATAAACACATCTTCATTACGGGTCATATAAACTTTCATACCCGGTTCACGTTGAATAAGCGTTTTCAATCGACGGGCAATTTTCAGAACAACGTCTTTTTCACGAGTTTTATATTTACCGATAGCGCCGGGATCTTCCCCGCCATGTCCAGGGTCAAGCATGATAATGATCGGCCTGTCTTTACCCGCTTTGCCTGGCTTTGGCCTTTCCACTGGCGGATCCTCGGCCAAATGACCTTTATTGTACTCTTCGAGTAGAGCAAGTAATGGATCATCATCCGTATTAGCCCCCGCGGCGGGATAAATATCCAATACCAGACGATGTTTAAATTCTGCCACTGGCTTCAAAGTAAACATATGTGGGCTGACAGCTTGTTTAACTTCGAACACTAGACGAACGGTTTTAGGATTAAATTGCCCTACCCTGACCAGTTTAAGATAAGGATCGCGGGATTGAATCTGCCCGTCCATTCCGCTCAAGGTATGATTTAGTTGTACACCTTCAAGATCAACGACAATTCTATTTGGGTTCTTTAACACAAACTGGCGATATTTGAGTGGAATATTAGATTCAACAGTCACACGGGTATAACTGGATGCCGGCCAAATACGTACTGCTATAACTTTTGCTGACGCTGCGTAACCCACCTGACTAACACTAAGTAACCACATCGCTGCGGCTCCCTGCAACAAACGACGTCGCGACAGATTATGATCTGAATGACTCATCTACTTATATATTCCATTCATAAAATACAAATATTCAGGGTGATATTCACCAAATGAAACGATCAAATGAAAAACTTTAACCAATCAGCATTATGCTGTCATCAATAAACAGCATTTTATATTTTGCAAATTATTAACGTCTACATGTATATGAAAATGTTTTTATCTGAATTGCCTCTTGCCATTTTCTCTCAAAAGGAATAAAAAAGCATAAATTACGAATAAAAATTCAATCGAGAGTCTGTTATGAAAGAACGCAGCACCGAATTAGTTGAAGGATTTCGTCATTCTGTTCCGTACATCAATGCACACCGTGGTAAAACCTTTGTGATTATGCTTGGTGGAGAAGCTATTGCTCATGAAAATTTCTCTAATATCATCAACGATATAGGATTACTGCATAGTCTGGGCATCCGCCTGATCGTCGTTTATGGCGCCAGACCTCAAATTGAACAAAATCTTGTAGACCATCATTACAAACCGGTTTACCACAAACACACCCGCGTAACCGATAATAAAACATTAGAATTAGTCAAACAATCTGCTGGTTTGCTGCAACTGGATATTACCGCCCGTCTTTCTATGAACCTGAATAATACTCCGTTACAAGGAGCCAATATTAATGTTGTCAGCGGTAACTTCATTATTGCTCAACCTCTTGGTGTTGATGATGGTGTGGATTATTGCCACAGCGGGAAAATTCGTCGTATCGATGAGCATGCCATAAATCGTCAATTAGACAATGGCGCAATCGTGCTAATTGGCCCTGTCGCGGTTTCTGTCACCGGAGAGAGTTTTAATTTGCCATTTGAAGATGTCGCCACCCAATTAGCTATCAAACTACAGGCTGAAAAACTGATTGGTTTCTGTTCTACTCAAGGCGTACAAGACAAAGACGGAAACATTCTATCGGAAGTTTTTCTTAATCAAGCACCAGAGCTGATTAAAGAGCTAGAAGTTAAAGGTGACTACTATTCAGGTACAATCCGTTTTTTACGGAGTGCGGTAAAAGCTTGCCGCCGTGGCGTTCGTCGCAGCCATTTATTAAGTTATCAAGCAGATGGTTCTCTACTTCAAGAACTATTCTCCCGAGATGGTATTGGCACTCAAATAGTGATGGAAAGCGCAGAACAAATACGCCGGGCTAATATCAATGATATTGGTGGTATTCTCGAACTTATTCGCCCACTGGAACAACAAGGCATTCTGGTTCGCCGTTCAAGAGAACAACTTGAGAGAGAAATTGATAAATTCATCATTATCGAACGCGACAATCTGACCATCGCCTGTGCCGCGCTTTACCCTTATCCTGATGAAAGAATTGGCGAAATGGCTTGTTTAGCGGTTCACCCTAAATACCGCAGTTCTTTAAGAGGTGAAGTATTACTGAATCGCATTGCGGAGCACGCCAAACAGTTCGGACTGGAAAAACTATTTGTTCTGACTACCCGCAGCATTCATTGGTTCCAAGAGCGGGGTTTTGAGCCTGCGGAACTCTCAATGCTACCGATTCAGAAACAAGTGTTATACAACTATCAGCGCCGTTCCAAAATCCTTATGTTAAGTTTGGAACCACAGTAATAAACGTATTCATGCCGAAAGGTTTACATTACCCTTAAACTCAGCGGTAATGATATTAAACCTACGGCATCCTACCTCTGCCTTACTCTGTTAATTCAGTGATTAATCGACGGCATGAATAGTTTTTATCTTTAATTTTGTAAATAGTATTTTATATCTACATTGCTTATTGCGAAATATCGGTACTTTGAATGGTATAATTCAAGCCAATGGTAGATTCACATAATCAGCTAACCACCATAATTACTATGATACAAGTGCAACATCGTTAATTTGGAAACAAACACGTTCGTATTCCCTTAAACTTCCACCCAAGTAAACTTGCAACGAACTGATAAAATAATCAATTACCCGAAGTCCATTTGTTTTTTAACAATTACCCCGTAAACCCTGACCCAATTGAAGTGCGCCCCAAAAATTAGACATTTTGCCTGTCGAAAGACAGGCGTCCTCATATGGGGCGCTTACATTTAAACGGCGCGATTCACCTATTTATGAGACAGGCGATAACCATCGCGAGCCTTGTTACCGATCAGTCCCAGTTGGCTGCCAGCACAGGTTGCAGCCGCTGTTGCTCGACATCGCCGAGCATTGTGGTCGCAGGTGTCGGCGGCGCGAATGCTGCCATAGCCTGGACAAGATTTTCGACATTACGGTCCGTCAACCGATGATCGTCACCAGCTATGATGCTACCTGGTCGTTCGGAAGGACTGGCATACCAATTATGCAGTGTGACCTCCTGCTTGCTGCCAATGACCGAAATTTGCAGATCCTGCCCTTCATGCTGGAACCATAGACGCTCAGGGCTGATGTCCTTTCCAAACACCAACTGCCCCCTATTACCGCTAAATTCCAAATCGTTGTCCCCATGCCCGACTTCTACCGTCGATATAGTACCACTGTCCACAATATGGTTATTACCATCCCCTACTTTCACGTTCGACATAAAACCGCTGGTCACGATATGGTTATCACCATTTCCTACTTCTACTGTCGACAACTCACCGCTGGTCACAATATTGTTATTACCATCCCCTACTTCTACCGTCGACATATCACCGCTGGTCACAATATTGTTATTACCATCCCCTACTTTCACCCTCGCTGAAATTCTTGGGATGGTAATGCTATTATTACCATGTCCGACTGTTAGTCTGTCGACCTTGCCGGCAATGACATTGTTACCATTACCTAGAGTGATATCGGCAAAGCTGCCCATCACATTCACCTTATTGTCACCGTTGCCGGCAACCACTTTGCCATTTATAGCATCCACATTGTGGGTAATGGTGTTGTTGCCATGTCCGACTGTTAGTTTGTCGATATTGCCAACAATGACGTTTTTACCATTACCTAGAGTGATACCGACAAAGCTGCCCATCACATTCACCTTATTGTCACCGTTGCCGGCAACTATTTTGCTATCCCTAGCTTCCACATTGTGAGTAATGCTATTATTACCATCACCTAGAGTGATATCGGCAAAACGGCCCATCACATTCACCTTATTGTCACCGTTACCAGCAACTATTTTGCTATCTATAGCTTCCACATTGATAGTCTTGCTCTCGTTCCCCAACGTAACCTTGGAAAAGCGATTTTTGACCGTAATGGAATTAGGGTCAGTGGTCACCGGTGTAGGTTCCACTGCTGGCTCAATTTTCGGAACGTTAAGCGTTGTGCGCGGCTCAACAGGAGGAGTACTAATCGGCTTCCGGTCAATCAGTGACATCCGGTCAACATTCTGGTTTAAACGCGACCTCAGGTCGACAAGGCCAGTGCCAATTCTAATCGGCTCCAGCTTAACAGGGGTAACTTTAATCATATCCCGGTTAATAGGTGACATCCGGTCAACATTCTGGTCAATACGCGACCTCAGGTCGACAAGGCCAGTGTTAATTCTAATCGGCTCCAGCTTAACAGGGGTAACTTTAATCATATCCCGGTTAATATCAGTAGAAGAAACTTTAGTCAGATTCCAGTCTATAAGGGGAATGCTAACCGGCTTCCTTGGGGGAATACTAATCGGCTTCAGGTCGATAGGGGAAAGTGGTAAAGGCTTATCAACGCCAAGGGAGTCGACAATTGGTGTCAATGAACCCGGTACAGTAATCGTTGGTTTATCAAGAGATTGCGTCACCACTGGCTTGACCGTTGGGACCAAATCCGGTGTAGGCTCCGCAAAAAGGAAGTCGGCCGCATCGACCTGAGAAATATCCAGGGTATCGAGATACAGTAACTTCACGTTTGAATCAGTACCGCTGGCCCCATTAAAGATCACTTCAACGCCATGAATTTGTGACAGGCCGTTGATCGTGCCACGATTACTCTTAGCAATGGTGAGTTGGCTGAAATCAGTGACGCCGGTTTGACGCAAATCAATTTTATCAATGCCGTGACGGAACCCACGTAATGCATTCTTGTAGTCCTTAACACCCGGTTGGGCTGCCACCACAAAAACGTCTGACGCCGCACTGTCATGGCTATAGATCGTCCCATTCAAGCTAAATTTCATCTGACCCTGAGCATCGCTAGTGAGCATGACGCCCTTGCCGCCGCCCTTAAGGATCACGGTTCCCAAGCCTTCTTGCGGCTGGAGCGTTGAAGCGTCACTATTCGTGTAAGCCACCGGGGCGATAAAGGTGTCCTGGAACTTGAAGTTCGCCGCACCGATCCCGGCGAGCGTCTGATTTTTCAGGACAATGCTCTGCCCCTTACCCAGATCGACCTTAACATCCGCCCCCTGCTGCGTCAGCAACAGATCGGCAAACGTTTTTCCACGAAATCCGACCAGATCGATGATCTCGCCACGAGCCGCCTCGAAGTTGCTAATGATATCGCTACCCGCCTCACGGCGGTGGACCACAAAGAAGTCCTTGCCCGCGCCACCTGCCAGTGTATTGTTTCCACGCCCGCCATCAAGCAATGCATCGGCATTACCAGCGACCAGCGTATCGTTGCCATCGCCGGTGACGATGTTCTGAATGCCCGATGGATTCTTTATCGTCAACGCTGTACCGCCAATGTTGGCAACACCAGTCAGCAAGTTGACCGAGGTATCCCGCGAAACAGCCGCCGCATTGAGGGTATTACGCCCTCCCGCCACGCCATTGACCGCATCATCCAACACCGCGCGGTTGGCCTGCCCGACCACTGACTGAATATATTCGTCGGTGTAAAAGTAAGTGTCATCCGGAGTGCTCTTGCTGCCGTACAAACGTAGCGACCAGGCATTTAATGTGACCGGCAGGCCGGAATTCGCATCGCTCACCTGTAGGGTCCAGTTGCCAGCCGAGCGTTCACCAAAATCATGGGTCGACATAAAGCTGTATTTGAACGTCCCCGACTGGCTACTACCTAGATCAGTCGCGCTCGCGCCCGGCATACCGTCTGGAACCTTACCCTGACGATTGAGCAATATGCTCTGAGTGCCATCAGGAGAGATCAGTTTGAGCGTCAGATCGCCAAGACGGCCTACCTGAGCGTCAAAATCGATCTCGACATGCTCGACATTCAGACCGGCATTCATGGCGATGGACGATGTTAGCGTTTCCCCCGCCGCCAAGGTTTTCCCCAGAGGGCCGCTGGATGCGCTATAGACGAACTCGTTGGCAGCGGTGCTTTGAGTCATCCAAGATTCAGCCAAGCGAACAGCGGCTCGCGCATCGATTTGACCGAAACCATAATCGTTGCTGGTATGCATGCCGCCGCCATTCCAGCTATGACTGCTATTATCACTCCATGCGGTAGATGGGTCATTGATCTTGCGAGCGGATAGAGCAAGGATCTGCTGCACATCCCGATAGCCTAAGTTCGGGTTGGCCTCAAGCATCAACGCAACAACACCGGAGACTATCGGCGCGGCAAAGCTGGTGCCTTGCATGCTAGTGTAGTCATTGCCAAAAGTTGAGCCACGTTCGGTTTTCAGCATATAGCTGGTAGACACGACATTACTGCCCGGCGCCGAAACCAACAGGCTGGCTCCTGGATTGGAGAAGGGTGAGGAGCCAATCTGCAAAGTCGACAAATCGCCCTGTGCGTTGATCGCACCGACTTCCACCGAAAAGCGGTTGTTATTGGTCAGCGACCCTTGGGCATTGCCGCCTTCCGCACGATGGTTGCCGCCCGCCGCCACGATGACGGTACCCAACCCGCCACGACCATTAGCCGCCGCGTATTGCGCATTCATGCTCAGCGACGCGGCAGTATTTATGGAGCCGCCCTGAAAGCTGCTGAGCACGAAATCGTTGGCAAATCCCCAGCTATTGTTGGCAATGTCAAAACTGACCATATGCCCCAGTCCCGCAAGATCGGCACCGTCATTGGCCAGATAATAGCCACCCAACGTAGCATCATGGGCAACCCCGACGCCACCTGTATTATTCTTCGCCGCGACCATCACACCCGCCACCATTGTCGCGTGGTTGGAGACCACATTCGGCAAGGCGCCATTGGTTTGTTGAGTCTGCAACCAGGCTTTGTCGACATTCGCCGCAAGGTCAGGGTGATTAATATCAAATATTTCAGGCGCGGTAGCAAACTTACCGCCCGGCTCGAACTGACCAATGCGTACGCCCTTGCCGGTATAGTCCTTCCAGACCGGCAGAATGTTGGCATCGCTCAAATACCATTGTTGAGCAGCTAATGGATCGAGCGGAACTTCCGGGGTCAGTAATGTGGCAACGGCACGCATCGGCGCGGTTTCCCCACTACTCAGATCGACTACCGATGCTGACGGATTCCCGGCTGCGTCAGTTACACCATATTTAAAGCTAATGACACCGGTGTAATCTGCATCCGGCGTAAATAAGACATCGCCCTGGGCTGTGAGTTTGACCGTACCGCCTATAGCATCCCCAACATTGGCAATGCGCAGGGCACCCTGACTGTTAAGGTGTTGATCGTTAGCCAACAGACTTTCTGCGGCAATCAGATGTGGCTGAGTACGATCAAAAACCTTGCCGTCCTTGTCATGAGTGAGAACATCCTCGACAGGCATCGCATTGGGTGTTTGTAAATCAACCGCCGAAATATCCGCGAAATTGAGTTTTTGGATATTTTTCAGCGTTACCGTACCGTCACGCCCAGCAACCTTGTCGGCCACTACATACCCACTGTCGGTACGGGTGATTTGATAATCGCCGTGGTTACCGTGCAGGCTGACGATGTTGATCCCGCCGTCCCCATCAATCGTAGCATTGCCATGACCCACTTCGATCACGTCGTCACCAAAGCCGCCAAAAATCTTATCATCACCGCCGCCAGCGTGAATGATGCTGCCGCCTTCGGAAGCATAGATTTTATCGCCCTGAGGACCGGCATAGATAACCGATTTACCACTGCCGCCAATGATGGTGTTGTGCCCGCTGCCGCCGACCAAGACGTCATTACCCATGCCACCGACCAGAACCGAATCACCGGAACCACCCTTGATAAAGACACCGTTGGCTCCGCCGCTTCTGATTACATCACTGCCGCTCCCGCCTTGAGCCATAGTTAAACCGGCTTGAGCCATGTTCAGCTCCACGCCTTTTTTGCCGACAATGATCGCCGTATCGTGCCCGCCATTGCCGTGAATGTTTTTCGTATCGTCAGAAGCGCTGATAACAAAAACGTCATCGCCGGTACCACCGACATAGGTATTGCTCCCTGCGCCCCCGACCAGCCAGCTACCAGTTTTTGCCGCAATCAACGTATCATTGCCGCTGCCACCGTACAGATTGCTGACTCCCAGTTGCTCAGCATTTAGGGTTTCACCTGTTTCACTCTGGCTGGCGTAAGCCGTGGTAGTGATATCGTTGGTGGTGGAAGTCACTTTCGTACCAACCCCCTGAGTGCTCAGGGTGTTGCTAACGGTATCACCAAGAAAATCAACGGCCAGCATTTCCTGAGTTTTACCCTTGATAGTAAACGATCCACTGGCAACAACTTTATTCCCATCACGGACTTCCGTTTTGTTCGAAGCCCGGACGTTTATCTGGGTAATACCCAATTCCGCCAGTGTCTTGAGTTCGCCTACACCGACTTTCGCATCGCGGGTACTGTCGACCCAAACCCGCAGCTTGCTCCAGATCGGGTCAGTCTGATCAATCACTCCGTCTTTATTGGCATCTTCACTGGCTAAAGCACCGAAGCCATCCTTGAATTTTTTTTCGCCAGCAGCGCCGTTTATCCCAGCCTTGCCACCGTAGTATTCGGAAAACATCTGGCTGGCATTTTTTATCTGACCGCTACCATCATCGATCACCAGTATTCCGGTATTGCGATCTGCCCAGCCGCTGCGCTTAAGCGTGCCACTGTTGTCCATGTCGAACAGCACACCGTCACGAATGTCAGTCATGTGCACACCATTGCCGCTCAGATCCAATAACAGCGGGTCAACATAAGTGTTAAACGTTGTCATCGCCGACAAGCCGTTCAACGTCACAGCGTTGCGCAGGCTGGTATCCTGTTTATTGCTGTTCAAGGTCAGGTCGAGGTAGAACTGCGATAAATAGGCGTTGGGCCGGACATTAGGGTCGAGCTGCATTTCACCGGGACGAATGCCGCCTGTGGCAAGGCTAGCCATCTGTGTTGAAGCGAAATCGGTTTTATTGAGAATGCCCGCGAGGGTGAATATTTTATGGGTCGCTGAATTTTGGATATAACCGTTGGTGACATCCTGCTGAGCCTTACTTTCTCCCTGAATCTGCCGCTGGGGTTGTGGCGAGGGCTTGATATCAATGTTAATCAAATTTGTCGATGGTGAATGGGAATTATCCTCTGGCACTGGGGCAATCCATTCTGGTCTAAGCCATGGAGATAGAGGGACAACCCTTTTTTCATAATGCTCACCATTACGAATCAGGTTATTACGAATAATTTGAGCTCCATTAGATTTTAACATGTCGGTCAAAGGAACAACATTATGATTAGGCACCGGTTCTCCTTCAGAACCTTTATCATTGTATCCAATGGACTTTAAAGAGAAAAACACGAAATCTACACAACTGTTATTGAGCAGCCTATAGCGTGTACGATCAAATCCAACTGACTGTGGATCTTTTGAAAATTCGTCTAACTTGTTGTACTGATCTTCAGTCAACGCGATGGTGACTTCATAAGAGGTTTGTTGGTAGGCCGCATTATCATGATGGGTTACTTGCCCTTCGCCATACATTTGATCATACTTTGACTCGAAACCGTAACTTTTTTCATTTCCGTTCCCGTCACTTAAAACATACCACATATGACCGCCAAATGAAGAATGTACGTCTCCAGCTTTGTGTTTTCCTTTATCTGCCTGATAAATATATTTCGCTCCCATCGGAGCAACTTTATATGTTACGGTATAGTTCTTTGCCATCTTTGATATTTCCTTTGTTTATACTTGTCGTACTTCAATATGCATTTATTATCTCTCTATGACGCAGGGAGATAATAGACTGCTTCCATCTTGCGAATGGAAAATTAAAGTGTATAGGGTATATACTGATACCATTTTAAACCTTCCTAAATCTTCGGATTAAAATACGTGAGCTGTACAAAACTCTGAATGCCATTAAAAGCAGGCACATCTTCCAGTGTTGTAATTACCGCAGAGTAACGTCCGGGGGGTAACTCCAGTATTTCAATATCGCGCACCGCGGTATTTATACTTCTCTCTTTGTAATAGACGGTACGCCCCCAACCGTACCCCACAGCATTTATTTTCTCGTCAAAAAAAACCTTGCCGTCTTTAACCAAACGAAGCGAAACGGGGACTGCAACCCCGTCCTTATCAATACTCCCGAACAACTTATCCCGCCTTTGCATTTCACCAAAACTACGCCCAGTAGCAAACAGCAGGGCAAACTGATAATCGCCCTTCTTGCTGATTTCAAAATCAATCTTAACTGACTGATCAGAATGCGATACGTCAATCGGTCTGTATATATTAATGGGCTCAGAACATGCCACTAATAAAATGCAACTCAGAAAAATAATAATGTTGCGCCAGTTTTTAAATCTTTCGTGTACCTGTAATATTTTCATCACGTCACTCCACACCTTGGTATTTTCATTGTTTATATCGATACCATTTTAAATCTTCTTAAATCTTCGGATTAAAATACGCAAGCTCTACAAAACTCTGAATACCATTAAAAGCTGGCACATCCTCCAAGGTGGTAATGACAGCAGAATAACGCCCAGGGGGTAACGAAAGTGTTTTAATTTCTCGCACAGCCGTATTTATCCTTCTCTCTTCATAATAGAAGGCTTGCACACCATCAAGCCTCACTACGTTTATTTCCTTGTCAAAAAAAATATTACCATCTTTAACTAGACGGAACGAAATGGGGATTGCAACCCCATCATGATCAATATTCCCGAACAACTTAAATCTCCTTTTCATTTCATCATAATCATCCGTGGTAGCAAACAGCAGGGCAAACTGATAATCCCCAGCCTTGCGCTTATTAAGTTCAAAGTTAATCTCGACAAATTGCCCTAAATGCGACACATCAATTGGTTTGCGTATAGCATCAATGTGCTTAGAGCATGCCGATAATAAGGCGAAACTTAAAAAAACAATCATTTTTCGCCAGTGTTTGAACCTTTGATGTACCTGTAATACTCTCATCACATCACTCCAAACTTTGATATTTTCTTTGTTTGTACTTTCAATAAGCATTATTAAATTGGCGTCTAATGACATGCCTACTAAAGGCACATAATTACTGAATTTAGACTTGATCAAAATCGCCACCGGATTAATATTATCTACTTCTCAACTCTGGGAATAGAGCTGCTATAACAGATTGTAGATCTGACCATTGAATACACTATCCGTAATATGTACAAAGCTCTCAATGCCATTAAAAGCTGGCACATCTTCCAGGGTGGTAATCACCATCGAGTAATGTCCGGGAGTGAACTGAAATATGTCAATAGTACGTACCGCCGTATCTATCTTTTTCTCTTTATAATGGACGGTATGCATCAGCGTTGCACCCACTGTGTTTATTTCCTCGTCAAAAAGAACTTTGCCGTCTTTAACCAGACGAAAAGTAATAGGTATGGCAACTCCATCAACATGAGCACGGAATAACTCAGATCGTCTTTCTTTTTCCTCCTGACTATCCCCAATCGCAAATAACAGGGAAACCCGATACTCTCTAACCTCGCTGATTTCAAAATCAATCTTGACAGATTGCCCCGAATGCGACACATCAATCGGTTTATATATATCCATCGGCTTAGAGCATGCCATTAACAAGGTGCAGCTCATGAAAATAATCATATTGCGCCAGTTTTTTAACCTTTCGTGTATACGTAATACTTTCATTTCATCACTCCAAATAAAGTAAGGCTGCTAAAAACATTAACGGTCATTTATCTCAAACCCGGAAAACGGTGAGTATGGCGAACTGGGTTCACAGAGCTGCCCTCACGAACCTCCGTTCTCTCACCGTTCTCTCAAACTTTCATCCAGATGCTGCTGCAATGGGCTCAAGAAGTAATCGATCACTCGACGTTGATCGGTTTTTATTTCTGCCGTGATCGACATGCCCGGAGCCAGTGGGACTCGCTGACCATTGACCAGCACGTGATCAGACTTCAAGCGAATCCGGCTGCTATAGATGAGTCCACGCTTTTCGTCCTCGATGGCGTCGTTCGATACGTTGAGCACTTCGCCGTCAACGGTGCCGTACTTGGTGAAAGTAAAAGTTTCCACCTTGACGGTGACCGGTTGACCAACATGGACGAAACCTACATCCTTGTTTTCCAACATGGCCTCCACTTCTACCGGTTGGTCCGCGGGGACGATGACCATCAGCGGTTGAGCTGGTGTCACCACGCCACCAACGGTATGGATAGCGAGTTGTTGAACTGTGCCGGCCACCGGGGCTTTAAGACTGGTCAGGGTTTCCTGATAACGGGCCTTCGCCAGCTCCTGAACCAAGGTCGCTGCTTTTTTGTTGGCTTCCTGTTGCAAGTCGAGCATAGCGCGACGATTTTGCGCGACAACAGTTTCACGCCGACGCCGCGCCTCGTCCTGAGCGGCGGTGTACTGCAAGACACTGGCCTGTTGTACGCTTAACTGGCGTTGCAAATCCAGTCGCGTCTGCTCTTTTTCCAGATATTCATGCCGCGACACATACTGTTTCGTCAATAACCGTTGGTAATCCTTGGCCAACTGCGTAGCAATCGGCAGCGTTTTTCGCAGGCTAGCCACCTGAGATTGGGCTGACTGGATTTCGGCGCTGCGTTGGAGAATTTCTGCATCCACCAACTCCAGGTTGCTGCGGTATTCCTGATATTGTCCTTGAAGCCAGCGTTGGGCACTGAGCACCTGCTCAGGGCTGGCATTGGCAATCGTTCCTACCAGCGAAGCCGGCGACTTTTGTTGATTGATCGCGTCGAGCATGGCGGCACTCCGCGCACTGTCGATACGAGCAGCCAACAGCTCGCTCTGAATCCGGCTGACGTCGGCGCTCGCCGCCGTCGGGTCGAGCTCGACTAACAATTCACCAACTTTCACCGTCTGACCGTCATTAACGTGGATCGCTCTGACCACCGCCGTTTCACTGGGTTGAATCAACTTGGTCTTGCCATTGGGAACAACCTTTCCCGGAGCGATAGCCACTACCTCGATTTTACCGATGTAGGCCCAGAGCAACGCCAATACAGCGAAACCCATAATGCCCCAGGTGAAAATCCTCGGCGCTGGGTGAACAGGTGTTTCCTGCAACTCCAAAGCCGTCGGTAAAAACTGTAATTCATGAGCAAGTCGCGGCGACACGTCCATGTTTTTACGTTGGCGCCAAGACTCACGCCATGCGTGACGATAACGCTGCAATAAGGAAAGGGTGGCGCTCATTCGACGTTATTTTCCTTGAATCGGAGTATGTTTATCTTGGTCACATCTACCTCTGATTGTGTTATTAACCATTGATTACGTTATTAGCGTTTTCATCGTACGTTCTGGAAATGGAAGCCTTTCAGCCTTGCTGCATTCGATACAATCGTGAATAGTGGCCGTCCTGACGCGCCAGTAACTCGGCGTGGGCTCCCTGTTCAACGATCTGCCCGCGATCCATCACAAGGATACGATGCGCGTCGCGTACAGCGGACAACCGATGAGCGATAATGATGACCGTACGCCCCTTGCAAATGCTTTGCATGTTCTGCTGCACCACCCGTTCAGACTCGTAGTCCAGCGCACTGGTCGCCTCGTCAAAAATCAAAATGCGAGGATTGCCGATCAAAGCTCGGGCAATGGCTACCCGTTGCCGCTGACCGCCCGAAAGTGACGCGCCGTGCTCACCCACAATGGTGTCGTAACCTTCGGGCAGTTCAAGGATGAATTCATGGGCGCCAGCCATGCGGGCGGCGTGCATAACCACTTCGAGCGGCGCCCCCGGATCGCTCAAGGCAATGTTTTCACGAATGCTGCGGTTGAATAGCATATTGTCCTGCAACACCACGCCAATCTGCCGGCGCAGCGAGGACACATCAGCCAATGCCAGGTCCATGCCATCGACCATGACCCGTCCGCGCTCTGGAACATAGAGCCGCTGCAACAAACGGGTCAGAGTACTTTTGCCGGAACCGGAGCGGCCCACCACGCCAATGATTTCTCCCGCGCCAATGACCAAATTGACGCCGTGCAACACCTCAGAACCATCAGCCCGGTAACGAAAATGCACCTGTTCGAACTCTACCCGCCCCTTGAGCGGCGGTACTGTGCTACGTGTAGCCTGAGACAATTCAGTACGGGAATTGAGGATGTCACCCAGACGTTGCACCGAGACCCCGGTCTGCTGGAAGCTGGTCCACAGTTGCGCCAGGCGCATGATCGGGCCGCTGACACGGCCAGCCAGCATATTGAATGCGATCAGTTCCCCCACCGACAGCTGCCCCTCTATCACGAGACGGGCGCCGAGCCAGAGTGTGGCGACCGTCACTAACTTGCCAATAAGCGAGACGCTTTCATTAGCGAGAGTAGATAAGGTCTGTGTTTTAAAACCTGCGGCAACATAAGCCGCCAGTTGATTGTCCCACTTGCGAATGGCCTGCGGTTCAACCGCCATTGACTTTAGGGTATCGATGCCATTGACCGTTTCGACAAGGAATGCCTGATTCTCAGCGTTGCGTGTGAAGCTATCCTGTAATCGCTTACGCAAGAGAGGGGTAACCAACCCCGAAACAAGTGCATAGAGCGGCAATGATAACACCACAACGAGAGTCAGCCAGCCGCTGTAATAGAACATCACAAGGATGAACACCAGAGAAAAAA
Source organism: Photorhabdus hainanensis (assembly GCF_018448965.1). NCBI lineage: Bacteria > Pseudomonadati > Pseudomonadota > Gammaproteobacteria > Enterobacterales > Morganellaceae > Photorhabdus > Photorhabdus hainanensis. Next base: position 81,166 of record NZ_RCWD01000008.1, on the reverse strand, counting down.
GCACATCGAGCATCAAGGTAATGGCGTTGCCGGTAAGGAAGCTGCGGATGTTTTCCAGTTCGCGTACACGAGCCACAGAATCACCGACTCTCCTGGCCTGGAAGTAAGCCAGCGGCAGATTAATCAAGTGCCGAAAAAGATTCGATCCCAACTGCACATCAATACGGCTGGTCGTATGAGCAAACACATAGCTACGCAAACCGCTCAGAGCCGACTCGAACAGCATGATGCCCAGCAATCCTGCCGCGACAACATCCAGTGTGGTTAGGCCGTGGTGCACCAGTACTTTGTCCATAACCACCTGAAAGAACAACGGCGTCACCAAGGCAAACAACTGCAAGGCAAAAGACCCTAGCAAAACTTCCCCCAACAACTTGCGATATTTGACGATAGCCGGGATAAACCAGGTGAAGTCAAAGCGTGAAGTCTCTCCGGGCAAACCGTTACTGGAACGCACAAGCACCAGTTGCCCTGTCCAACGCTGCTCAAGCTGCTCGAAGCTGATAACTTCGGGACGCGCCGAACGTGGGTCCTGAATCAGGGCCTGTTCTTTGTCCAGCTTAGCCAAAATAAAAAACTTTCCATCCCGGTCAATGGCAATAGCGGGCAAGGGAGTATGTTCAAGTCTGACAAGTGTTGTGTTTACAACCTTGGCTTTCAGCCCTGAATGACGAGCGGCCAGCAGCAGCTCCTTCAAGGTAAGACCTTGGTCGGAAGTGGAAAATTCGTGTGAAAGTTGTTCAGTCGATATCGCTATATTGTGAAACCTGGCCAACATAGCCAGGCAAATCAAGCCGGTATCCAGCTCCGGAGAAGAGTGGGGTGACTCAGTACTCATTTCATTATCCTGCATCAGACAACTTTATCCTTTAAATCAAACATCTGGATATTCATCTCACCCCTAGTAAGCTATCCAGACATATCCGCAATCCGTTTAGTAAACAAATCACAATTCATATAATTAGGCGTTTATATCATCAAATAATAATAAATTTCATTTAATATATTCACAAACTGTGACATTAACCACACAATAATATTAAAATTTATTAAATTTATAATTTTTTTGTTTACATTGATAACAAAATACAAACATCAACAATTTGATTCAGTCATTGCAACTATTTTTGAATCTTTTGAATCGGTGAAATTAAGATATCGATCAGTATATAGACATCACGATGAAACTATTCGGTATTGCTGACTGAACGATTACGACTCACAATCAATCAACATGAAGGACTAAGAAAAGATATTTCAATTGAAAAATAACAAAAATTTGGCATAGGTAGGTTTAAGATACATTTATCTTGCATAGGTCAATGTAATCTCTAGTTCACTGCACGAGAATTTTTTAATCACCTAACCGATAACTTTTTACAAAAACAAAAAGGCGTATTTACCGAAGTCAGCACGGCAAATCAGAAATCTCATTAAAGGCATTAATGATCTGATTGTCGGGCTTAAAAGCCCATCCAACAACCGAACAAATCACGATCAAAAAAATGTCAGAGAAGATATGGCAACATCATTAATATATAAATTTTTTTACACAAGTCCGTTTATCAGAGCAAGAGTTAATCCACCGGTAAGCTAAGCCGCTCTACTAGCCCGCTTCGCCTTTGAGTTGGCGTCTGGATTGCCTGACGCAATACCGCTTCATGTGCATAAAGGGTCAGGTTTTCTCTGGCACGGGTTATCGCTGTGTAGACCAATTCACGGCTGACAACCGGCACAAACTGCGTCGGCAATACCAAAGCTGTGTGATCAAATTCTGAGCCCTGTGATTTATGTACGGTCATCACATATGCAGTTTCATGTTGTGGCAAACGACTTGGCTGGATTCCTTTAATCTGTCCATCAGGCAACTGAAAATAAGCTCGCAGTTCATGATTTTCGTCTCTAAGCATAATACCGATATCACCATTAAACAGACCCAGTGTGCTGTCATTACGCGATATCATGATGGGCCTGCCTGCGTAACCTCGACTGAAAGTCCCGACAGGGCGACGAATAAGCCCCTGACGATGTAATAGCTGTTCTATACGCTCATTAAGCCCACTGACGCCAAACGGCCCTTCTCTAAGAGCACACAACAAACGATAGCGGTTAAATTCATCTAAAATCTCTTTGACTGCTGCCTGCTCTGCCACCAGACGCAAATAGGCGTGATAACCCGATACCGTTTCTGTCAGCAATCGCTGATAATCTTCATCGTCAGACAATGGGTAAAAACAGATATCCTTCAACGGTTGCTGCAAAATAGAGAGAGCCTGTCGACTCTTTCCCTGATTAACTGCCGCAGACAATTGACCAATCCCCGAATCCATATTAAAGCGATAACTTTTACGTAGAAGACACAAACGATCACGAACTTCTGGGATATTTTGCTGATCACCAGCATCTAACCGACATCCCGTTAATCTACTTAACTGTTGCGCCCTCGTTATGCTGTATCCCAGTTCTGCAAAACGGCAAATATCACCCAACACCGCTCCAGCCTCCACTGATGCCAATTGATCTCGGTCACCAAGCAGAACAATTTTTGCTTTCGGTGGCAATGCATCAATCAACCTAGCCATCATGGGTAAATCCACCATTGAAGCTTCATCCACCACCAGCACATCCAAACTCAGTGGATTATCTCGGTCATAGCGTAATCGCTGGCTATCAGGCTGCGCTCCTAGCAAGCGATGAATCGTCTGCGCCTGATCCGGCATATATGCAAACTGTTTCTCCGTCAGAGGCAATTTTCTGACCGCGCTATTAAGAGATTCGGTCAATCTGGCGGCCGCTTTTCCAGTCGGAGCCGCCAGTTGGATAACCTGCTTTTTATCAGGATTAAGTTTGATTAAGGCAGCCAATAACTTAGCAACTGTCGTTGTTTTCCCAGTTCCCGGTCCGCCAGAGATAACCGAAATTCTGCTAGTCACCGCGACAGCCGCAGCCACCTTTTGCCAGTCCACCGTTTCCTCAGGCAGCATGAATAATTCATCTAAAACAGTTCTCAGTTGCTGTTCCTGAATATTATCGGTTGGTTGATTGCCGGAAAAGAAAGCCGCCACCTGACATTCACTTTGCCACATTCTCTGCAAATAAAGCCGGTCATGGGAAAGCACCACAGGCGTTGGTTGAAGCCCATCACTAACCGCAGCACAATTTTCCAGCGCTATCAGCAAACTCTGCTCATCAGGTTTTCCCGCAGCTCGCCATAATTGCTCTGCAAATTCACGATGTCGCCCATCAAAAAAATATTCTGGCGTTATCCGATTAACCGGCAGACAAACATGCCCAGTACCAGTTTCAGCGCTCAACAACGCCATCACCAACAACAAAACAGGATCTTTATCCTCAATCAATGTATGAGCAAACTGTAAGTCCAATGAACGCAAAAGCCTGAGGTTTACTGCCTGTTGTAATAACGAAATCATCAATTTTTCTCTTTTTCAGACTGTTCATTACCACTGAAAAGCAGATCCAAAGCATCAACAAATTCAGCCGATAGCCGACAATTGAAAATACCATTCCCCGGCTGTTGTTTATCTATCCCCCTGAGAAACAGATAAATCACACCGCCGAAATGTTGTTGGTAGTCATAATTAGCCAACCTGTGACGTAAGTAACGATGTAATGCCAGTGTATAAAGTTGATATTGCAGGTCATAGCGATGCTCAATCATGGCTATTTCCATTGCCTGGCGGGTATAAGATTGACTCTCTTCCCCCAACCAGTTTGATTTGTAATCCAGCACGTAGAATTTGCCTTGCCAACAGAAGACCAAATCAATAAACCCTTTCAGCATTCCTTTCACCTGCTGAAATTCCAGTTGGGGGCAACGAGCAGAAATCGGGTCATAACGACGCATTACCATATCCAATTCCTGAGATCGCAAAAGTTGCTCAACAGGCAGATAAAACTGCATTTCATCCTGTTGATGATGCAGCGGAATTTTTGCCAGTTGCACTCCTTCATCATTCAATGGAATGGTAAAAATGTCGGTTATCCATTGCTGTAACGTCCCACTCCAGCGTTCATCAAATCCGGCTGATTGCAGTTGTTCTGCCAACCATTTTTCATCAGGTCGTTGGCTGAAACTAATTTCTTCTAAAATAGCATGTAAAAAAGTCCCCGCGGAGGCTCCCCGGGGGAATGTATGTGGCGTCATTTCAGGTTGTTCTGCTAACTGCTTTTCACCACTAGCATCAACATCAAGCTTTGGCGCAATAGACTGGACAATCACGTCAATAGATTCTTCTCCAGCAAAATAAGCAGAAGCATTACCACGATGAACCACAGAGTTTCGTAAACCAGAATAACTGGTAATACGCCACTCATCCTGAACTCTGCGTTTAAATTGCCTAGCCGATAGGACTAAATCATTTTTACTTTGCAATTGCCAGGGATGACCATCTGTCTCATTAATTGATGATACAACGATGCCATCCCCACTTAATTCTTTAAGCGATGTTGCCAGAAAATCAGCATCCCCTTTTACTCCCTTTTGCAACAGGTAGCCTAGAGCGCACTGATGCAGATCAGTATCGCCGATCTTTTTCTTATTGCCTTTTATCAGCGGAGCCACGCCGACACTGCAATGGTAAACAGAACGCGTCAATGCGACATAAAGTAAACGCAAATCCTCTGCCAATCGCTCTTGTTCCGCCAGCTCAATCGTCTCGTCGTCAGGAAAGATATCAAGGCAAGCATTAAAGCTTGTACGGTCATGATATATCGCCCGCTTCTGCTCCCTGAAATTACAGATAAATGGCAACCATACCAGCGGATATTCCAGACCTTTAGATTTATGGATAGTGCAAATTTGTACCAAATGACGATCGCTTTCCAGCCGCATCTGCTGGTTTTCAGATTGTGGATCAGGGTGAGAAATTTGTTGAGCCAACCAGCGGGTGACGGCATGTTCACTATCAAGTTGTAAAGATATCTCCTGCAACAACTCACCAATATGCATTACATCCATCAAACGCCGTTCACCGCCATAACTGGCAAGCAAATTCTCAGCAATATGATGGTTGGCGATTACCGCTCGTAACATAGGCAACACACCACGGCGTTGCCACAGACGAAAGTAGCCATCAAATTCATCAACTAACTGATCCCATCTCTTTTCATCATGATTCAACTTGTCTATCTGACAGGCAGTCAGACCAAATAAACCACTCGCCAACGCACTTCTCAAAACTCGCTCTTTCTCCGGTGATAACACCGCTTGCAGTAACCAGAGAATATCCTTGGCTTCTGCGGTAGCAAATACACTTTCTCGGTTAGAAAGAAATACGGAAGGGATAGATAGCAGGTTAAGTGCATTACGAATCAGTGTAGCTTCCTTTCTGCTACGCACCAAAATCGTAATATCAGCCGCCGTCACAGGCCGAGAACCCTCACTTTTATGTAACAAAGCCCGCCCTTCACTACCCGCCTGCAACCAATCTCGAATTTGCGCAGCACAGAGCCGTGACATCGTTTGCTCATAATCTCCGGTAGAAACGCCTTCTCCCGGTTGTAACCAGAAATTCAGCGCGGCCTGTCCTTCACCATCATAGCTAAAAGAGAACTCTCGGTTTTTTTCTGCCGCAGAGACTTCAATGAAAGGGATCTGCTCAAACAAAAATGGATTTTCCGACCGCATAAACAGTTTGTTTACTGCCTGTACCATTGAGTAAGCAGAGCGCCAATTTGTTTCCAGAGTATAGCGAGCACTTACCTGAGAGCGGGCGCGAATATAAGTGAAAATATCTGCGCCGCGAAATGCATAAATAGCTTGCTTGGGATCACCAATGAACAACAATCCATTTTCAGGCTGAATGCCATAAATGGTATGAAAAATCCGGTATTGCTGTGGGTCGGTATCCTGAAATTCGTCGATCAACGCAATCGGATAGCGCCGACGAATAGTCTCAGCAAGCAAATCGCTGCCGGGGCCTTTCAGAGCATCATCAAGGCGGGTTAGTAAATCATCAAACCCCATCTGACCACGTGTTAATTTTTCCTGACGGATTGATTGGCGAATCTCAATAATAGCTCTGGAAATAATCAAATCACGTAAAGTAAGTGGTTGCTTATACAAGTCATCTATTGCAACAAAAAGTGAATGTTCAGGTACCTCACCTTTTTTTGTCTTCTCTGCTAATACCGACTGCCGGAATTTCTCCAACGCTTTTGGCAACAGATAATCCTCTGTAGGCGCCTGAGCCCAATCCGTGACACTATTCAGCCAATTTGGTAAGTGCTTACTACTGTAACTTCTTTTATCGACACCAGAACCCGCAATTAAATCGTGCAACTCTCCGGCAACTTCATTCCATTGGTATTTAACATCGCTGATCAACTGGGTAATTTTTTCATGGCGACTTAACAGTGTTTCATCACTGTCCGGTTCATTAACGATATATGGCATATCCCCTTGTAAATAAGGGTGTAATTCAGCCAACAAGGCTTCCGGCCCACTCCACTCCTGGCTGATTACCTGTGCCATTGATAACGGCAATGGATAACAGTGGCGCCGCCAGAAATCGGCACACCCCTGCCGTTCTAATGGCTGTTGATCCTGAATTAATGTCTGTTCAAACAAGATCCCTGATTCAAAAGCGTTATGCGCCAACATTCTCTGACAAAAACCATGAATGGTATAAATCGCGGCTTCATCTATTTGCCGCTCTGCGGCCAGTAACCAGATAGCCGCCTGTCCTTTATCCGGGATTTCATCCAATAGTTGTTGATAGGCAGGTTCTGTATCTTCTACTTCGTCTCGAATACAAGCAAGGCGAAGTTTATGAATATTTTCACGGATACGCCCACGTAACTCATTTGTTGCTGCCTCAGTAAAAGTGACCACCAAAATTTCTTCCACGCTCAAAGGTCGTGAAAAAGCGGCATCTTTCCCCAGCCCAAGCAGAAGACGCAGATATAAGATACCGATAGTGTAGGTTTTACCCGTCCCAGCTGATGCTTCGATCAGCCGCTGACCATTCAGCGGCAGAGTTAATACATTAAGCCTGTGAACAGATGTCTCTGTGATCACTGCTCTCTTACCTCAACAGGTAACCGTTTCTGAAATTCAGTCACATTCTGATAGGTTTTCCAACCTTTCAATTTCGCATATCCATCCAAGTTCCCTGATTTACCAATCACTTGTGAAATCAATGACAGTCCCCGATGTTTGATTACCGCATTCCGATAGAAATTAATCAATTGCTGCTGTGTAGTTTTCTTTAGTATCTCAAGCATTTTATCTCTGCTATCAAAATTAAAGTTATTGCGGCTGAAATCACCAGAGAAGCGGGCAACTTCGTCATAGAAAGTTTGGGGTGGTTGCTGCTTTTCATTAATCAGCGCACTCTTGTACTGTTCAAAATCAGCTTGAGACATCGCTTTCAATTTATTACCGGCGTTTTGATAAAAATCCTGATAACGCTGATTCAAATATTTTGGCTGTTTACTATTACTTTGTAGCAGGAACCCTAATCCCCACTGTTCCCCCACACTGGTATTGAAAGCAAACACCGCATACCCTAGTTGTTCTACTGTCCTTAACTGCTCATAGAACCACGGCTGGAGCATATTGCTTAACAGACTGGAATAAACATAGCCTTCTATACGGTTATAACCCGTCGGAATATAAACCTCGGCTAAAGCACCATCTGTACTGCTGCCAACACGCTGGAAATTAACCGGGTAATTTTTATCAATCACCACCTTATTCCCAATCCACCAGTCATTTCCTTGATTGGCCAATTGATTATGGGCAGATTCAGCAATCACTTTGCTCTGCTGTTCGGTCAAATTCCCAATTATCATCATTTGCAAAGCAGCATTTTTTATCATTTCATGACGATACGTAACAATATCCTGAACTGTGATAGTCTCCAGCGCTTTTAAACGAGTGGACTGCTCAGTGTAAGGCACCACAGAAAGGCGCCTCAACGGCTGCATAGCCATGTCATAAGCTTTAGCGTTATTAGAAACCGCTATCTGCTCACGATACCAAGACTTAGCTTGTGACAGTTGATCCTCTGTTGGGGTGAACGCCATGTAATTACTGATTAAAGAGGTTAAAAGCGCCGATAGATTTTGAGTGTAACCACTTACTCCCAGTTGCAGTCCCTGTGATGAACTAGTAGAAATATTCATTCCGGCAACAGAAGCCTGATAACTAAGCTGGTCAAGGGAAAGATTTGCTAAATAATCAAGCAAAGAGGAAATCACCTGCTCACGGGCGCTATCCAAACTGTTCGCATTACGTAAATCAAGCGTAATACTGGCCTTAGGCTCATCAGCAAAATATTGGCTCGGCATATAGAGCAGGCGGACATTCTGCTGTTCAAGGATCATCTCTGGATGTTTTTGACTCTTACCTGCTTTTATCAGCTTCAAATCGTCAGGAATATAAGGATTTGGCACAGGCAAAGAAAAATTCATCCGCGCCTCTAACTGCTGCCATTCCATTCGTTGCTGTGATGTGATTCGATCAACCTGATAAGGCGCCTGAACAAAATAGGCCTGTTTATCGTGCGGCTCTTTTGGGCTGATATACCAGATTCTTGCATTTTCAGGCGTCAACTCGGCAAGCCGGTTGGCGATTGCTTCCGGGTCATAGTTATCAGCCAAATAACCAGCATTGAGTACATTAGAAACAGGAACTCGCAACATAGCATCCGATAACCATTCGATATAGTGCATATCACGAACAATGGAGCCATATCGGAAAGACAGATTCAAAACCTTTGCGATCTCATCAAAATAACTTTTCTGGATGCCTTTTTGTTTTAACAAATTAATATAGGCAAAAATGGCCGCAATAACCTGATCTCGTTGCGCAAGCCCTTTATCTGTCAACGTCACATAAATAAAAAAGATACCCTTGTTGCGATCAACCATAGGCTCCGCACCAGCACTGATACTTTCCGCTAGTCCTTGAGTTTGTAGCCAATCTGATAATGTATTCAGGCTACGATTGCCTATCATATAACCGAGATATTCATCAGTCTTACTGCGGAAATCAGCACTGTTATTGTCAATACTGAACTCTAATTGCAATGCCTTTTGCGGTTGGGCAGGAACATAATGGATGATAATCCCTTTCTCTTTTTCCGTTACTGCCGGAACAGTAATCAGCGGCACGCTCGCTTTTCTGTCAGGTATCCGACCAAAAGTATCAACAGCGATTTGAGTCAGTTTATCGATAGGTTGGTTACCGTAAATGACACCTTTCATCAGATTGGCTGAATAATAACGCTGATAGAAATCCACCAGTTCTGTCTGTAATTTACTTCCTGGTTTATCTTTCAATGTTTCTAGATTACCACCAGAAAAACGAGCATTGGGATGCTTAGGATTCAGGGTTTCTGCCCGTATTTGAGCCACCCGCATCCCATCACGAGAACGCGCCATTGTCAGCTCTGCATTAACGGCGTTTCGCTCCCGATCTGCATTCACCGGATTAAGTAACGGCTCTGCCAGAGCATCAGCCAGACGATCTGTAGCCTGAGCCAACGCCTCATTTTCTACTTCAAGGTAAAAAGCCGTGCGGTAAGAAGCTGTGCTGGCATTATAGCTACCACCATGCTTTTGCAAAAATTCAGATAAATCACCTGACTGTGGGTAACGCTCAGATCCCATCAGAACCATATGTTCCAGATAATGTGCAAGCCCAAGCTGGCTGTCAGGGTTTTCCATACTACCAACCGGAATTGCTACCGCTGCCAGAGATTTGGTTGCCTTCTCATCAGATACCAGCAAGACCGTCATATTGTTTGCCAATCTGATTCCTTGATACTGACGATGATCATTTTCGCTTTTATAAATTGTCTCTTGCAGTCGCTGCCACTGTGATGTTTGCGCATAACTTACCGTTCCCCAAAAGAGCAGGAACATTACAGTAATTATGCGAACAAAATGTTTATGCATTATCCGATATTCTCCCTATGTTTCTGATTTAGCGCCATCGGTAACAAATAATTGAGCGCTTCCTGTTTAAGTTTTGCTAAAAATGATTCATCGATTTGCCTGAAAGCCCGCTGAATATAAGGATCATCCCCTTCGCCTGTACGTCCCTGATCTCCAAGCCATGCCTTCAATAGCTGGCTGTCAGCTTTTGATTGAATTCCATCGCTACCATCAATCTCACTTGTTTCTTTATTCACACATGTTGAAAGCCACGCCCAACCACTTTTACAAAACAGTGGCAAAGGCGCTGATATTCCTCGTTGATAACCTTCAATCAATTGATTCAGATAATCTTTCGCTTGTTCTGAAGACACAGAAGCAAAACGCCATTCGCTGCCATCACGCCCATAACTGCGGCTTTCACCCTCCCCCCCGGCAAGACAGTAAGCCAGATGCTCAATCCACAATTGCATGCCGTCATTGGCTGTTAAGCTGGCTGGCCGCCAACGCAGCAAACCATCCGGTTGCGCCTTATTAATTTGTCCTGTCAGCATCACTTGGCCTAAATCATGATGTAAATCAATAGATAAAGTTTCCATCTGTTGTTCACGAATTTTATCCGCCAGAGGCTGCATCTCTTTTTGTTGCTTCAACCAATAAACCTCACCAAAAGCACCAAAAGGCAACCCGCCAGCAGCACGAAGCCGACTGAAAAGCGGCTCAGGCGATTGCTGTTCAATTAGTGCACTCAACAATAGCTGATTAAACTGATAACGTTGAAAGTTATCTAAAACGAAAGGCTCTTCCTCTGGTAATTCCGTTTCTTCGATAACGAAATTGACTTTCAAGCAACGTTGGAAAAAAAACCGAACGGGATGGCGGTAAAAACTGCTCAAACTATCAAGTGTAATTTCTTGAATTTGCGCCGTTTCAATAGATTGGCAAAATTCAGCGTATGCGGCACCTTGCTCAGTTGCCGCCGGTAACCACTCCCCAGCATAGCTTTGCTGATAACTGCCCGGTATAAAATTTTCCGGTGCAAATGGAACGCGGGAATGAAGATACAACAGATGCTCTCTGACATGAATAGCACTTTGATCAACATTCAGTTCTTCATTTCCCGGTAAACAAAAACTTTGGCAAACATAATCCAGTAATTCATTCACCAACACCGAAGGATTACATTCCGTATCATCACGAATGGATTTACCAATATAGCTGATATAGAGAAACTGTTCGGCAGATATCAAGGCTTCAAGGAATAGATAACGATCATCATCCCGCCGTTTTCTGTCTCCCCTCTGACCTTTTTCCGCCATGAGATCAAATCCAAGCGGTGGAATTGAACGGGGGTAGATACCATCATTCATTCCCAATAAACAGACAACCTTAAAGGGAATAGAACGCATCGGCATTAGAGTGCAAAAATTGACAGATCCGGCGAGAAAACGCTGACTGATTTTTTCATTATCAAACTGAAGCGCCAATTCATCTCGTAATAGAACCAATGGCACATTTTCTTGATAACGGGCATTCAAGCCGTTGACTATAACTTTCTGCCATTGCTGCTCTATCATCGCCAGTACTAATTCAGTTTCACTATCTGATGCAAAAAATGTCTCCAGCAACTGCTGGCAGATAGGTAACCAGCCCGTTAATGTTCGGCTCTCGCCCAGAATCTTGCGCCAATAGCTCAATTGCATTAAAAGTTCAGCTAATTGGCCGGCAAGCTCTGCGGCTAAACCACTGGATTCATCATAAGGCAATACCTCTTTCCAAGGGCCAGACCGACTATCCATTGCGTAACCCAATAACATTCGAGTGAGTCCAAAACGCCATGTGTGCTGACCTGTTACCGGCAAAGAGAGTTCTTCTACATTATCGTCATCCAGCCCCCAACGAACCCCTGACTCTTCGACCCAACGCCTTAATAAACGTAAACCATCTTCATGAATGTCGAATTTATTCGCCAGCGCGGGTATTTCCAACAATGCTAAAACCTGTTCCGTAGTAAAACGGCTTTGAGGTAAATCAAGCAGTGTAATAAATACCTGTAAAACTGAATGTGCCTGACGAGCCTTACGATCAGAAATGGCAAATGGAATATAACGTTCAGCAGAGACATTACCAAATACTGCCTGAACATAGGGAGTATAATTGTCAATATCCGCGACCATCACAATAATATCCCTTGGCGTCAGTGATGGATTATCTTCCAATAATCGCAATAACTGGTCCTGTAAAACTTCCACTTCACGTTGAGGGCTATGGCAAACATGGAAAGACAAAGAACGATCCAACGGATCAAGTACTCTTTTTCGCAGGCTATTTTCAAATGTCTCTTTCGTTGAACCAATTTGGGCATGATCTTCCAGATAGAGAATGTCCCTTTGCAATTGATGTAATAGATTATCCTGTTCTAATTCAACAAAGGCGTGAACATCCGAACTCTGCTCAAGCTGCGATAATAAATAGAGATTATCACGGCCCAATCGTCCCCACGATGCCAACAAGGGATTACTGACTTCTTGTTCACCGTCATCGTTAAACAGTGATTGAGCATTACCAGGGTCTTTAAAATATTCCAGCTCCTGTTTACTCTTATAATGACGTGGTTTACGGCTACTCAGTTTTGCCAGAAAAGCATAATTCTGAATATCTCCCCAATAATATTTACATGGATTGGTAAACATCAGGTGAATATCAATATGCCGTGCCAGTGCCTGTAAAGCTTGTAAATAGACCGGTGGTAAGGCAGAAATACCACAGATAAATACTCGTTTCGGTAAACAAGCTGAAAGCTTAGTGCTATTTTTCAGTTCAGGACTATTTTTCAGTTCAAGGCTATTTCCCAGTTCAGGGCTATTTTCCAGTGTCGAAATAAAACGCTGATACAAATTAGCACGATGCCATTGGGGTTGTTGTAACTGATGAGTATATTTCGTCAGTTCCAGCCATAATCTTTTCTGCCACAACTGATTATCGCTCAAACCATCAATAAGCTGACCTTGTTGCCAACTTTCCAACCATTGCGGACGATAAACTAGATATTGGTCAAACAGATCAGCAACCCGCCCAGCCAATTGATGAATCTTCCGTTTATCAAAATCTTGATCAAGGTAATGCCTGAGCGCGACAAACTCCGCTTCTGGCAACAATTGAGGCAATAACGCCATCAATTTCCATGTCATAGCATCTTTACTAAAAGCACTTTCTTTAGGAATATCAGGCAATACTTTGGTAAACATATCCCAAATAAACGTAGCGGGAAGCGGAAATGAAATATTGGCTGATATGCCTATTCTTTCAGCCAGTTGGATTTGCAGCCACTGTGACATACCTGGGCTTTGCACCAAAATGACTTCTTGCGCAAATGGATCAATCAGTGGATTATCCCCGATCAATATTGCTATCAATTCCTTAAGAAGATCTAGTTGATTAGAATGATAAACCTTGAACATCAGAACTCCCACTTGAACAAATCCATCGGCTTGCTTTACTTTGCTGATTATAAGGTGTTGTCACTATAACTTTAAGCTGATAGCAGCCAGACAACGGATATGCTGTCTGAAATTCAGCGTGCCACCCCGGTGGTAATATTATTTCTGGCAAAGGGTTTTGACCTGCGATTAATTCATATTGTTCCAGATACTCATAAGATAATTTATCCGCCTTTGATTGCTGCCAATGTTGCTGAAACCCAAATAATAACCCCTGATGATAACGCATTAATCCCAATAGAGAGACCGAAAAGACCATAACAGCAATCATTACTTCGGGCAAACTCATACCTGATTGATGCTCATAAAAAAGTTCTGACTTCATGAACAAAATCCCACATCTACCTCAGGACAAAAATCCAGCCAACCACTTTCTACCGGAATAAGGGAGTCTCTTCCACTAGCAGAAAGTAATTTCATCCATTGATATAACCCGACAGATTGCCCAGATGCCATATCAGCCATACCTTTCAGTAGAAAAAAATGACTCGATTGCCTTTTTAAGCAACTGGTCAAATGAAATTCTTGCTGTTGCTGGCAATACCACTCTTCTGTTTCATCAAGTGACCATGACTGAGCGATTCCCCATGCCAATGAAGATTCTGCTTGCTGAAAAGCCTTTAGATATCTGCGTTCATCGACCATCATGATTAAAGCGTTATCCAGATGATGATGCAAAGCCTTTAACATCATCAGGCTCACTGCCAACAATATTAGCACTGAAATTAGCAATACATTACCTTGCTGATATTGAAAACAACCATGCGGAGAATGCTCAGCCACGGTACTTATCCCCTGATATTGCGCAAACGTATTACTGACTGATATTGGTAGTTTATCGATGGATGTTTAAACCAATGTGCAATAAACGTTAATTTGATAAAAACTAAGCCATCTTTTGCCGGTAATTTTTCAGCTTTAAAGGAATCTACCACTATTTCATTTGGATCAAACAGCCTTTCCCAGCCATTTTCCTGGCAGTTACCCGCCCCTCTTTTCCACTCTACTGACTTATTGCTAAGGCGATAGCCAAAGAATTCCGATTCACTGTGTTCTGGCGGTTCCCATTGGTTATTTGTGTTAAGATCATATGCAATAATCAGGCATGAATCCTCACTCTCATCACTTTTATTATCGATGAATATTGGCTTTCCATCACAATAATGCTGACAATATCCAGCACGGCGAATATCTTTCTCTATAATATGTAATGTTTGTTTAACAAAATAGCCTAAACGATATCTTTGATATAACTCCATTATTTGTTTAGTTAAAATAGGATAACTTTTAGCAATTGCCAGTAAGATAATACTACCAATAGCCATTGCTACAATAACTTCTAATAATGTCATTCCAGATTGGTTTTTATTTTTCATTATTCCAATAAAGCATCTCTTATTTTAATGAAAAAAGCATATACCCGTCATCTTTCAAGTTGCCTCTTTGTTGGCTGCACTCACTCACCCCGGTCACATAGTTACCTATGCTCCCGGGGATTCGCTCCCTTGCCGTCGCGATCCATCTTGAAATCCATAGGGTATAATTAATCACAAGCTGGAATTTGATTAAACTTATTATTACTACATGATCTCATCCTACCCCGAGAAGAAAAAATAATAGATATTTCTCCTGCGGAATTCGCTAAAGTAAAACTCGCGGGTATCATCGTATTTCTTATTCCATGAAATTCTATCTGATCCTTCGTTGCCGAACTGATAATAACATCTTGATGGGGAGAACTTATTCCCTCAACATTTTCCAAATCACAATCAGACAACCCCGAATTAGAGAGCGCTATGCACCAGCCTTTTCCCGTTTTCAACCACAGCATTACCCTTTTATTCAGATAATTTGCCAAAGATTGTTGCCTGGCTATAAATGTCAATATCTTCTGTGCTGATTCCTGTAATCTGGCTCTTTCCTGGTGATAGCCCCATTCCTGCACTCCCCATAAGGAAAATATTGAAACCAAAACAATAACGATCATCAATTCCAACAAAGAAAAACCTAATTGATTATCAACATTATAATGGCCAATTGTATTAATGTTATTTCCCATTGATAATTCCTTATATCCTTTCGAAAAACATTTTATTCATTTTAAAAACAGAATAAATACATAATTGAACTTTATGCGAGAGCGCATCAATAAAAAAATAACAATCTATTATCGTTACATTTAAATTGCGTAGAGCTTCGCAAAAATCAACGAGAATAGTTATTTTTGTTTCTTATTATTGTCATACATTGTAAGATTATATGGCTATGAGGAAGAAGCTTCATAAATATAACAAAGAAAACATCAAGTGCTTTATATAATAATTTTATTGCCATTAATTTATTCTATAAATAATACAAGACCAATGAATAATTAATTGAGAATTTTGCTTTAAATATAGCTATCAATAGTGGTGTATCGATATTAGCGGTAATAATGTCCGCTTACTGGCCTTTATCGAATTTTTAATGGAGCGTTTTTATGGAGCATTGTTACATTAAACACATCGTATCCCACGCAGAATACGACAAGCTAACCAATTACTACCGGAGAAACAGAGAATAATCAATTTTGTAGTCGTCCAAGAACGGGCTAGCGCTCTGTTTTCAGAGATCCCTTGGCTGACCTACACTGTCCTCACACTGGTCTCCGCGCACGCAGCGACTTGAATGCCAGTCGGAATCTTGCGCGAATTGTCAGAAACAGCCATTCCGACAAGGGCATTTGTAAATGCGCCTGATGTTGGTAGTCAGGAACTGACTTTACAATAAGGCTCGTCGCCATAGTCACAGTTAAAAGCCTTCGACTTCAATCGCGGGTTATTTATATACCCTATGGATTTCAAAATGCATCACGACAGCAAGGGAGCGAGTCCCCAGAAGCATAGATAACTATGTGACCGGGGTGAGTGAGTGCAGCCAACAAAGAGGCAATTTGAAAGATGACGGGTATATGCTAAGAAATATACTTTCTGAGAAATAGTATTTATGGCTGTTTTTCTCTACTTCTGCACGTTTGTGTTTATATCATCAAAATTAAAAGGGAGACAATTCACACTCAATAGTCTCCCTCCAGATTATTGCTAATAATCAAACAACTAAATAGCAACCGGAGCCTTTATTCCTAGATGCGGGTCATAATCAACTATTTCAAAGTCATCAAATTTATAATCAAAAAGTGATTCCGGTTTACGCTTTATCACCAGTTTTGGCAGTGAACGCGGTTCACGACTGAGCTGTAAATTTGCCTGCTCCATATGGTTGCTATAAAGATGGGTGTCGCCACCGGTCCAGACAAAATCGCCCACTTCCAGATCACACTGTTGCGCCATCATATGCACCAGCAATGCATAGCTGGCAATATTGAACGGTAAGCCAAGGAATACGTCACAAGAGCGCTGGTAAAGCTGACAGGAAAGTTTGCCATCCGCGACATAAAACTGGAAGAAAGCGTGGCATGGCGCTAATGCCATGTTATCCAGTTCACCAACGTTCCAAGCCGAAACAATGATCCTACGTGAATCTGGATCGCTTTTAAGCTGTTCCAGTACGGTTTTCAATTGGTCAATCTGACGGCCATCTGCGGTGCCCCACGCACGCCATTGCTTACCATACACAGGCCCCAAGTCACCATTTTCATCCGACCATTCATCCCAAATAGTCACCCCATTTTCATGCAGATATTTAATATTGGTATCACCATTCAGAAACCAAAGAAGTTCATGAATAATTGAACGAATATGGCAGCGTTTAGTTGTAACTAGCGGAAAACCCTCCTGCAAATTGAAACGCATCTGATGCCCGAAAATGGAGAGAGTCCCCGTCCCGGTACGGTCTGCCTTCGGAGTGCCCTCTGCAAGCACTCTTGTCATTAAATCCAGATACTGTTTCATTTTACCTTTTGTACCTTATTACCTTGGTGTTTGTATGCCCATATCATCATTAAAATTCCCGCAAGAATCATTGGGATAGAAAGAATTTGTCCCATGCTGATCCCGTCGAATAAACCCAATTGCGCATCCGGTTGGCGGAAAAATTCGACTATTACCCGGAAAATACCGTAACCAATTAAAAATAAACCAGAAACACTGCCCATCGGCCGAGGTTTACGAATATATAAATTTAAAATAATGAACAGAACGATCCCTTCCAACGCCATTTCATAAAGTTGTGAAGGGTGACGTGGCAGAACACCATATTGTTCCAGTACTGATAGCAATGAAGGCTCCGTTGCAGCCAGGGCAATATCTTCACTACGAGAGCTTGGGAACAGCATTGCCCACGGCGTATCCAAGGTGACGCGTCCCCACAACTCGCCGTTAATAAAATTACCGATTCTCCCCATGCCTAAGCCAAAAGGGACTAACGGTGCAATGAAGTCGGCAACTTGTAAGAAATGGCGTTTCGTTCTGCGGCCAAACCACCACATTGCGCAGATAACCCCCATCAAACCACCGTGGAAAGACATCCCTCCGTCCCAAACTTTAAACAAATAAAGCGGGTTGTCGAGAAAGGCAGGGAAATTATAAAACAGGACGTAGCCCAAACGGCCGCCAACAAATACGCCAGCAAAACCTGCATAAAGTAAGTTCTCTACTTCGTTTTTCGTCCAACCACTATTGGGTTTCGCTGCTCTGCGTGTCGCTAGCCACATGGCGAATACAAACCCAACCAAGTACATGAAACCATACCAATGGAGGGCTATTGGACCTATTGAAAAAATAACCGGGTCAATATTAGGAAATGCCAGGTAGCTGTTACTCATCTTTCCCCACTTAATATTTAGCGTTAATGCCCTAAGGCAAGTGATTGAGAATCATAGCACAGGCGGTTAAACGGATTAAATGCCGCCTCTGACCAAACCGCCAACCCCATGCTGCTCCATAAATGTTGCTGATAGCTCCTTTACTCTTAGGCTGGTTTCAGCTTGTAGTATTTCGGCCATTAATTTTTCAACCTGAGCCATCTCCAGATGACGCAATAAATACTTAATTCTTGGCACACTACAACCACTCATACTCAGGCTACGATAGCCAAGACCAATCAATAATAACGCACCCATCGGGGTTCCTGCCATTTCACCACAAATACTGATCGTAAGACCTGCTCGTTGGCTATTTTCAAATACCAGTTTTAATGCCCGAATCACCGCCGGATGCAAACAATCATAAAGAGAAGCGACGTGGGTGTTATTCCGATCCACCGCCAATAGATACTGCGTTAGGTCATTGGTGCCAATAGACACAAAATCAACTCTGTTTTTGAGTTGTGGCAACAGGAAGATCATCGAAGGAACCTCAATCATTACACCGAGTTGAGGCATAGGTATTTGACACGCCAGCATTTGCTCGACTTCCTCTTTCGCTCTGTCTAACAATCGCTTAGCTTCATCAATTTCTTCTACACTCGTCACCATTGGCAACAGGACTTTCAGATTACCCATATCAACATTAGCCCTGAGCATTGCCCTAAGCTGAATAAGAAAAATCTCCGGTTGATCCAGCGTTACCCGTATACCACGCCATCCCAAACAAGGGTTATCTTCACTAATCGGCATATAAGGCAGTTGTTTATCCGCACCGATATCAAGTGTACGTAATACCACCGGTTTATCGGGAAACAATTGCAACATCTCCTGATAACGCGCTTTTTGTTCATCTTCTGACGGGAAACCACTGTGCAACATGAAGGGTATTTCGGTGCGATAGAGTCCAACACCATCAATACTGTTACTGATTTGTAACTCATATTTCAAGCTCAAACCTGCATTAAGCTGAACCAGAATGCGTTCACCACTTTTGAGCCGTGCTTCCTGATCAACATCCCCCTCAGCCAGTTTGCTCAGTGCTTTTTCTTCTTCAATAATCTGTTTATATTCCTGCGAAATCAGTGGCTCAGGTTCAATAAAAACTTCTCCACGGAAACCATCAAGAATCAGCATACGATTGTGCAGGAGTTCCGGCTGGATATCTGCCCCCATGATGGCCGGAATACCCATTGCACGTACCAATATGGCAGAGTGTGAATGGGTAGCGCCATCACGAACAATAACCCCTGCTAATCTTTCTTGCGGCACTTCTGCCAATAGGTTGGCACTCAGTTCATCTGCAACCAGAATAAACCATTCAGGCCATTGATGGCTGACAATAAGTGAATCATCAAGATGAAATAATAATCGCTGCCCAAGCGCCCGTAGATCCGATGCCCTTTCCCGCATATAAGCATCCTGCAAGCTGGCAAATTGTTCTGCGTATTTCTCAATAACTTGTTTAACCGCCCATTGCGCAACAGATCCCTGTTCAACACAGGAGAACAGATCTTGTTTCAACTGAGGATCATTCAAAAGGTAGGAATAAAGATTAAAAATCGCGGCACTCTCTTTTTGAGAAACAGCGGTAAAACGTTTACTGAGCCGCCGACATTCTGCCGTTGCATCTTCAAGTGCCTGAATCAAACGAGAACGTTCTGCCGCATGATCAAGGGTTGAAGCTTCAAAAATTTGATCAAGTGAGGGCTGGGAACAATCTTGCCATCCCCGAGCCATCACGATGCCATTGGAAATTGCCAACGCTTTAATTCTGGTTTGCCGATATTGCCCAAACAACCCCTTAGTCTGAGCTTGAGCAAGGATCACCGCCAGTTGTGTCGCAAGCGTCACCATAAAGGACTCTTCAGTTTCATTAAACAGGCGTTGTTCCTGCTGCTGAACGACTAAAACACCTTGCAACTGGCGACGATAAACCACCGGAACGCCCAAAAAAGCGCGGAAGCTATCCTCTTTAACTTGAGGCAAATATTTGAAACTTGGATGGCTGCGGATATCAGCCAGATTAATCAGTTCAGACAATTGACCAACTTGTCCGACGACTCCCTCACCAAAAGCCAAACTGACAGCCCTTCCCCGGGGTTTCCTCAACCCTCGGGTTGCCATCAGGTAATAACACCGCCGTTGATGATCAGCAAGATAGATAGAACAGACATCCGTGTTCATCGCCAAACAGGTTTCGTTCACCAATAGCTCAAGCGCTTCGGCCAGATTGGTTGCCATCGCAACTTTTTCTACAACTTCCCGTAAGCGCATGAGCATAGAACTCACCTAACTTCTTTTGCGACGATAAGAATACGAAGAACGTGGCAGGGATGAGCTTTCCTGCATTGGCATGACAACCGAAGCAAACTCTTTCATCACGCGCCGATAAACATCACGCTTAAAAGAGACAACCTGCCGGACAGGATACCAATAGCTGACCCAACGCCAGCCATCGAATTCCGGGGTATTACTGTGTTGCACATTAATATCTTCTTCATTACAGAGCAGTTGTAATAAAAACCACCGCTGTTTTTGCCCGATACAGACAGGTCGTGTATCCCAACGCACCAAACGCTTGGGTAATTTGTAACGCAACCAATTACGAGTAGCGGCCAGAACGCGTACATCTTTCCGACCTAACCCCACTTCTTCATACAGTTCCCGGTACATAGCCTGTTCTGGTGATTCCCCCGGATTAATGCCCCCTTGAGGAAATTGCCAGGAATGCTGCCCATAACGCCGTGCCCACAAAACCTGGCCTTGCCGATTACAAATTACAATTCCTACATTCGGGCGGTAGCCATCATCATCGATCACCAGACTACCTCGATAAACTAAATTTGAAAGATGACTAATTGTTTCACACTACCCTCAAGTGGTAAACCTCTATCATTGGACTTTGCAGTCGCTAGCTAAATCTCTACAATAGCGCCATCTCAACGGGGTGCTGGCTGTTTAAAACAGCCTTGCTGAGAGTAAACCCGCCGAACCTGATCCGGCTAATACCGACGTAGGGATTTGAGCTGCTAACTATTTCACAAACATTATTTTGCCGTTTAGCGCTTCCTCAAATCCTTTGCCAATCCTCTTAATGTAAGGAGAGCAAAGTGTTTAAGACGTTATTTTCCAAATTAATCGTACTGATGATCCTATCAACCCCCATGTTGCTATTGAGTCAGGTTGTACAGGCTAAACCGGTATTAACGGTCTATACCTATGACTCTTTTGCCGCAGAATGGGGTCCCGGACCCGCAATTAAAAAAGCCTTTGAAGCTGAATGTGACTGTGAACTGAAACTGATTGCTCTGGAAGATGGTGTTTCCTTGCTCAATCGCCTAAGAATGGAAGGAAAGCGTACTGCCGCCGATATTATTCTTGGATTGGATAACAATTTGATTCAAGCAGCTCAACAAACGGGGCTGTTCACTGAAAGTCAAGTGGATATCAGCAAGCTGGCGCTGCCGGTGTCATGGCATAACCAGATATTTATTCCTTATGACTATGGCTATTTTGCCTTCATTTACAACAAAAAGAGTTTGCCAAACCCACCCAAAAGCATGGATGAGCTAATCAACAGCCACAATAATTGGAAAGTGATCTATCAAGATCCTCGCACCAGCACACCGGGGCAAGGTTTGCTGCTATGGATGCAAAAAATTTATGGTGATGGCGCCCCACAGGCCTGGCAAAAACTGGCAAAGAAAACACTCACTGTTACCAAAGGCTGGAGTGAAGCTTACGGTCTGTTCCTGAAAGGAGAGGGCGATCTGGTACTAAGCTATACCTCTTCACCCGGATACCACCTCTTATCCGAAAAGACAGACGATTATGCCGCCGCTACCTTTAATGAAGGTCATTACCTGCAAGTCGAAGTGGCCGCACAACTGGCCTCCAGCAAACAACCAGAACTTGCCCAGAAATTTATGCAGTTTATGCTGACTCCAACTTTCCAACAGGAAATTCCAACTACTAACTGGATGTATCCGGTCATTGATATCCCACTCCCAAAAGTGTATTCACAACTTTCAGTACCTGAAAAATCACTGCAATATCCCGCAGAAGAAGTCGCAAAATACCGTAACCAATGGATTCGTGCATGGCAAAGCGCTGTCAGCCGCTGATAGCCGGATGGCTGTTACCGGGGGCTATTGCCTCCGGTCTTTTACTGTTGGTCGCCCTACTAGCGTTCGGTGCGCTTTGGTTTAATGCGCCTGAACGTAATTGGTCTTTACTGGCGGAAGATAGCTATCTATGGCATGTGGTGAGTTTTACATTCTGGCAGGCTTTTTTATCGGCGCTATTTTCTGTTATCCCGGCTATTTTTCTTTCCAGAGCCCTCTATCGCCGTCATTTTCCAGGCCGAAATCTATTTCTCCGCCTATGTGCTATGACGCTGGTTTTGCCTGTATTGGTCGCGCTATTCGGCATTCTGACGGTCTATGGCAGAGCCGGCTGGCTGGCTCAGTTCTGTGAATGGATCAGCATCGATTACCATTTCACCCCTTATGGTCTACCAGGAATTTTGCTGGCACATATCTTCTTTAATATGCCACTAGCGACACGGCTTTTACTGCAATCACTGGAAAACATCGCGGTGGAACAACGGCAATTAGCGGCTCAGCTAGGTATGAATGAATGGCAACATTTCCGTTTTGTTGAATGGCCTTATCTACGCCGCCAGATCCTGCCCACTGGCGCACTGATTTTTATGCTCTGTTTCGCCAGTTTTGCTACCGTGCTGGCGTTAGGCGGCGGGCCTGCTGCAACAACTGTCGAACTGGCAATCTATCAGGCGTTAAGCTATGACTACGATCTTAACCGCGCCGCGTTACTGGCTCTGATTCAGATTACCTGCTGTCTTGGCCTTGTACTCCTCAGCCAGAAACTTAACAGTGCTCTATCTGTCGGCTACAGCAACCAACAGCAATGGCGTAATTCACAGGACACTTTGTTGAGAAAAATCTGCGACAGCCTGTTAATTATCGCAGCATTATTACTGCTCGTGCCGCCATTATTGGCGGTTATCTTGGATGGCCTGAACAGCGGGTTGCTTAACGTATTGCGCCAGCCTGCATTGTGGCAGGCATTTATCACCTCAGTGGTGATTGCTTTAGGCGCGGGGTTATTATGTGTTTTATTCACTATGATGCTGCTATGGAGCAGCCGTGAGCTGTACCTGCGTTATTTCCCTCGTTGGGGACAAGCAATGGAAATGAGTGGTTTGTTGATCCTTTCTATGCCGGGCATTGTATTGGCAACAGGATTCTTTCTGTTGCTCAACGATACCGTCGGCCTGCCCCGTTCACCCTATGGTCTGGTAATTTTAACCAACGCACTGATGGCAATTCCCTATGCGCTGAAAGTTCTGGATAATCCAATGAAAGATCTGGCGGCCCACTATAATCCACTGTGTCGCTCCCTGAATATTCAAGGTATTAACCGACTACGCTGGATTGAACTAAAAGCACTGAAAGTTCCTCTGGCACAAGCGCTGGCCTTTGCTTGCGTCCTTTCCATTGGAGATTTTGGCGTTGTAGCTCTGTTTGGTAATGAAGATTTCCGTACACTGCCCTTCTATCTCTACCAGCAAATCGGGGCTTACCGGAGCCAGGATGGCGCAATCACTGCTTTATTGCTGTTATTGTTATGTTTTATGCTGTTTAGTTTACTTGAACGCTTACCGAGACTACGTAATGCTCAAACTTGAAAATCTGACTTACCGCTATGAACATCTGGTGATGCGCTTTGACTTGCAAATTAAGGCCGGAGAACGTATCGCAATCCTAGGCCCCAGTGGGGCAGGTAAAAGTACACTCCTAAACCTGATCGCCGGTTTTCAAACAGCAGAAAAAGGCTCCCTATGGCTGAATGGCAAAAACCATACCAGTACGTCACCAGCTCAACGCCCGGTTTCCATGTTGTTTCAGGAAAATAATCTCTTCTCTCATTTGACAATTGAGCAGAATATTGGGCTAGGTTTACATCCCGGATTACGCCTTAATTGCACGCAGAAACAGACATTACAGCAAATAGTCTCTCAAGTTTCGTTGGAAGATTGTCTTACTCGTTTGCCCGCTCAACTTTCTGGTGGACAACGGCAGCGGGCAGCATTAGCTCGTTGCCTGGTACGCCAGCAGCCAATTTTATTACTCGACGAGCCTTTTTCAGCACTAGATCCGGCACTGCGTAATGAAATGCTGGTATTGCTGGAACAAGTTTGCCATGAACGCCAGCTTACATTACTGATGGTTTCCCATAATCTAGATGATGCCGCCCGTATAGCTGATCGCGCTTTATTAATTGTTGATGGCAATATTCATTATGACGGTTCAACAAATGCACTGGTTGCCGGTACTGTTTCTGAATCAGCTATTTTGGGGAGGAAGGTCGCTTCTATTTAGTACTTCGATTATTTCCTTCTGTGACCAAAGTCTATATTTTAAAAATAAAACTGGGTAATATAAATCTTTTTTGTTATAAGTGTTTTTTATGTGTTAATTTTTCATAAAGGATTTAATAATGTCTAATTTGATTTATGCGACCATAAAAGGAAAGAACCAAGGGTTAATTTCAGCTGGCTGTTCTACTTTTGATTCTATTGGTAATAAATATCAAGAGAACCACCGGGATCAAATACTAGTTTACTCCGCTACACATTCTTTAACTCGAGTACAACATGTAAGCCATCATCCTTTTAATATCATAAAACCCATCGATAAATCCTCTCCTTTACTTGGACTAGCAATTTCAAACAACGAAGAACTTCATATCCTGTTAGATTTTTATAGAACTTCATCAGAAGGCGCTCAAGAAAAGTTTTATTCAATAGAATTAACAAAAGCAAAAATAAATGCTTTTCATACTAATTACCCCCACTCTTTAACTCATGCAGAAAATCAGCCAGAAGAGAGTATTTCTGTCATTTATCAAAATATAACTTGGAGTCATCACATTGCTGGTACTTCTGCTTATAGCATCAGAGATGATGAGGTTTATTAAGAATGAATAAATTGCGTGACAGGGTATTAAGTAATAATTTTTGTACATATAACCCAAGTTCCAGGCCATCTTTTAGGCGATGGGATGAAATAGATGCTTCAATTTATCTTCTTAATCGATTTATTCCAGGCTCAGTAAATTATCTGGATGGTTATAAAGATGCATATGTGAAATATAACAGGAACTTAATTTTAAAATATGCCCATATAGAACAAATCCCACCGAACCTTTTGGCCGGTGTTGCCAGAATAGAAGCCGGCGGTAAACCGGATATGTGGAAATTAAACACTATTGCAATGAGGCAATGGCGTGAACAGGCTTTTAATCTTGATAAAACTCGCTCAAAAGGCTCAAATGAAACTTCTACGGGTATAGTTGCAATACAAATAAGACATGTAGCAGATATGATGGGCTTTGACTCAAATACATTAACAACAACAGACCAGTTAGAAATCGCAAATTGCCTTCAAATTGATGAATTTAATATTAAAATGGTTGCTCGTCATTTAAGAGATTTAATTCTCTATGATTATCCTAATGCAGATACCAAGAACTTAACAAAAGAACAATATATCATGGCTGGTTCTAGATATAACCGTGGTATAACAAGAGAAAAGAGGGATTTCATAAGAATAATGAACACTCCGCCTGAATTAAGCACTACTGATGAAAAAAAATGGATTTCTTACGGAGTAAGTATATATAAGCGGCTGGATTATTTAGATAATTTACTTCAAGGATAAAAATGAAAATATCAGATGTATTTACATTTTTTATGTTAAGTTTTTTATCCTTTGGATTAATTAACTCATTCGCTTTTCCTAGGGTTACAGACTTTTTTGACTTCAACTCAGTTGATTGTGATATATGGCAGTATGAAGATGGAGGTATTGATATAATCACTTCCATATTTATATTAATCCCACTTAGTCCTTTTTATATAGCCTGTTTTTACAAGTCATATTTTTTATTTAAGAGCAATAAAATCAGATCAATAAGTTATTTTGTTTTTGCCTCCATTTTTATTCTTTATTGGTTCTATACTTACTACGCTAGATTTATGCTTTATTGCTAGACGGGATAAGCGTAATGGTGCCTAACCTGACGGTTTTATAAGTTTAATCCGTCTTTTAATTTTATTAAAATCCCCATAAATAACTTAAACTCTTTGGTAGATTTTTCTTTAATATTTCACTTACTCTATTTACCTCCATCTTTCAAGGTGGAGTTAGATATAATTCATATATTTTATAGTAATTCCACAATCAATATTCTGAAAAATATAATTAAGAATAAAGCTATATAATATTAAAAATGCATTAACAATAACGAATGAAATACATTTCATACGACTATATTCTTATAGATATATTTAATAATACCTGTCTTATCATTAAAGCTATTTATTTTCCATTCTTTGCAATAAAGAGGTAGTTTAGGCAATGTTTCGATTATCATTTATGCACCACATCACTATAGCGAGATTAGATAACTGTATAAATAACCATGACCCAATGCTATAATTGTAGTTATTTTCAACAAATATAAGCGCCAGCCTCTATATGCAACAGAATCATGCTGAACAAGGTTTTATACTGACACGCCATTGGCGGGATACTCCCTCGGGTATTGAGGTGGCATACTGGCTGGTGACAGATCAGGGGCCACGTCATATAAAAATTCTTCACCAACAAGCTGTCGCTTTTATCTTGCAAACTAATATGCCGCAGGTGGAAAAAATTCTGGCGCAAGAGCGCAACTACCATCTCCGTCCACTTTCATTGAAAGATTTCAATCGCCAACCTGTTGCCGCGCTTTATTGCCAGCAATATCGCCAATTACAACGGATTGAAAAAGTGCTACAGCAACAGGAAATTCAGGTTTATGAAGCAGATATCCGTCCACCAGACAGATTTATGATGGAACGTTTTATCACTGCTCCCATCTGGTTCAGTCAGGCTCCTAATGGTAGCTATCAGATGAAACCCAACCCAGCTTATCGCCCAACATTGAAATGGGTATCCCTGGATATTGAAACCAGCCGGCATGGAGAACTCTATTCCATTGGATTAGCAGGATGTGATCAGCAAAAAGTATTTATGCTTGGCCCTGCTGACAGTAATGAGCACCCGGTAAATTTTGATTTGGAATATGTAGCAAGTCGTCCGAAAATGCTGGAAAGACTCAACGAGTGGCTGGAAAAATATGACCCTGACGCCATTATTGGCTGGAACCTGATTCAGTTCGATCTGCGGATTTTACAAAAACATGCTGAACGCTACGGTGTTCCACTGAAATTTGGACGGGACGGAGGGTTACTGGAGTGGCGGGAACACGGCTTTAAACCGGGGCACTTTTTCGCTTCCACTGCCGGTCGGTTGATTATTGATGGTATCGAAGCACTGAAAACCGCTACCTGGAATTTTCCTTCTTTCAGTCTGGAATATGTCTCGCAAGAACTACTGGGCGAAGGCAAAGCCATTGATACACCCTATCAGCGTATGGATGAGATTGACCGCCGTTTCCAGCAAGATAAGCCCGCACTGGCGCAATATAATCTGCAAGACTGTATTCTGGTAAACCAGATTTTCGATAAAACCCACTTAATGAAGTTCCTGTTGGAAAGGGCAACAGTTACCGGTCTCGCCGTAGATCGCAGTGGCGGTTCAGTCACCGCTTTCACCCATCTTTACATGCCAAAAATGCACCGCATCGGTTATGTCGCCCCAAATCCAGGCGGGAAGCCTGAAGATAACAGCCCCGGTGGTTTCGTGATGGATTCTCGCCCCGGCTTGTATGATTCAGTGCTGGTGCTGGATTATAAAAGTCTGTATCCCTCGATTATCCGCACTTTTCTTATCGATCCTGTCGGTATGGTGGAAGGTCTGGCACAGCCGGACAGCAAGCATGCGGTTCCCGGTTTTCGCAATGCCTTCTTTTCCCGTACTCAGCACTGCCTGCCTGATATCGTGACGCAAATCTGGCATGAACGTGACGCAGCAAAAAAACAGCATAACGCCCCATTGTCACAAGCATTGAAGATCATCATGAACGCTTTCTACGGCGTTCTTGGGGCGGAGGGCTGTCGTTTCTTCGACCCGCGCCTGACGTCTTCCATTACTATGCGCGGCCACGAAATTATGCTCCAGACCAGAAAGCTGATTGAATCTCAAAACTATCAAGTTATCTATGGTGATACAGATTCTATCTTTATATGGCTGAAACAGGCGCATGAAGAAGAACTGGCTCTCAGTATCGGCAAAGAACTTGCGCGATTCGTTAACCAATGGTGGCAAAAACACCTGCAAGAACATTTTGGGCTTAAAAGCACCCTTGAGTTGGAATTTGAAACTCACTATCGCCGTTTTCTGATGCCAACCATCCGTGGGGCTGAACAAGGCAGTAAGAAACGTTATGCCGGTCTGAGTGGTGACCGCATGATCTATAAAGGTCTGGAAACAGTACGTACTGACTGGACACCTCTGGCGCAAGACTTCCAGAAGCAACTGTATTCACTGATTTTTCATGAACAGCCTTATCAAGAATTTATCCGTGGTTATGTTACCAGTACCCTAAAAGGAAAATTTGATGATAAACTAATCTACCGTAAAAGGTTGGGCCGTAAGTTGTCTGACTATCAGCGCAATATACCACCCCATGTGAGGGCAGCAAGGCTGGCAGATGAATACAATCTGCAACATAACCGGCCCTTGCAATACCAAAATGGGGGTTGGATAAGCTATGTCATGACACAGTCCGGGCCGGAACCACTGGAAAATCTGCATTCACCACCAGACTATGATCACTATATCAATAAGCAACTTCAGCCTATCGCTGATGCTATCCTGCCGTTTTTACAGGATGATTTTATAACTTTACTCACCGGACAGATGGTAATGCCTTTTGGCTAATTACTATTTGGCTGATTACTATTTTTTGCAGGTGACGGCCGGCTTTGCTTCCATTAACATATCGCCCCTTTGACGAGTGATAAGGGAATTAACGGGGTGTCTTGCTGTCTGCCCATTATCTCCGTTAGACCAAATAAAAAGCTGTCGTCCTCCACCTATGAATAACATTATCTAACAGAAACTGAGTTAAAATTTATGCCATTTACCCTCGGTCAACGCTGGATCAGCGATACAGAAAGCGAACTTGGATTAGGAACCGTTGTTGCACTGGACGCACGAATGGTCACTTTGCTCTTTCCTGCCAGCGGCGAAAACCGCCTCTATGCGCGCAATGATTCTCCTATTACCCGTGTTATGTTTAACTCGGGGGATGTTGTCACCAGCCATGAAGGCTGGCAACTCAAAGTGGATGAAGTCCAACTAGAAAATGGCCTGCTGATTTATACAGGCACACGGCTTGATACTCTGGAAGAAAATACCAGTCTACGCGAAGTATTCCTTGATAGTAAACTTACCTTCAACAAACCACAGGATCGCCTGTTTGCTGGTCAGATTGACCGTATGGACCGCTTTGCCTTGCGTTTTCGCGCCCGTAAATATCAAAGCGAACAATTTAAACTGGCTGAAAGCGGCTTGCGGGGTATCCGCGCCAGCCTGATCCCTCATCAACTTCATATCTCTAATGAAGTCGGCAAACGCTACGCGCCAAGGGTTCTATTGGCCGATGAGGTCGGTTTAGGTAAAACCATCGAAGCCGGGATGATCATCCACCAGCAATTGCTGGCCGGTCGTGCTGAACGCGTTCTGGTGATTGTACCCGATAGCCTTCAACATCAATGGCTGGTAGAAATGCTACGCCGTTTCAACCTGCGTTTCGCCCTGTTTGACGATAGCCGCTATACCGAAGCACGACACGACAGTGATAATCCATTTGAAACAGAACAACTGATACTCTGTTCACTGGATTTTGTCCGCCGTAATAAACAGCGTTTTGAGCATATGCTTGAAGCTAGCTGGGATCTGATGGTGGTGGATGAAGCTCACCATCTGGCCTGGAGCGAGGATGCTCCTAGCCGTGAATATCAGGTTGTCGAACAATTAGCTGAACAGATCCCAAGTGTACTGCTATTGACTGCAACACCAGAACAGCTAGGGCAAGAAAGCCATTTTGCCCGTCTACGTCTACTTGATCCAAACCGTTTCCACGATTATCAGGCTTTTATCGACGAACAACAAAAATACCGTCCAGTTGCCGATGCTGTCACACTGCTGTTATCCGGTGAACAACTTAATAATAATCAATTAAACCTAATGGGTGAGTTGATTAGCGAGCAAGATATTGAGCCTCTGCTGAAAGCCGCCAATAGTAATAGCGATGAAAGTGAAACCGCACGCCGTGAACTGATTTCCATGCTGATGGATCGTCACGGCACCAGCCGTATTCTGTTCCGTAATACCCGTAATGGCGTAAAAGGCTTCCCCCATCGAGAACTACACCAGATAAAGTTGCCTCTGCCATCCCAATATCAGACCGCTATTAAAGTCTCCGATATTATGGGCGCTAAAAAATCGCTGGAAGCACGCGCATGGGATATGCTCTACCCAGAACAAATTTATCAAGAGTTTGAAGGCGAAAATGCTACCTGGTGGAACTTTGATCCCCGCGTAGAGTGGCTACTTGGTTTTCTGATGGCAAATCGTCATGAAAAAGTATTGGTAATTTGTGCTAAAGCAACCACCGCTCTGCAATTGGAACAGGTACTACGTGAGCGCGAAGGGATTCGTGGCGCTGTTTTCCATGAAGGTCTATCACTGATTGAACGTGATCGCGCCGCAGCCTATTTTGCTTCCGAAGAAGAAGGAGCTCAGGTATTACTGTGTTCCGAAATTGGCTCAGAAGGCCGCAACTTCCAGTTCGCTAACCAATTAGTGATGTTTGATTTACCATTCAATCCAGATTTACTGGAACAGCGTATCGGACGCCTGGATCGCATCGGCCAAAGCCGTGATATCCAGATTAGTGTGCCTTATCTGGAAAATACCGCCCAAGCCGTCCTGATTCGTTGGTATCATGAAGGTTTGGATGCATTCGAGTATACCTGCCCAACCGGTCGTACTATTTATGATCACTATTATGAAACTCTGCTGAACTATCTTGCCAAACCCAATAGTCAGGAAAAATTTGGTGAATTTATTGATCAGTGCCGCCAGCAACATGAGCAACTCAAACAGCAACTGGAGCAAGGCCGTGACCGGCTGCTGGAAATGAACTCCAACGGTGGCGAACATGGTTTGCAACTGGCGGAAAAAATTTCAGAGTATGATAATGATACTGATCTGGTGAACTTCTCACTCAACTTATTTGATATCGTTGGTATTAATCAGGAAGATCGCAATGACAACATGATAGTGCTGACACCATCCGATCATATGCTGGTCCCAGATTTCCCTGGGTTACCCAAAGATGGTTGTACTATCACCTTTAATCGTGAACAGTCCCTGTCTCGTGAAGATGCTCAGTTTATCAGTTGGGAGCACCCAATTATCCGTAATGGATTGGATCTGATCCTTTCCGGCGATACGGGTAGCTGTGCGGTATCCCTTTTGAAAAATAAAGCATTACCTGTTGGAACCCTGCTGGTAGAACTGATCTACGTAGTTGAAGCTCAAGCCCCGAAACACCTGCAATTGACCCGTTTCCTTCCACCAACGCCATTGCGGATACTGATGGACCTGAAAGGCAATAATCTGGCTGGTCAGGTGGAGTTTGAAAGCTTTAACCGCCAACTTAATGCAGTGAATCGTCATACTGCAAGTAAACTGGTCAATGCGGTACAAAAAGAAGTTCACGCTATTTTGCAACAGGCCGAAGGTTTAGTAGAGACTCAGGCTCAATCATTGATTGAACAAGCGAAACAGCAAGCAGATGAAAATCTCACTGCTGAACTTTCCCGTTTGGAAGCATTGAAGGCCGTCAATCCAAATATTCGTGATGATGAATTGGAAGCAATTGAATCCAATCGCCAACAGTTGTTGCTTAACTTAAATCAGGCAGGCTGGCGTCTGGATGCTATTCGCCTTGTTGTCGTTACGCATCAGTAAATATTAGCAATACCCGGAGGCTGGACCGGAATGGGGTAAACTTTACTAAGCACCCTATTCCGCGCCTCCCCTAATATTCAGCTACCGGAGCCTCAATGGAAGCTTATAACCCTCCTACCGATCCCTGGTTACATGTGCTTTATCAGGATCAACATATCATCGTAGTCAATAAACCTAGCGGGTTACTTTCTGTTCCTGGTCGGGCAGAAGAACATAAAGACAGTATTATGACGCGGATACAACAACAGTTTCCTATAGCAGAATCTGTTCACCGGCTAGATATGGCAACCAGCGGCGTAATGGTAGTTGCATTAACCAAAGACGCAGAGCGTGAATTGAAACGCCAATTCCGTGAACGAGAACCGGAAAAAACCTATATTGCGCGGGTTTGGGGACGTCTGGAACCAAAAACTGGTCTTGTCGATTTGCCGCTGATTTGTGACTGGCCGAATCGACCAAAGCAGAAAGTGTGTTTTGAAACCGGGAAATCGGCTCAA
This sequence comes from Photorhabdus hainanensis, assembly GCF_018448965.1. Lineage (NCBI taxonomy): Bacteria > Pseudomonadati > Pseudomonadota > Gammaproteobacteria > Enterobacterales > Morganellaceae > Photorhabdus > Photorhabdus hainanensis. The sequence continues at coordinate 48,447 of NZ_RCWD01000008.1, read as the reverse complement.
ACTGAATACGAAGTACTCGCTTACGAAGATGAGGCAACGCGAGTAAAACTCTCACCGATAACCGGTCGTTCACATCAGCTCAGAGTACATATGCTAGCACTTGAACATCCGATTCTGGGAGATCGGTTTTATGCTCACCAGCAGGCAAGAGCAATGGCGCCTCGCCTGCAATTACATGCACAAGAGTTATATATCACACATCCGGCCTATGGAACGCCAATGCATTTTCAGTGTAAAGCCGATTTTTGATTAATAGACAAATACAGTAACCGAATCCAATGAAGCCAATATCAAACATAAGGCCAAGCCACAACAAGCCAAAAGAACACGGATATTTGCCATTTTTTGCCTTCCTCCTAAATTAAAACAAAATAAAACATAAAATATTCTAATATTTTAGAGAAATAAAAAATAAACTCAACAGCCGTAGGGGATGTTATTCCCCTATATATTTAGTGGCATGTTTTTAAAGATAAAAAAATAGCCTATTTAAAACCCTTCTCTTTTTTAATGAGATCATAGGCAGCCTGAATTGACTGGGCCTTTTGTTTAGCAATCTCCATCATTTCCGGTGGTAAACCTTTTGCTACCAGCTTATCCGGATGGTGTTCACTCATCAATCTACGATAGGCACGTTTAATTGTCGTCGCGTCATCCTTTTCACGCACACCTAACACCTTACAAGCGTCCGCGAGTGTTGGCCCCTGCGCGGCCCTCTGATAACCGCCATACTGCCGTTGCCGCCACTCTCCTCCATCACCGAAATTGCGGCCACCTTCCATCATGGCAAGGAATTGTTCAAATTGATTACGAGAGATCCCAAGTTCATCAGCAATAATAAACAGCACCTTCCTCTCATTCGGATGCAATTGCCCATCAGAAAATGCAGCCTGTAATTGGATCTCCAAAAACATGCGAACTAAGTCAGACCGGCCAAAACAGGCACGACGCAATTGTCTTAGTGTCTCACGCAAAGGAAAATTGGGCTCTTTACCTTCACGAAAAGCCTGCTGTGCCGCTATCCTGGCTTGTCCGTGAAGTTGCATGCGATCCATTAACTGGCTCGCAAGACGAATATCTGTTTCAGTCACCCGCCCTTTTGATTTAGTGATATGCCCCATCACCTGAAAAGTACTACTGAAAAATAGCAATTGACGAGACTGATTATTTGCAAAAAAACCTTGGTTTCTCCGTGCGCTCGCCCTATCAAGCATATGACCAATAAACAGACCAATGACAATACCCCAAAAGCCTGCTCCAGACACAACACCAAAAATCAGCCCAAGCAATTTTCCCCAATAATGCATATACTCCTCAATTCACCAATGCTCTGAGTGTCGTTTTGCATTATCATACTATTCATTCAGCTCCGTGCCTAACGGCAAGATAAGTAAAGGTATGACTTTACACTGGCGCATATTCATCGAGTGCGCTAGTCTCTTGAGGTTTGCCCGGCATAATGCCACTGATGATGGAACCGCATAAATATTTATGAAGAAATGTTATCCAACTTTGCTGGCCACAACGGTATGGGCCGCACTTTATGGTCAGCATGCGCATGCTGATCTCGCAGCACAGTGTATGCTGGGTATACCTGTTTATGATCAGCCAATAATTAATGGCGATCTCAATCAACTCCCTATCAATATTCTGGCAGATGATTCACATGCAGATTATCCACGTTCTGCTAAATTTATCGGTAATGTTAATATTAAACAGGGTAATAAGACCCTAACCGCAGATAAAGTACAACTTGATCAAACAGAAGATGAAGTTCCGTTAAGAACCGTGACTGCAACGGGTAATGTTCATTATGATGACCCTCTGATTATTCTAAAAGGGCCACGCGCCTGGTCTAATTTAAATAATAAAGATACCGATATGTATCAGGGTGATTATCAAATGGTCGGGCGTCAAGGACGCGGCACCGCAGACAAAATGAAACTACGTGGTGAAAACCGTTATGCCATTCTGGATAATGGTACTTTTACTTCCTGCCTGCCCGGTAATGATAGCTGGAGCGTTGTCGGCTCCGAAGTTATTCTCGATCGCGAAGAAGAAGTGGCCGAAATATGGAATGCCCGTTTCAGAATGGCTAACATTCCAGTATTTTATAGCCCGTATCTTCAATTACCGATCGGTAATAAACGCCGTTCAGGGTTTCTTATTCCTAACGCCAGCTATTCCAAAAAAGCCGGCTTTGAATTTCAGCTGCCTTATTACTGGAATATCGCACCGAATTATGATGCGACGATTACACCGCACTATCTCAGTAATCGTGGTTTAAAACTGGATAATGAATTCCGCTACTTAACCAAAGCTGGCACAGGTACCCTTGCTCTCGACTGGCTGAATAACGATGAGCAATATGTCAAAGACAAAAAGACAAACACACGTACCGCCAGAGAAAGTGATAATCGCTGGTTATTCTACTGGAGACACAGCGGTGTGATGGATAGGGTATGGCGTTTTAATATCGACTATACCAAAGTCAGTGATCCTGAATATTTTTCTGATTTCAGCTCTCAGTATGGTTCCACCACCGATGGCTATGCCACGCAAAAATTCAGTCTGGGCTATGCTCAACAGAACTGGAATGCCACGCTATCAACTAAACAGTTCCAGATTTTCTCTAAAGATACCAGTAGAAAAGCCTACAGAGCTGAACCACAGTTAGATTTGAACTATTACAAAAACGATCTGGGGCCATTTGACCTGAAAGTCTATGGTCAGGCGGCAAAATTCACCAGTGTAGGTAAAAACAACCCGGAAGCAACCCGCTGGCATCTGGAACCCTCCATTAACCTGCCGCTCTCCAATGGCTGGGCCAGTATGAATAATGAAGTTAAGCTGATGGCGACTCACTATCAGCAGGATATTCCTAAGGCTCTTGAGAATGCTGAATATAAAGAATCTGTTAACCGGGTTCTGCCGCAGTTCAAAAGCGAAGCCAAAATGGTGTTTGAACGTTCAACATACCTGAACAGCAATTACACCCAAACGCTAGAACCACAGGTTCAGTATCTGTATGTACCATACAAAGACCAAGATAATATCAACAACTTCGACTCATCTTTACTACAAACCGACTATACCGGCCTGTTCCGTGACCGCTTTTATGGTGGCCTGGACCGTATTTCATCTGCCAATCAAGTGACTACCGGTCTCACTACCCGTCTTTATGATGAAGGTTTAGTTGAACGTTTTAACCTGTCATTAGGTCAAATCTATTACTTTGAACGTCCACGCACCGGTAAAGAAACCATCATCAACAGTAAAGATAATACAGGTATGATGACCTGGGCAGGTGATACTTACTGGAAAATTAATGATTCCTGGGGCTTGAAAGGCGGCATGCAATACGATACTCGCCTAAGCAGCGTAACGATGGGGAATGCAGTGCTAGAATATCGCCGTGATGAAGACCGACTTGTGCAATTGAACTATCGTTTTGTTGACAGTGATTATATCCAAGCTACAGCTAAGAGCGCGCCGGCTTTCCAGCAAGGGATTTCTCAAGTCGGTCTGGTTACAAGTTGGCCGCTAAGTGATCGCTGGGGCTTCGTAGGCGCTTACTACTACGATACTAAAGAACAGCAACCAGCCAGTCAGTTAGTGGGTTTGCAGTACAACACTTGTTGCTGGGCAATTAACGTTGGTTATGAACGCAAGATCATTGGTTGGAAAGACAACGATAGCGAATATGACAACAAATGGTCATTTAATTTTGAACTTCGTGGCTTAAGTAACAATCATAGTTTAGGTAGCCAGAAAATGTTGAAGTCTGGCATCATGCCATACCAACGAGCATTCTGATGCCAATAGCGTTTTGATATTAAACACGATAAATCCGCTACTGCGGAACCTACATATGATGGGAAAAGTATGAAGAACTGGAGAACTCTCATTTTCGGATTGATGTTTTCAGTGAGTACTGCTTTCGCAGCGCCTCAGCAAATGGATAAAATTGCCGCAGTCGTTAATAACGGAGTGGTACTGGAGAGCGACATCAACAACCGCTTACAATCTGTCAAACTGGATGCGCAACATGCCGGCCAGCAAATACCGGATGAACAAACGCTACGTCATCAGATCCTTGAACGTCTGATTATGGATAACATCCTGTTACAAATGGCAAAACAGATGGGAATCGCCATTCCTGATCAAGCATTGGATTCTACAATTGCCAATATTGCAGCTCAGAACCACATCACTGTGGAACAAATGAAATATCGCATTACTGCTGACGGAATGAGTTTCGATACTTACCGCGATCAAATCCGTAAAGAGATGATGATAGCAGAGGTGCGCAATAATGAAGTTCGCCGTCGTGTCACCATTTTGCCTCAAGAGATCGACGCCTTAGTTAAACAAATTAGCAACCAGAATACTAACGATACAGAACTGAATCTCAGCCATATTCTGATCCCATTGCCAGAAAACCCTGATCAGGCACAAATGGAAAAAGCCATGACGGTAGTGCAGAAAATTATGTCTGAACTTAAACATGGTGTTGATTTCGGTAAATTGGCTATCGCTTACTCTGCTGATCCACAAGCGCTGAAAGGCGGTAATATGGGTTGGAGTCGGCTTGAGGAATTACCAACTCTGTTTGCTGAACAACTGCAATCAGCTCAGAAAGGAGCCATTGTTGGCCCAATCCGCTCCGGTGTTGGTTTCCATATTCTCAAAGTCAATGATATCCGTGGCGGTAACCCAACCATCGCCGTCACTGAAGTTCACGCCCGCCATATTCTATTGAGAACTTCCCCTGTCATGACCGATGATCAGGCTCGCACCAAGTTGCAGCAAATCGCCAGTGATATTCGCAGCGGAAAAACTGATTTTGCCGATGCCGCAAAAGAGTTTTCAGACGATCCTGGCTCAGCCCTACGTGGCGGCGATCTCGGCTGGACTACCCCTGACATCTATGATCCTGCTTTCCGCGACGCGTTAATGCGCCTGAATAAAGGTGAAATCAGTCAACCTGTTCACTCATCTTTTGGCTGGCATCTGATCCAACTATTGGATACCCGCAAAGTTGATAAAACAGACGCCGCTCAGAAAGATCGCGCTTACCGTATGTTGTTCAACCGTAAATTCACCGAAGAAGCACAAAGCTGGATGCAGGAACAACGCGCCTCAGCTTATGTGAAAATTTTAGATGGCAGCGATGCACAACAATAAACCGATTATTATCAATAAACCAATTGTTATTACCCCCGGCGAGCCTGCCGGGGTCGGACCCGACTTAACGGTTGCTCTCGCTCAACAAAGTTGGCCAATGCAATTGGTCGCTTGCGCAGACCCCAATCTGCTTCTCGACAGAGCCAAACAACTTAATTTACCTTTGCAATTACAAGAATACTCTGCTGACAAAACCCCCGAACCACAGGCTGCCGGGACGTTGACAATATTGCCAGTTCCTCTTCATGCCCCCGCAATCGCCGGCGAATTGAACCAAGAAAACGGCAGATATGTCACCGAAACACTGGCCCGAGCCTGTGACGGCTGTTTAAACGGAGAATTTTCAGCACTAGTCACAGGACCAGTTCATAAAGGGAATATCAACGATGCCGGCGTGCCTTTTATCGGCCATACCGAATTCTTTGCCGATCGCAGCGGATGCCAGCGAGTTGTCATGATGCTTGCAACAGAAGAGCTTCGGGTCGCCTTGGCAACGACTCATCTGCCGATTGTTGATGTACCAAAATCCATCACTTTCGATAGTCTGCGGGAAGTGATTACTATTCTTAACCATGATTTAAAAACAAAGTTTGGTCTGGCGAAACCCTGTATTTATGTTTGCGGTCTGAATCCCCATGCGGGAGAAGGCGGCCATATGGGACGGGAAGAGATTGATGTCATTATTCCTGCATTAACCAGTCTGAGAGCAGAAGGCATTGTGCTGGAGGGTCCTTTACCGGCAGATACCCTGTTTCAACCTAAATATCTTCAACATGCAGACGCCGTGCTCTCAATGTATCACGACCAAGGATTACCCGTGTTAAAATACCAAGGTTTTGGCAGAGCAGTGAATATTACATTGGGCCTGCCGTTTATCCGTACTTCGGTGGATCATGGCACAGCACTGGAACTGGCCGGGACAGGTCAAGCTGATGTGGGAAGCTTTATCACCGCATTGAATTTAGCAATTAAAATGATACAAAACAGTAATGAATAACAGAGTTCACCAAGGGCACTTTGCCCGTAAACGTTTCGGGCAGAACTTCTTAACCGATCAATTTGTCATTGATAGTATTGTTGCCGCTATCAATCCACAACCCGGCCAAGCAGTGTTGGAAATTGGCCCCGGTCTTGGTGCATTGACAGAACCGGTCGGCGAGCGCATGGATAAAATGACCGTGGTTGAACTCGACCGCGATTTGGCCGCTCGTCTACAAATCCATCCGCAACTAAAAGATAAACTTACTATTATCCAGCAAGACGCCATGACGGTTAATTTTAGCGAATTGTCTCAGCAAAGAGGGGAGCCGCTGCGCGTCTTTGGTAATTTACCTTATAATATTTCCACACCGTTAATGTTCCACCTTTTCAGCTATACTGGTGCTATTGCCGACATGCATTTTATGTTGCAAAAAGAGGTGGTAAACCGTCTGGTAGCCGGCCCCGGAAGTAAAGCTTTCGGGCGCTTGAGTGTCATGGCTCAATATTATTGTCAGGTTATCCCTGTGCTGGAAGTACCGCCAACTGCGTTTACTCCCGCACCTAAAGTCGATTCAGCCGTTGTACGTCTGATACCGCACAAAAGCATACCTCACCCTGTCAAAAATATTCGTATGCTGAGTCGGATCACGACTCAAGCTTTCAACCAACGGCGTAAAACCATCCGTAACAGCCTCGGTGATCTTTTTACTGTAGAACAGCTAACGGGACTTGGTGTCGATCCAAGTACCCGTGCAGAAAATATTTCTGTCGAGCAGTACTGTAAAATGGCAAACTGGCTATCAGAACAACCTGAAATGCTGTCATAACAGGAGTCAATTATGATTAATACGCCCAGGGTTTCTATTCAGGTACAAAGTGTTTATGTAGAAAGTCAATCGTGTCCCGATCAACGGCGTTTCGTTTTTGCCTATACAATCACTATCCGAAATCTTGGGCGCGAACTGGTTCAATTAATTAATCGTTACTGGCTAATTACTAACAGTGATGGTCATCAAACAGAAGTTCAGGGGGAAGGTGTTGTTGGTGAACAACCCATAATCCAGCCAGGGACCGAATACCGTTATACCAGCGGCGCAATATTGGAAACACCCTTGGGTACTATGGAAGGCCATTATGAAATGGTCGACCACAATGGTGAACCATTCCGCGTTGCCATTCCGGTTTTCCGTCTGGCTATCCCAACGCTGATTAATTGATTATGTCTACATATCTCATTGGCGATATTCACGGCTGTTATCGTGAATTACGAGCTTTATTAACTAAAGTCGATTTTGATCCTAAAAAGGATACGTTGTGGTTAACAGGAGATTTAGTTGCCCGCGGCCCGGACTCTCTTAATGTTCTCCGGTATGTTAAACAGCTAGGCTCAGCCGCAAAAGTGGTACTAGGCAATCACGATCTCCATTTATTGGGAGTTTATGCCGGGATCAGCCGTAATAAACCTAAAGATAAAATTGATTCGTTACTGTCTGCGCCAGACGCCGATGAATTAATTAATTGGCTACGCAAACAACCGTTACTACAGTGCGATGATGATCTAAAACTACTCATGACACATGCTGGCATTACGCCTCAATGGGATTTGGAAACAGCCAAAATGTGCGCTAGCGAAGTTGAAACTATGCTCAACAGTAGCAGTTACCCTCTGTTTCTCAATTCCATGTATGGAGATATGCCAAACAACTGGTCACCAGAACTCTCTGGACTGGCGCGTTTGCGCTTCAGTACCAATGCATTGACACGCATGCGTTATTGTTTTCCAAATGGTCAATTGGATATGTTGTGCAAAGATAAACCCGAAAACGCGCCTGCGCCGCTAAAACCCTGGTTTGCACTGCCACGCCAGATCCCATCAGGGTATGGCATCGTTTTCGGTCACTGGGCATCATTAGAAGGTCAGGGAACACCCGACGGATTTTATGCATTGGATACAGGGTGCTGTTGGGGAGGACAACTGACGATGCTACGTTGGGAAGATAAACAATATTTCACACAATTATCGTTACCGCAGTAAAACAGCACGAAAGCCAGACACGCCGTGAAAAAAGCTCATCGGCGTGTTCTATCAATTAGAGGCGACGTTGTAAAATCTCAAAACAGTAGCTGTGAGAATTTAATTCATCGGCATCATGGTATTCAGTGAATTCAGAATCCCATTCATCCGGTTCATAGTCAGGAAAATGCGTATCGCCTATCACTTCTGCATCAATGTGTGTCAGGTACATGCGATTCGCTCGTGAAATAAATTGGTCATAAACTTTACCACCACCCATGACCATAACCTCTTCTGCATCACCTGCCACAGACAGTGCTTCATCAACTGAACTTACCCAGGTTACACGTTCATCATTACCCGGCTGATTACTCAATACAATATTGAGCCTTCCAGGTAACGGATGACCTATGGATTCATAAGTCACTCTCCCCATAATAACGGGTTTATTCAATGTATTACGTTTAAACCAGGCTAAATCCCCCGGCAGATTCCACGGCATTTTATTCTCCATGCCGATAACCCGATCCATAGCTAAAGCAGCGATCAAGCTGATATTCATTAAGTCACCTTATAGGCAAATAGTATAAAAATTGATGACACTATACGGAAAGGGATGTACCCCGTCGATAGGCTCAACACCTTCTTAAGTACAAAAAATTAATTTATACTCGGTTTATTACTTAAGACATTTATTGATTGAAATAATAACAAAACTAATATTAACTATAGGGTACATTATGCTGGAAACATCACTAGTCGTCATCACTATCTCAACGTTGGGTATGCTCTCTCCCGGTCCTGATTTCTTTCTGGTAGTCAAAAATGCCATACGTTACCAACGTTCTGCCGCCATGATGACAGTTATGGGCTTAATCGCCGCTATCGCTTGCCATATGGTTTACTGTGTCGCCGGGTTGGCGATTGTTATCACTACAACGCCGTGGCTATTTAATCTGATGAAATATGCTGGAGCGGCTTATCTTATTTGGATTGGGATCAATAGCCTGTTTTCTCGCGGAGGGAATACTCTCACTCTCGATGATCAACCACGACAGATTGTCACTTTCAAAAAAGCGTTTATGCAGGGGTTTTTATGTAATTTGCTCAATCCCAAAGCAACGTTGTTCTTCCTGGCAATATTTACTCAGTTACTAAATGTCAATTCTGGTGTTGGTGAGAAATTGTGGTATGCCTCTATTATCTGGGGATTGGCGGTTATCTATTGGCCTCTGTTAGTCATATTGATTCAAAGCGCACCAGTACGCCGCGGATTAGCTAAGACTCAGAAAGTTATTGATAAACTACTAGGTATTGTTTTGATTGGCTTAGGTGTCAAAGTAGCTCTGGGATAACAGACAGTGATTCTTTCTCTTTAATTTTTCAATAAACATAAAAAAAGTGCGCTGAACAGAGCGCACCTTGCCCAATCACCACTGAACGCATTCTGGGAAACGTGCGTTTTGACTTTCCCGTCCTGCATCTTGGCCAGCTTTACGTTAGTAGAGCCATCGTCCACAAACAATCTTCAACATATAAGTGCTCTCATTCTTTTTTATGGCAAAGCCGAAATAAAAATACTTCTAAATTGGAGAGAAGTGACATTACTATATTGGTGCTACATTACTGGTTCGCCCAAATTTGTTAAATATGAAGGAATTCAATTAACTTCATGAATTTCACCTTTATCTAATAAAATCATGTTCATACTCTTTTAGTTGATGGCCCCCTACCAAACATTAAGTAAATTTTAAGTCAAGGCAGACAAAAAGATGATTCAAAAAGGCGTCTATTTTAGGAGAGAGTGAACTGCGACTTGCATAAATGGCTCTTAATTCAATGGGAGCTGGTTGCTCAGCAAATATGATTGTTTGCAATTTACCTTGCCGAATCTCTTCTAAGCATGTATCCAGAGACAATATCGCAAATCCTACACCTTTCTCTGCTGCCTTCTTTGCTAAACTTCCGCTGTTGACCCGGAAATGACTATTAATATTTATTCTCTTTTGACGACCACCCTGATCAATAAACACCCACGGTTGCCCTTTAATAGCACTCAAGCTCGAGATACAAGGCATATGAGCAAGTTGATCCAGAGTATCCGGTCTTCCTGTTTGTTCAAGTAACTTCGGAGATGCCACAACCACACTCTTCCACGATTTAATTAAACGTGAGTGATAACTACTATTTTCGAGCTCACCACGATAAAAGGTCAATAACAGATCGATATCATTACTAATGACATCTAGTGGCATCAATTGCGTATCACAATGAATGGATATTTTAGGATGTTGCAAAGCAAATTGCGCTATGATATCTGCTAATAATTCGATACCCACTTCACTGGGTATCGTCATACGCAAAGTCCCTGACAATAATTCAGAATGAGTAATTTGATTTATTGTTTCGTCTAATTCTGCATACAGTTTTGTGCTTCGTTGTAATAGGATTAATCCTTGCTCTGTCAAACGCATGCGTCTCGTTGTACGCTCAATCAAGCGACAGTTAATTTGTTTTTCTAGCTGTTTAATTCCGCGGCTAACATTGGATGTCGGTATAGAGAGCTGTTCTGCCGCACGAGCAAAACTTCTCTGAGTTGCAACCATTATAAAAATCCTTAATAAATTAAGGTCAATACTCATATACTCTCCGCGATAAAACTTTTTTCCATGATTAGCTGTGCGGCATTCATATTAACAATAACCGATCGCCATAATTTTTTGATATCTGGCTTTAACCAATTTTCCAGTATCTAACAAACTTAACTCTGACAAATCTTTAATAAGTTGCTGTTTAAGGTTTTCGGCAGCCTGCCGATAATTGCGATGAGCACCGCCTAAAGGCTCCGGAATTACGCTATCAATAATACCTAAATTCTTAAGACAAGTGGCTGTCATTCCCATGACTTCTGCGGCAAATTGGGCTTTTTGCACATCTTTCCATAGAATGGATGCACAGCCTTCCGGCGATATCGCAGCATAGGTACTGTACTCCAACATATTAATACGATCACCGACTCCAATAGCTAAAGCACCACCGGAACATCCCTCTCCTGTGATGACACAAACAATCGGTGTCTTCATACGAGACATTTCCATAATATTACGCGCTATCGCTTCTGATTGCCCTCGTTCTTCCGCGCCAATTCCAGGATACGCTCCGGCAGAATCAATAAAAATAATGATAGGCAAATGAAAGCGTTCCGCCATTTTTATCAAACGTAATGCTTTACGATAGCCTTCAGGTGAAGGCATTCCGAAATTACGCATGACTTTTTCTTTTGTGGTACGGCCTTTTTGTTGCCCGATCAACATGACCGGACGATTATCTAACCGCGCTAATCCCCCTACTATTGCTTTATCATCCGCGAACATCCTATCGCCTGCCAGTTCCTGAAACTCAGTAAAAATCAGGTCAACATAATCTAATGTATAAGGCCTCATAGGATGCCTTGCTAACTGCACAATTTCCCAAGCACTCAGGGAGGAAAAAATAGATTGCGTTAATGATTGGCATTTTTTCTCCAGTAAACTGATTTCTTCTTCTATTTCAACCTGTACAGGATGACATTTTTGTCTATACACTATTAACGCTTCAATTTTTTCATACAACTCAACGATTGGTTTTTCAAATGCAAGATAAGTTTTTGACATAACACTCTTGGTTCAATGGCATTCCAAAAGAACCAGTGTAATAAGAAGGTTTACACCTATCTATGCCTTAATCTGGGATAATTTATTATCAAAACAGGGATAAAGATGGGAAATAGAAAACGGTTGAATAAGCATTCAACACTCTTTGGTTCATAAAGTGGTAATCAAAGAATGGTGAATTTATCATCTTAAAATGATGATTTTTATCTGGTTCATGAATCAGTTTTTCAATGATCTTTCAGCCCCTACATTAAATTTCATTAAAATCATATAGATACATTTTTTATAATGACCCCATTATTTTAAATGAGGTTTTCAGCAATCTGAAAAGTGCGCTGAACAGAGCGCACTTTTTTTACTTCAATTAATTAGAATATAGACTAGCTATTAATCGCCGCATGCATTTCTTGTACAGAAATCACTTGCTCAGTTGGATCTGCACTCAGTGCCATTGTTGTCGCAAATCCACCATTTAACGTGGTGTCATAATGCACTTTATATTGCAGTGCACTACGGCGAATAAGTTTGGAATCCTCAATTGCCTGACGACCCGCAGTCGTGTTGACAATATAGCTATATTCACCATTTTTGATTCTATCCTGAATATGCGGACGCCCTTCATGAACTTTATTCACCAGACGAGGGTTAATCCCCGCTTCACCTAGTACAACCGCAGTACCATGAGTCGCATCCAGTTCAAAACCCTGTTTCAGCAACTTAGCGGCCAAATCCACAACCCTGCCTTTATCACCTTCACGCACTGACAGAAGCGCTCTACCACTTTGTGGCATTTTAGCGCTACACCCCAATAGTGCTTTTGAGAAAGCTTCGGCAAATGTACGCCCAACGCCCATTACTTCTCCGGTTGACCGCATTTCAGGCCCAAGAATCGGATCTACACCTGGAAATTTGTTGAAAGGCAATACAACCTCTTTCACCGAATAGTATGGTGGGATGATCTCCTGAGTTGCGCCTTGCTCAGCCAGAGATTGACCAACCATCACTCGAGCTGCAACTTTCGCTAGTGGTAAACCGGTCGCTTTAGAAACAAATGGCACAGTACGAGCTGCACGTGGGTTAACCTCAATCAGATAAACCTCGTCATTCTTGACGGCAAACTGGACATTCATCAAACCACGCACACCTAATTCAAATGCCAGTTTTTCTACCTGTTGACGCATAACATCCTGAATTTCCTGACTTAAGGTGTAAGCAGGCAGTGAACAAGCTGAGTCGCCGGAATGCACGCCAGCCTGCTCAATATGTTCCATAATGCCGCCAATCAAGACACGCTCACCGTCACAGATAGCGTCAACGTCCACTTCCACTGCATCATCAAGGAAACAATCAAGCAATACTGGGGCATCATTAGAGACACTGACCGCAGTCTGGAAGTAACGACGCAGGTCAATTTCGTCATATACGATTTCCATCGCGCGACCACCCAAAACATAAGATGGACGAACCACCAACGGATAACCGAGAATGTTTGCCTTCTCAACCGCGCGTTCTATCGTGGTTACTGTGGCATTTTCAGGCTGTTTCAGGCCAAGGCGATTTACTGCCTGTTTGAAACGTTCACGATCTTCCGCACGATCAATCGCATCCGGGCTGGTACCAATAATTGGAACACCGGCGATTTCTAGTTCACGAGCCAATTTCAGCGGAGTCTGCCCACCATAATGCACAATCACCCCTTTTGGCTGTTCAACACGCACAATCTCAAGAACATCTTCCAAAGTCACCGGTTCGAAATAGAGACGGTCCGAAGTATCGTAATCTGTTGAGACGGTTTCCGGGTTACAGTTCACCATGATGGTTTCATACCCATCTTCACGCAGTGCCAGGGCTGCATGAACACAACAATAGTCGAATTCAATCCCTTGCCCGATACGATTAGGGCCACCACCCAATACCATGATTTTTGGCCTATCACTATTCGGATTAGCCTCACACTCATCTTCATAAGTGGAATACATGTATGCAGTATCAGTCGCAAATTCTGCCGCACAGGTATCGACCCGCTTATAAACCGGATACAGGTTATATTTGTGGCGCAGCTTACGGATCTCTTTTTCAGCCACACCAACCAGTTTTGCCAAACGCGCATCAGCAAAACCTTTGCGTTTCAGATGACGCAGGAAGTCGGCCGTCAAGCTGTTAATGCCCTGCTCTGCCACCTGCTCTTCCAATCGCACCAGCTCTTCAATTTGTACTAAGAACCAGCGATCAATATCAGTCAGGTTAAACACACCATCAACCGACATACCCGCACGGAAAGCATCGGCGATATACCAGATACGTTCAGCACCTGCATCTTTTAATTCGCGACGAATTTTAGTCAGTGCTTCTGGATCATCTAAATTGACTTTCGGATCAAAACCGGTTGCCCCAATTTCCAAACCACGCAATGCTTTTTGCAAAGATTCTTGCTGAGTACGGCCAATCGCCATCACCTCACCAACAGATTTCATCTGGGTTGTCAGACGATCATTGGCGCCAGCAAATTTCTCGAAATTAAAGCGAGGAACTTTAGTGACTACGTAGTCAATAGAAGGTTCAAAGGAAGCTGGCGTGCGACCACCAGTGATATCATTCATCAATTCGTCAAGGGTATAACCCACAGCCAATTTAGCGGCAATTTTAGCAATTGGGAAACCTGTCGCTTTCGAAGCCAACGCAGAAGAGCGGGAAACACGTGGATTCATTTCGATGATAACTAAACGGCCATTTTTTGGGTTCACCGCAAACTGTACGTTAGATCCCCCAGTTTCTACACCGATTTCACGCAATACCGCCATCGAAGCGTTACGCATGATTTGATACTCTTTATCCGTCAGTGTTTGTGCCGGGGCGACTGTGATGGAATCGCCGGTGTGAATCCCCATCGCATCAAAGTTTTCAATGGAACAAACGATAATGCAGTTATCATTTTTATCCCGCACAACCTCCATTTCATACTCTTTCCAACCAATCAGAGATTCATCAATCAAGAGCTCGTTGGTTGGTGAAAGATCCAGTCCACGTTCACAAATTTCCTCGAATTCTTCACGGTTATAAGCAATACCGCCACCGCTTCCTCCCATAGTAAAGGAGGGGCGGATAATACAAGGAAAACCGACTTTATCAGCAACCGCCAGCGCTTCTTCCATTGAATGGGCGATACCAGAACGCGGAGTTTCCAAGCCGATCTTTTTCATTGCTATATCGAAACGGCGACGATCTTCCGCTTTATCAATCGCATCTGCGGTAGCGCCAATCATAGTAACGCCAAACTCTTTCAGAACTCCCTGACGCTCCAGTTCTAGCGCACAGTTGAGTGCGGTTTGCCCGCCCATTGTTGGCAGAATCGCATCAGGACGCTCTTTTTCAATGATTTTACGCACCACTTCCCAGTGGATCGGCTCAATATAAGTAGCATCAGCCATCTCGGGATCAGTCATAATGGTGGCAGGGTTCGAGTTCACCAGAACGACACGATAACCCTCTTCCCGTAACGCCTTACAGGCTTGTGCTCCTGAATAGTCGAATTCACAAGCCTGACCAATAACAATTGGGCCAGCACCCAGAATCAGGATACTTTTAATATCAGTACGTTTTGCCATTTTATTTTCTCCTGATTACTTGGTGTTATGACGATTATTTTTCTGACAATACTGTTCAATTAGGTCAATAAAGTGATCAAATAACGATGCTGTTTCATGTGGACCAGGGCTGGCTTCTGGGTGCCCCTGGAAACTGAATGCGGGTTTATCCGTGCGATGAATCCCTTGCAACGTACCGTCAAACAGAGATTTATGAGTAACGTTCAGATTTGACGGCAGTGATCTTTCATCTACAGCAAAACCGTGGTTTTGGGCAGTAATCATAACAACATTACATTCAAGATCTCTTACCGGATGGTTAGCGCCATGATGGCCGAATTTCATTTTCATGGTTTCCGCGCCACTCGCCAATGCCAGCAATTGGTGTCCAAGACAGATACCAAAAATTGGAATCTCTGTCTCAAGCAGGGTTTTAATTGCTTCGATTGCATAGCCACAAGGTGCCGGATCCCCCGGTCCATTGGATAAGAAAATACCATCTGGATTCAGTTTTAGTACATCTTCAGCCGGTGTCTGGGCGGGAACAATTGTCAGGCGGCAGCCACGATCCACCAGCATTCGCAAAATATTTCGTTTTGCACCAAAGTCATAAGCAACAACATGATAAGGCAGATCCTGCTCTTGCTTATCTTCCGGTAATCCCTCCGCCAACGTCCAGCTCCCCTGTAACCACGGATAAATCTGTTTAGTTGTCACCTCTTTTGCTAAATCCATCCCCTCCAACCCCGGAAATGCTTGCGCTTTTTCCAGAGCAACCTGAGCGTCAACCTGCTTACCTGCTATAATACAACCATTCTGTGAACCCTTTTCTCTTAACAAACGCGTGAGTTTACGGGTATCGATATCTGCTATCGCAACAATATTATGGCGTTTAAGGTAATCGGAAAGCGTTTCTTCGCAGCGGAAGTTACTGGTCAACAGAGGTAGATCACGAATCACTAGCCCTTGAGCCTGTACTTTTAGTGATTCTTTATCGACTGAGTTAACACCGACATTACCAATATGGGGATAAGTAAGAGTGACAATTTGGCGGGAATAGGAAGGGTCTGTGAGAATTTCTTGATATCCGGTCATCGAGGTATTGAAAACCACTTCCCCAACTGCCGCCCCTTCCGCACCGATGGCACGACCGTGGAATTGGGTTCCGTCTTCCAGAACCAATATAGCTGACTTAATCAAAACACCCTCCAAAGAATAATTACTCGCTATTAGTGCATATTAATTCAGATTTATTCCTCAAAATCAATGCCAAAGCTGCTTTTTAGGCAAAATTTTGGCAAATTGCGCGCATTCTAATGATGAGAGGGGGAATTGTCTACAAAAAATGTTACTTTTCTTATTTTTTTACACATTTCACCGACTGAATTAATGAAATAAGACTAAAAACAGCAACAAAACTAATTTAGAAAACGGTAATCAGCATAGAAAACTTGATTCTCAGATGAAAAGTTGAAAATAGTCATAAAAAGGAGAAAGAAGCAAAAAATTAAGGTTATAAATAAGATAAAAATAGAAAAAATAAACCAAAAAATAATAGAACTAAAAGAAGAAATTAAAAATCGCACAATTAAATATTTAATTATGCGATATCAATAAGTTACAAAAAAATTATTTCAAAGCAAGTCAAGATTCAGCACATCTTTCATATCAAAAAGACCGCTATTTCTACCACTTAGCCATAAAGCAGCCTTTACAGCGCCATTTGCAAACGTCATCCGACTGGAAGCCTTATGAGTTATCTCTACTCTCTCCCCAATATCTGCAAACATAGCGGTATGCTCGCCCACAATATCCCCGGCACGGATAGTCGCAAAACCAATACTTTTCGGATCACGTTCACCGGTATAACCTTCACGGGCATAGACAGCACACGTTTTAAGATCCCGCCCCAAAGCATGAGCAATAGATTCTCCCATTGCTAAAGCGGTTCCTGATGGCGCATCCACTTTATGGCGGTGATGCGCTTCGATAATTTCGATATCGCTATACTCCCCCATCACTCTCGCTGCTTTTTCTAATAACTTAAGTACCAGATTCACACCCACGCTGAAATTCGCAGCAAAAACAATCGGGATATCAGCAGAAGCCTCTTTAATTGTCTGCTTACCAGCCTCATCAAAGCCAGTTGTACCAATCACTATCGCTTTACCGTTCTGGCGACAAATTTCAAGATGAGTCAACGTTCCTTCCGGACGGGTAAAATCGATAAGAACATCAAAATCATCAACGATATTTTTCAGGTCATCACAAACAGTCACACCTGTATGACCAATACCTGCTAACTCTCCAGCATCTGCGCCAATCAGAGAAGAACCGGAACGTTCCAAAGCTGCACCAAGAGATACCCCATCTAATTGATAAATAGCCTGAATCAACTGACGTCCCATACGCCCACCAGCGCCAACAATAGCAACACGAATATCTGTATCAGCCATAAGCCCTCACTATGAAGTTAGTCCTTTTCCTGATTAACACGATGATCAGTCAGATGAATGTTTTAGATAAAGATCATATACACTATTTTATTCTTACTTACCTTAGAAACTTAGACTATTTATCTAATTTCTTTGACTTCAACACGTAACTCTTTCGGTACTTCAAACACAATATTTTCTTCCCGACCATGTAATTCCCTGACGGAATCAGCCCCAAGATTTTTCAGGCGTTCAATAACTTGCTGAACTAAAATATCCGGTGCTGAAGCGCCAGCGGTTACACCAACCAAGGAGGTACCGGTAATCCACTCTTCTTTAATATCCTCAGCAGAATCTATCAGATAAGCAGGCTTACCAACTCGCTGAGCTAACTCAGCAAGACGATTAGAGTTAGATGAATTCTTCGAACCCACAACCAAGACAACATCAGCATCAGACGCCAAATCCCGCACTGCTTCCTGGCGGTTAGTCGTCGCATAGCAGATATCATCTTTACGAGGACCAACAATGTTTGGGAATCGCGCATTAAGTGCATCAATCACTTCTGAAGTATCATCAACGGATAACGTGGTTTGAGTCATAAAACACAAGTTGTCTTCATCTTTGACTTTCAAGTTCCATACATCTTCCGGAGATTCAACCAGATACATTCCACCTTCTGCATTGTTGTACTGACCCATCGTACCTTCAACTTCGGGATGTCCAGCATGACCAATCAGAATCGCTTCTTTACCCTTGCGGCTGGCTCTTGCTACCTCCATATGGACTTTCGTCACTAAAGGACAAGTCGCATCGAACAACATGGTCAAATTGCGAGAACGCGCTTCTGCACGAATAGCCTGTGAAACACCATGTGCCGAAAAAATCAGAATCGCATCATCCGGTACTTCTGAAATTTCTTCAATAAAGATAGCACCCCGCTTGCGCAGGTTATCTACAACATAACGGTTATGCACAACTTCATGACGAACATAGATTGGCGCACCATATAATTCCAGTGCGCGTTCTACAATACTGATAGCACGGTCAACACCGGCACAAAAACCGCGAGGGTTAGCCAGCAATATCTGCATGGTTTTCCTCCAATTGTGGATCAATTTCCAACACTTCAATTTCAAACGTGACGTTCTGATCAGCTAACGGGTGATTGAAATCAACAGTCACAGATTCTTCCGTTACGGCTTTGACTATACCCGGCATTTCACTGCCATTCATCGCCGTAAATAACATTATAGTGCCAATTTCAGGCATACCCGTTTCAGCAAAATCACGCGGAGTAAAATATTGGATCAGATCAGGGTTTGGTTTACCAAATACATTTTCACCAGCCAGAGTAAAACTATGTTTATCTCCCTCTGTTAGCCCAGTAAGCTGCTGTTCTAAAGGTGAGGAAAGGGTTCCATCACCTAAGCGGAATAATGCAGGTTTACCCTGAGTGTAAGTGGAGTCGGCAATGGAGCCATCTTGCAGTTTTAAAGTGAAGTGCAGTAAAACTGCACTATCCTCCTGCACCTGGTTTGACATATTACTTATCCCACTTTGATTGTCTTTTCATCCGGGCTTAAAAAGCTATCAATGATAACCAATCCAGCCCCGATGCATATCGCCATATCGGCAATATTAAAAGTTGGAAAGTGCCAATCACCGACATAAAAATCAATAAAATCGATGACAAAACCATGAACCAACCGGTCAAACAGATTACCCAATGCTCCACCAATAATCAGGGCATAAGCGATATTACTCAGTTTCTTCTTTGCACTGGCACGATACATCATCACCGTCAACACAACTGAAATGGCAACGGCAATGAATGCAAAGAACCAACGCTGCCAACCGGCTTTCTCTGCAAGGAAACTGAAAGCCGCCCCAAAATTCTGGGCATAAGTCAGATTAAAATAAGGTATCAATGGAACGGATTCATACAGATGAAAGTGTTGCAACACTAGCTGCTTACTACCCAGATCCAGAATCAATACCACAACAACTAACCAAAGCCAGCGAAGGCCGGTGGAGCAAATGGGTTTATTCATCAGGCAAACTTACGCTCTTCGCCGTTACCGGCAACATTAGTTACACAGCGGCCACAAAGTTCTGCGTGTTCCGCCACCAATCCCACATCTTTAGCGTAATGCCAGCAACGAGGGCATTTTTCGCCATCCGCTTTACGGAAAGCAATTTTCAGGCTACCGATTTCGCTTTGTTGCGCATCTTCACCAGCCTGCTCATAACCTGCAACAACAACCTGAGATGTTAGCAGAACGAAACGCAATTCATCTCCGAGGCTATTGAGTTTGTCCGCCAGTTCATTATCAGCGTACAGCGTCACCGCAGCCTCCAATGAACTACGGATATGTTTGTCTGCGCGTGCCTGCTCCAGCACTTTGTTAACTTCACCACGCACTGCCAGCAAATCAGCCCAGAAAGCATCATTCATTGCTTCGCCTGCGGCCAGACCAAACAAACCGTCATACCACTCTTCGGTAAATACATATTGAGCACGTTTGCCAGGCAACTCATTCCAAACTTCATCGGCAGTAAAGGAGAGGATAGGCGCCATCCAGCGAACCAACGCTTCCGCAATATGATACAGCGCAGTCTGACAACTGCGACGCGCCAGACTATCGCTCTTAGCGGTGTACTGACGATCTTTAATGATATCGAGATAGAACGACCCCATCTCCACGGAGCAAAATTGCATCATACGCTGAACAACCGTGTGAAAATCATATTCATCGTAGGATTTTGCAATGTCCGCCTGTGCCGCCTGAGCACGCCCCACAGCCCAACGATCCAGCACAGCCATCTCTTCTGGTTCAACCCTATGTTGTTCAGGATCAAAACCATTCAAGTTTGCCAGCAGGAAACGCGCCGTGTTACGGATACGGCGATATGCATCAGCAGAGCGTTTCAAGATCTCATCGGATACCGCAATTTCACCGGTGTAATCGGTAGAAGCAACCCATAGACGCAGAATATCCGCCCCTAATTTACTTATGACATCCTGCGGACTGATGGTATTACCGATAGATTTAGACATCTTACGGCCTTGACCATCCACAGTGAAACCGTGTGTTAACACCTGACGGTAAGGCGCTTTACCTTTTATTGCTGTTGAGATCATCAGGGAAGACATAAACCAGCCACGGTGCTGATCTGAACCTTCAAGATAGATATCCGCAGCGTTACCTTGGAATTCAGGGCGAGCATCAACCACCGATGCGTGAGTTGATCCCGAATCGAACCATACATCCAACGTATCAAAAATTTTGACATAGTTAGCTTCGTCATCACCTAGCAATTCGGCTGGTTCCAGATCCCACCACGCCTGAATACCGTCAACTTCAACACGTTTTGCCACTTCTTCCATCAATTCAATAGTACGTGGATGAAGCTCTTCTGTCTCTTTATGGACAAAAAGAGACATCGGCGTGCCCCAAGTACGTTGACGTGAAATACACCAATCAGGGCGGTTTTCAACCATTGCCTCAATACGAGCCTGACCCCAACCCGGAATCCACTGAACGCCTTTGATCTCTTGCAACGATTGTTTACGCAGACCATTTTGATCCATGCTGACAAACCACTGCGGCGTGGCACGGAAAATAATAGGCGTCTTATGGCGCCAGCAACAAGGATAACTGTGCTGTAATTTTTCCAAATGCAACAAGGCATTGTTTTCACTCAGGATATTCAGCACAACATCATTCGCCTTAAAGACAAACATACCATCCAGTGAAGGATAAGTACCGGGCAGGTAGCAACCATTAGGACCAACCGGATTTGCAACTTCCAAGCCATATTTCTGACCAAGAACAAAGTCGTCCGGGCCATGACCTGGCGCCGTGTGCACAGCACCGGTACCTGCATCCAGAGTCACATGATCACCTAGCACAACCGGTGACTCAAAATCCATAAACGGATGTTTGAAGCGCAGCAGCTCCAGAGCGGACCCCACGCAATGCCCTAGCACTGTCCACGAAGTTATACCCGCACGCTGCATCACACTTTCTACCAAATCAGCAGCCAGAATCAGACATTCGCCCTCAATCTGCACTAATTGATAGCTAAATTCAGCATGCAAAGCGATCGCACGGTTAGCTGGCAACGTCCACGGCGTGGTTGTCCAGATAATCAAAGAGACCGGTTGAGCTAGTGCCTGCACACCAAATTTCTCACAAACGGCTGCTGCATCAACCGCATTAAAACGCACGTCAATCGATGGCGAAGTTCTATCGTAATACTCAACTTCCGCTTCGGCCAGTGATGAACCACAATCAGCACACCAGTGAACAGGTTTGGCGCCTTTCAACAAATGACCATTAGCGATAATACGGCTCAGTGCACGAATAATGTTGGCTTCGGTCTTAAAGTCCATCGTCAGATAGGGACGTTCCCAGTCACCTAATACACCCAGACGAATAAAGTCTTTCTTCTGACCTTCAATCTGCTCTTTAGCATATTTACGGCACTCGGCACGAAATTCAGCGGCGGAAAATTTTTCCCCGGGCTTACCAATAATCTGCTCAACCTTAAGCTCAATAGGTAAACCGTGGCAATCCCAACCAGGAATATATGGCGAGTCATATCCCGCCATCCCTTTGGATTTAATAATAATATCTTTGAGAATCTTATTGACTGAGTGACCAATATGAATACTGCCATTCGCGTAAGGAGGGCCGTCATGCAGAATAAATGTTTTTTTACCGGCTTTTGCTTTACGAATTACCTGATACAACTCATCTTTGTACCAACGTTTTAACATATCTGGTTCGCGCTTTGCTAAATCTCCACGCATTGGAAACCCTGTTTCTGGCAGATTCAGGGTGTTTTTATAGTCACTCATTCGATTCTCAATTCCAATTTTCCGCTAGATACATGACACAAGTCGCTGTTTAAAAAATTCCTTCGCAGCGACCAAATCATTAGCAATTTGCTGCTTGAGTGCATCAAGGGAAGCAAACCGCTGCTCATTACGCAATTTTTTGCGTAACACCACATCAATATAACGCCCATAGAGATCCATTTGGGTATCAATTAGATGTACTTCAAGTTGTTGACCCTGACCAGAAACTGTTGGACGTGTACCAATATTGGCAACACCCGGCAAGGGCTGGTCTCCTAAACCATAGACTTCAACAACATAAACACCTTGTACAGGAGCCACTAATCGTTTTAACGGCAAATTCGCTGTTGGAAAACCAATAGTGCTCCCTAGTCGTTTACCGTGAACAACCCGGCCACAAATGCTATATGGATGCCCTAATAATGTTTCGGCTAATACCAAATCATCATTTTGCAATGCTTGACGAATAGCTGTGCTGCTGATCCGCAAACCATTATCACAAAAACTTTCACTGTTGGTCACATCAAAGCCGTATGTTTCACCGGCTCGCTGCAAAAAGGCAAAATCACCACTGCGAGCTTGACCAAAACGAAAATCATCTCCTACAGCGAGAAACTTAACACCCAATTTTTCCACCAGCAACCGTGAAACAAAAGCTTCTGGCGTATTTGCCGCAAAATTTCTGTCAAATTTCACGCATAATAAATAATCCACTCCACATTGAGCGAGATATTTGGCTTTATCCCTCAATCTCGTCAGACGCGCAGGAGCATTGCCCTTAGCAAAAAACTCCAAGGGTTGTGGCTCAAAAATCATGACCATTACTGGTAATCCCAGACGCTGCCCTTCGTGTTTTAAGTGTTTCAGTAGTGCCTGATGACCTCTGTGGACGCCATCAAAATTACCAATCGTCAACACGCAACCGCGGTGACATGTCCGGATATTACGTATACCGCGAATTAGCTCCATAGCTGGCTCAATACCCTGGAAATTGCCAAATTATACCTTGTACAAAGCTCAAGGTTAACCCACCATCATAAGATGATTTAAATCAATAGCCCTGATTCATACAACAAAAACGAGCAGGAATCCCGAAAAATATTCATTTTATTTCTATCTGGACTATTCAATGAGATTTTTATTGTGAAAGACTGTATTCCCGCTAAGTAAGCTGATAAAATCCTGCGCCATCACAACGAAACAAGTTGCCGCGGTACAACGGCGCTTATTTGCACAAATCCATTGACAAAAGAAGGTTGAACAGGCATATTCCTCGGCCTTTGAATTGTCCTCGATAGAATATATTTGGGAGTTGGACCTTGGCTAATATCAAATCAGCTAAGAAACGCGCCATACAGTCTGAAAAACGTCGTCAGCACAACGCTAGCCGTCGTTCTATGGTGCGTACCTTCATCAAGAAGGTATATGCTGCTATCGCTACTGGCGATAAAGAAGCTGCACAGAAAGCATTTAATGACATGCAACCTATTGTCGATCGTCACGCCTGTAAAGGTCTGATCCACAAAAACAAAGCAGCACGTCATAAATCTAATCTGACGGCTCAAATCAACGCAATGCAATAATTTGCGTTTGGATTACTGAAAAACCGGCCTGCGCCGGTTTTTTTGTGTTTGCAGTTATTATCAATTATTTTTTAAGCACGCTTCTTAGGCGGCACATTAAACAACGCAGAAAAATCTTTATTACATACCCTTTGAACAGCCGGGTGTTGAATCATTCGTTCAGCAAAAATCACATAATACTCTTCCTGCACCGCATCCAACCGACCAATTTCAGCAATATCATTATCTGCAAAAATATCATTGGTATACAAAGATGGCGCTACAAAAATCGCATTATGATACATACCAAACGCTTTCATTAACGCTGCATCATCAAATTCACCCAATACTTCAACCTGAAGATTTTTATTACGTATCCAAGTCAACAATTTACGCCCCAACATAGAGCGGCGTCCTGGAACCAATAAACGACGTTCCTCCAAACATTCCGGGAAGGGTTTTTCCGGGATAGGTTGTCGGCAGAAAAAACTCACATTACATTCACCCAGTTTTACTGAAAATAGCCCTTCCTGCTGGGAAGAATCCACCGGACAATCAGACAATATCATATCGAGTTTGTGCTGGCTGAGTTGTTCCAGCAACAATTCATGAGTTGATTCAAAACAACGTAGATGGATCTGTTCATGCTCCACAACCGCCGTTTCCAATACCTGACTAACCAGACGTTTGGACAGTGCATCAGCAACACCAACATCAAATAAAAGGTTAGATTCACGGCTGTAGTTAACGATATCCAACATCTCCTGGCTCAGCATAAACATCTTATCCGCATAGCGGAAGATAAGCTGTCCTAGTTCTGACGGCACCAGACCCCGACCTTGACGTTTGAACAGCTTGCCTCCCAGACGCTCCTCCAGCGCCTTTATCTGTCCGGTGATCGTCTGAGGTGTTAGATAAAGCGCCTCTGCCGCCCCAACCACAGAGCCTTCTTTGCAAACATGCCAGAAATAATAGAGATGATTAAAATTCAGATGTGACACCCGCATATATTTTTCCTTGTGTATCGCTTTCGTCTAACAGACTACCTAGCCATACATCTCTAATTTACCGTTTTACGGCGATTTCCTGTTTTCCACTACATAAAATATCCGCGATACCATTTTATTATTGTACCGCGAGTACAAAAATGAGAGTCAGTTCGGAAATTCTTTCTGAAACTACCGGCTAAATTAATGAATTTACCACGGCTCTACCATCACTTTTTCTTTGGTAAGACCATTCGTAACAAGCCATAACCCATAAACGCAGCGATAGTTGAACCCATCAGAATGCCAAGACGAGAATAGGTACTGAAAGATTCATCTCCCCCTTCAAAGGCCAACCCTGAAATAAAGATAGACATAGTAAAACCGATTCCACAAAGAACGGAAACCGCAAATATCTGTTTAAGATTAATCTGCTGTGGCAATTTAGCAAATCCGATCTTAATAGAAATATAGCTAAACAGAAAAATTCCCAATGGCTTACCAAAAGACAGAGCCGCAGCAATACCTAGCGGTAATCTATCGGTCAAACCATTTAACGTCACGCCTTTCAGGACGACACCAGCATTGGCAAAGGCAAATAATGGCAAAATAAGATACGCCACCCAAGGATGCAAACCATGCTCAAGTGATTCAGATGGTGAATGACCATTCCGGCTACGCAGAGGGATCAGAAAACCAACGATAACCCCAGCCAGCGTTGCATGAACACCCGATTTTAGGATGCAAACCCAAAGAATAGCGCCAACAACCAGATAAGCCGATGTTTTTTCGACACCACGCCAATTCATCCAAACCAGCAAAGCCGTCATTGCTACTGATAATCCAAGCGCCACAAGGGAAACTGTTTTGGTATAAAACAGAGCGATAATCACGATAACGCCCAGATCATCAATAATCGCTAGCGCCAACAAGAAAACCTTGAGTTCTGTTGGTACTCGTTTAGACAATAGCGCCATCACACCCAAGGCAAAAGCAATATCAGTTGCCGCAGGAATAGCCCACCCCTGACGGATAAATTCATCATTGCCATTAAATAGCAGATATATCAATGCCGGAGCGACCATACCACCTATCGCCGCTATTACCGGAAATACTGCCTTATCACGCCCTGCCAAAGAACCTTCCAGAAGTTCCCGTTTGACTTCCAGACCAACAATCAAAAAGAAGACCGCCATTAAGCCATCATTAATCCACAACAATAAGGGCTTATTGATCTCCAGTGCAGCGAATTGCATTACTACCGGAAGATTGAGAAATTGCTGATAAGTACCCTGTAATGGTGAATTTGCCATCATCAACGCAATAATGGCAGCGATGATAAGAAGGAGCCCTCCAGCCGCTTCTAATTTCAGGAATTGACGAATAATTGCTGTCACGATGATTAACCTCTGAAATTGATCGGACTTAAATGGTACTCTAGCGATGGTTTCGAAAAAAATCGATTTTATAACCAGAATGATTCGCTATAACCGATCTATTGATGATCTACATCTCAATAAAATAGATTATCAATCAGAGGAAATCGTTAAGTGGAGAGGCCCTATTTATCTTACATTAGCACCAATTTCCCGCATCTTAGCCAAAATGCGGTTTAAATCATCTTCTGATAGTGTTAACTGTGTTGCTATATAGAATATACGGAGAAATAATGCGTGGCATTTTCCCACCCGTGTATTTTCTCTATTGGTTGTTGCCGGAAATTCCCGCTAAATCGGCCATTTGTTCTCCTGTGAAACCTAATTCTTGTTTGAGCTTAATGAGATCTTCTGTAGTAGGAGGAGAATAATAGCCGATCAGTCGCATAAGTATTCCAGAACAAAGCCCCTTAACGGGGCCAATTAATTAAATGAATTTGAGCAATAGAGTTGTAATGGTAGCTACCGCACCAATAAGACTAGAAGCAACAACAATCGGATACCATGTAGCCTCACGATTTATCTTTGTCGTTTCTGCCATTAATTTTGCTATTTCAGCGTGGATTTTTTCGAGTTCAGAAGTAGTCATTTCAGTAATGCTTATCGTTCTTCCTTTTTAGGGATGCCAGGCTGCGGCCATTCCGCTACCTTACATTATTACATGATAAAAAGTAGCCCTTTTGAAGCTAAATTATCAATGTCAATCGATTAATTTTTCATCTAAAAACATTAGTGTTCAATATGATTTCATATTATGCAATATATATTTCTTTCAGAATTTATATAACCAGATAATTTCTTAAAGTTCGATAGACAAGATAAAATAAGACAATAATAACGAGAAAACAGCACGAATAATTAATTTAAACGCTGAGAGGAAAAATCATATTAAGAGAATATCTTCCAAGTTTAACGAGCAATTAATAAGAGGAAAATCATGAAAAAACAATTTCCAAATAACTTCCTTTGGGGAGGCACACTGGCTACAAATCAGGTTGAAGGAGACTATCAATATAGATGGGAAAGGGTTATCAACCTTAGATATGCAACCCCACAGAGTCATTGGTCACAGCATAGAACGCAATTTAAATGATGCCTATAATTTACTCACACAAATTACTTCAGTTTATAATTCTCAACTCAAACAAAAAGTCCTCATTTAAACGAGGACTTTTTACTAGTAATTCGAGCGCTATTTAGCAATCCAGCTCTATATATGTGGAGATATAGACTGTTACTTGGTCAAATCATCAAAGAATTTCTTTACGCCATCAAAGAAACTTTTAGAACGTGGGCTATTCGTTTCTTCGCCAGTACCGCCGAAAGATTCACCCAATTCGCGCAGTAATTCTTTCTGTCTTTCATTCAATTTAACTGGCGTTTCTACCACTACCCGGCACAGTAAATCACCCTGAACACCACCACGGACAGATTTAACACCTTTGCCTTTCATGCGGAACATTTTACCTGTCTGAGTTTCCGCAGGTATTTTCAGTTTCACACGGCCATCGAGGGTTGGAACTTCAATTTCTCCGCCCAGGGCCGCCATTGCAAAGTTAACCGGCACCTCACAATAGAGATTACTTTCTTGACGCTCAAAAATATGGTGCGATTTCACCTGTACCTGAACATACAGATCACCTGCCGGTGCGCCTTTTGCTCCTGCTTCACCCTCACCACTCAAACGAATGCGATCGCCGGTATCAACACCCGCCGGGATCTTAACAGACAGGGTTTTGTATCTTTCAACTCGCCCATGACCATGACATTTATGGCAAGAATCCTTAATGATCTGACCACGGCCATGACAGTGTGGACAAGGTTGCTGAACGGTGAAAAATCCCTGACGCATGTGAACCTGACCAGCACCTTTACAGGTTGAGCAGGTTACAGGGCTGGTTCCTGCTTTAGCACCGCTGCCATGACAGGTATCACAGGTTTCCAATGTCGGGATGCGGATCTCTTTGGTCACACCACGAACCGCTTCTTCCAGCGTCAACTCCATGCTGTAACGCAAATCAGCCCCGCGACTTGGACGCTGCTGGCGACGACCACCGCCGAAGATATCACCGAAAACATCACCAAAGATATCACTAAAATCAGCGCCGCCGCCGCTACCCATGCCTCCCTGTTCAAAAGCAGCATGGCCATATTGGTCATAAGCAGCTCGTTTCTGAGCATCCGTCAGAATTTCATAAGCTTCTTTAACTTCTTTGAATTTGCTTTCCGCATCTTTATCGCCCTGATTACGATCAGGGTGATATTTCATTGCCAGCCGCTTATAGGCTTTTTTAATCTCTTTTTCGTCCGCTGTTTTGGAAACACCCAAAACTTCGTAACAGTCTCTCTTTGCCATCTCTTATTTTACCCTTAACATACGCGCACGGGCGCAGAGTTCCCTCAACGCCCGTGCCGGTTAATCAGCAACAATTGTCATAACTATCGCCGCGCCCGCTAAGGGCAATTATTTTTTATCTTTAACTTCTTCGAATTCAGCGTCTACAACGTCGTCATCTTTCTTCGCACTGTCGCCAGCGTCTGCGGTCGCACCAGCTTGAGCCTGCTGCTGGGCAATTTCCAACAACTTAGCGGAAGCCTGAACCAAAGCCTGAATTTTCGCTTCGATATCCGCTTTGTCTTCGCCTTTAGCAACTTTTTCCAACTCAGCCACAGCGCCTTCAATCGCGGTTTTATCTTCTGCCGACAGTTTGTCACCGGCTTCTTCTACTTGCTTACGCGTACCGTGAACCAGTTGATCTGCCTGGTTACGGACCTGTACCAACTCTTCAAACTTACGATCAGACTCTGCGTTCGCTTCCGCATCACGAACCATCCGTTGAATTTCTTCTTCATTCAAACCGGAAGAAGCCTTGATAGTGATCTGCTGTTCGCGGCCACTATTTTTGTCTTTAGCAGACACATGCAGAATACCATCAGCATCGATATCAAAAGTCACTTCAATCTGAGGCATACCACGAGGCGCTGCCTGAATACCATCCAAATTGAACTGGCCCAGAGATTTGTTATCACCGGCACGTTTACGCTCACCCTGCAATACATGGATAGTTACCGCAGACTGATTGTCCTCTGCCGTAGAAAACACCTGGCTGTGTTTGGTTGGGATCGTGGTGTTTTTCACAATGAGGGAAGTCATTACGCCACCCATTGTTTCGATACCTAGAGACAATGGTGTAACATCCAGCAACAATACATCTTTCACATCACCAGCCAAAACACCGCCCTGTACCGCAGCACCCATTGCTACCGCTTCGTCAGGGTTCACATCTTTACGTGGTTCTTTATGGAAGAAGTCAGCAACGACTTTCTGTACCATTGGCATACGGGTCTGACCACCCACCAGAATGACATCGTTCACATCAGAAACTGACAGGCCAGCATCTTGCAATGCAACTCGTACAGGCTCCATAGAGCGTTTAACCAGATCTTCTACCAGTGATTCCAGTTTCGCACGGGTTACTTTAATGTTCATGTGCTTAGGACCGGTTGCATCTGCGGTGATATATGGCAAGTTAACATCGGTCTGCTGTGCAGAAGAGAGCTCAATTTTTGCTTTTTCCGCTGCTTCTTTCAGACGTTGCATTGCCAGTGGGTCATTACGCAGATCAATGCCCTGATCTTTCTTAAATTCGTCAACCAGATAGTTGATCATACGGCTGTCGAAGTCTTCGCCGCCCAAGTGAGTATCACCGTTGGTCGCCAGTACTTCATAGGTTTTTTCGCCGTCAACTTCATCGATTTCGATAATAGAGATATCGAAAGTACCACCACCGAGGTCATAAACCGCGATAGTACGGTTACCCACTTCTCTGTCCAAGCCATAAGCCAGCGCAGCAGCAGTTGGTTCGTTGATAATACGTTTTACTTCCAGACCTGCGATACGGCCCGCATCTTTGGTTGCCTGACGCTGAGCATCGTTAAAATATGCAGGTACAGTGATTACCGCTTCAGTAACTGGCTCACCCAGATAATCTTCCGCTGTTTTCTTCATTTTCTTCAAAACTTCAGCAGAAACCTGAGGAGGAGCCATTTTCTGGTCTTTCACTTCCAGCCATGCGTCGCCATTATCTGCCGCAATAATTTTGTATGGCATGATAGCTACGTCGCGTTGCGCTTCTTCATCTTGGAAACGACGTCCAATCAGACGCTTAATAGCAAACAACGTATTTTGCGGGTTAGTAACAGCCTGACGTTTAGCCGGTTGACCAACCAGAGTTTCACCATCCTGGGTATAAGCAATGATGGAAGGGGTTGTGCGATCACCTTCGCTGTTTTCCAGCACACGAGCTGTCGTGCCATCCATAATAGCTACACAAGAGTTGGTAGTTCCCAGGTCGATACCAATAATTTTACCCATCTAAACGCCTCCAAAGAAATTCGTAATCAGTCAAGTTGCTAATCAATATGAGGATAACTTTCTGCTTTTCAATGGCACCCATTTTTATGCCTCTATGCGATTCCTCACCTTTGCTTATATATACCGGCTGTATAGGACAGCGATTAGCAACTGCGGTTGATTATAAGATGGGGTCGTTAAAACTATCATCAAGGGGGGATGTGAAAAAAAACCTTTTTATTATTTCAAAGGTCATTGTTTCCTTGCTGACAGATCATTATGATTCGCCACCTTTGCTATTTATGACTTTTATGATTTTCTTTCAGAGGACTTATGAGCGCGAATCAATTGGCTAATCCCGGCCCCTTAGGTTTGATGGGCTTCGGCATGACAACCATTCTTCTGAATCTGCATAACGCAGGTTTCTTTCCACTGGCATCCGTTATCCTGAGTATGGGCATTTTCTACGGCGGCCTGGCCCAAGTACTGGCAGGGCTTTTTGAATATAAGAAAGGCAATACCTTTGCCGCAACTGCTTTCACCTCTTATGGGTTATTTTGGCTCAGTCTGGTCGGGTTACTGTTTCTACCTAAAATGGGACTGGCGGAAGCCACCAACAGCCAATATTTAGCAGTATATCTTGGCCTGTGGGGTGTGTTTACCCTGTTTATGTTCTTTGGCACCTTCAAGGCTAACCGCATGCTACAGTTTATCTTTGGCGGCCTGACTCTGTTGTTCGCTTTGTTAGCGATTGGCAACTTTACCGGAAATACCACTCTTCTGACGATTGCCGGTTATGAAGGGATAATTTGTGGCGCCAGCGCAATTTATCTGGCAATGGCGGAAGTGCTGAATGAACAATATGGACGCACTATTCTGCCTATTGGCGAGATAAAACCGTAATAAACCGCGGGTTGGAAGAAGGCAAATTTTTTCTCCCTCTTCCAGTCCGTTATGAACGTAGAGAAAGAGCCGATGATATTTACCCCGACGCTCGTCAGACTAATGTCCGTTGAATGTGTATCAATTTAGCCACAATTATATTGAACCAATATTGTGAATCTCGAATTGATAGCAAGTACGGTGCTTATAGCGTTGGTTAGGACGAAGTATGCAGCTCTCTTGCTCCCATTCAGGATGATTGGGAGAATCCGGTAAAAATTGTGGCTCAAATGCCATGCCCGCATAGTTCTCATATCGCCCACCATCACGGTTAAACACTCCACCTAACCAATTGCCTGTGTAAAACTGCACAGCCGGTTTTGTGGTGAAGATTTTCATTGTAATTGCTTCATCGGGGGAAGTAATTGAAATTGCATAATCCGAATTCAAACGAGCGGCTTGCAACCAAAATGAATGATCATACCCATTCACAATCTGTTGCTGTTTATCCAGCATAAAGTGACTGTTAATTACTTTAGGTTTTCGAAAATCAAAACCCGTATTATTAACCGAAGCCAGTTGGCCCAACGGAATACCATTTTCATCGATCGGTAAATAGTCATCGCTTTTCACCTCTAGGCGATGCGATAAACATGTTTTTCCAGAATCAGCCCCCAACAAATTAAAATAAGCGTGATTAGTCAAATTAATGGGCGTCGCAGCATTTGTATGGGCTAAATAATCCACGATTATCTGATTATCATTGGTTAATACGTAACGAACGGTCACAGCGACATTACCAGGAAAACCCTGATCACCATCTGGTGACTGTAATGTAAAACTCACTGAATAGGCATCTCTTGCAGTGATTGTCCAACGCCGCTTATCAAAACCCTCAATCCCACCATGCAAACAATTTCCCGCCTGATTGACCTGTAATTGATAAGTTTTACCATCAAGATTAAAACACCCATTGGCAATACGATTGGCGTATCGCCCCACGGTAGCACCTAAATAGCTGGTCTGTTTATAAAAGTCTTGTAAGGTGGCAACACCTAGTAAAACTTCTCTTTTCTCCCTATTTAAAGGTACACGGCAACTCAGCCACGAAGCGCCAATATCCATTAGCACGATGGAAAAACCCGAAGCATTGGAAAGGCAGACAAGATTTGCTTTTTTTCCATCCAAAGCAATATGTTGTGTCATTGAAGCATTCAATAATTCAAAATAAGCATCTGCCATTTTATTGCCTACCGTGTTTCAACCAAACTTGCACCGCCCGAAGCCTGACACACATAAATAGTCTCTTTCAGACCTGTCAACGCAAAATAGTGTTGCTCTACCGCGCGTTTAACCACATCAACCAAAGTTTGGGGGACTAAAACCACCACACAGCCACCAAATCCACCACCGGTCATTCTCACTCCCCCCTGTTTACCAATGGCTTGCGTCACAATATCAACCAAGGTATCGATTTCAGGCACGGTAATTTCAAAATCATCACGCATTGATTGATGTGATTGCGCCATAAGTTCCGCGATTAATGGCATATCACCCTCCGCCAACGCTTTTGCTGCCAGAAGTGTACGTTCATTTTCTGTAATTACATGGCGAGCACGTTTAGCCACTATGCTATCAAGCTCAACACTCCGTTTTTCAAATTCATCTAATGTCACATCCCGCAAAGCTTTAACGCCAAATAATGCCGCTGCTTGTTCGCATTGAGCCCGGCGGATATTATATTCACTGCCAACTAATTCTCGTTTCTTATTTGAATTAATAATCATAACTGTAATATCTTTCGGCATAGATACGGTTTGCGTGGTTAAATCGCGGCAATCAATTAATAACGCATGTTCCTTCTTACCTTGCGCGGAAATTAATTGATCCATAATGCCACAATGGCAACCGACAAATTCATTTTCAGCTTGCTGCCCATTTAACGCTATTTCCGTTTGGCTAATAGCTAAATGGTAAAGTGTTTTTATCGTTTCACCAATCACTGTTTCCAGTGCAGCCGATGAACTTAACCCCGCCCCTTGTGGCACATTACCCGCTACCACAATATCTGCCCCGTTAAATATATATCCACGACTAAGCAAGCATTTTACAACACCGCGAATATAATTGGCCCACATTTTATTTTCGTCAAATTTAATAGGCTGGCTAATATCAAACTCATCTAATTGATTGCCGTAATCAACCGAAACAACACGAATAATATTATCTTCCCGCTTTGCCGCCGCAACCACAATTTGGTAATTAATAGCACATGGCAATACAAAGCCATCATTATAATCAGTGTGCTCTCCAATCAAATTAACCCGACCTGGCGCTTGAATAATATGTGTTGGCATATAACGAAATACTAAATCAAAAACATCTTTAACACAATTAATTAAAGTTTCCATCATTTCATTCTCAAATAAGATATTAACTGAACGATACTTCTCATGAAATATCCTGCCAGATAATTAACATTATTGCGCTTTATAATGTACATCACTCACCGCGCGTAAAAATTTAGCCGCCTGTTCTGCGGTTAAATCACGTTGTGTTTCAGCAAACATTTCATAGCCCACCATAAATTTTCGCACAGTAGCCGATCGCAATAATGGCGGATAGAAAAGCGCATGCAGTTGCCAATGTTCAACATCAGTACCTTGGTCAAAAAACGGTGCAAAATGCCAACCCATTGAATAAGGAAAAGAGCTATGAAATAAGTTGTCATAACGACTGGTAAGCTTTTTAAGCGCGACCGCCAAATCATCGCGTTGTTCATCCGTTAATTCATTCATACGACGAACATGAACTTTAGGTAACAACATGGTTTCATAGGGCCATGCTGCCCAATAAGGCACAACCGCCAACCAATGGATTGTATCGACCACCACTCGTTCACCATCAACTAATTCAGCCTGAACATAATCCACCAATAAATTGGAGTCCTGTTCCTGGTAATAAGCACGCAATTGTTTATCTTTACGCTCAATTTCGTTTGGCAGAAAACTATTCGCCCAGATTTGCCCGTGAGGATGAGGCTGAGAACAGCCCATTGCTTCACCCTTATTTTCAAAAACCTGAACCCAAAGATATTCTTTACCCAACGTTTCAATGTGTTCATTCCAGGTATCAATTACCTGACGAATGCGCCTAACCGACAATTCAGGCAATGTCTTACTGTGATCAGGAGAAAAACAGATTACACGACTTAATCCTCGTACTCCTTGTATTTTAAACAATGAGTGAGACGATTGAGGCACATCAGGTGAATCTGGTATTAAAGCCGAAAAATCATTATTAAAAACAAAGGTTCCTTGATAAGCAGGATTTTTATCACCGGAAATACGCGTGTTTAATGGGCAAAGAAAACATTGCTCATCATAGCTTGGAATATCGTCTATCAATGATTTCTCATCCTGCCCATGCCACGGCCGCTTTACCCGATGGGGAGAGACCAAAACCCATTGCCCGGTTAGCGGATTATAACGACGGTGGGGATGTTCAGCAGGATTGAATACAATCTTGGACATAACAGTCTCTACCTCATTTATATTTTCCAATACCGATTGTGAAAATCTTTATTCACACTCAGGCTGGACACAGTTTAACAACGAGCATTAATACTAATCTGAGATACCAATCACGTAAATGTAAACAATTACACAAGAAGCTTAGATATAAACCTAAAAGACAGATTAAGGTGTTCAACTTCGACATATTCTGCAAACATGAGTTAAAGTCACAGTAAATTTACTTAATCTATTAATTAAAACAAATTATTAAGAATTAAGATAAATTACAAATACGATATTTAATAACAATTTTGTGATTCTGATTACATCTCCACCAAATGGTAACGTTTACAATTTAGTATCAAATAAACTAGCCAGGAAAAGAAACATGTCCACTATAGAACACGGTTTAAGCTTGGTAGATATATTGGTATTTATGTTCTATGTCGCCATTATCATCAGTGTGGGACTCTGGGTATCCAGGGATAAAAAAGGCTCGGACAAAAGCACTGAAGATTACTTCCTGGCAGGTAAATCCTTGCCCTGGTGGACAATAGGCGCCTCACTGATCGCGGCAAATATTTCTGCCGAGCAATTTATTGGTATGTCCGGCTCCGGTTATTCCATTGGTTTAGCAATCGCTTCTTATGAATGGATGGCGGCAATTACATTAATCATCGTAGGTAAATATTTCTTACCTATCTTCATTGAGAAAGGCATTTATACTATCCCAGAATTTGTGGAACAACGGTTTAATAAAAATTTAAAAGCCATTCTGGCAGTGTTCTGGATCTCACTCTATATTTTCGTCAATCTGACCTCTGTGCTTTATTTAGGTGGCTTAGCACTGGAAACCATTCTGAATATTCCATTGATCTATTCCATTATTGGGCTTGCAATATTTGCCTTGGTTTATTCTATTTACGGCGGCCTCTCGGCTATCGTTTGGACCGATGTTATTCAAGTCTTTTTCCTGATATTAGGGGGATTGCTCACAACACTTATTGCCGTCAGCTATATTGGCGGCAGTGAAGGCATAATGGCCGGATTTGCAAAAATGGTTGATGCAGCGCCAAGACACTTTGAAATGATTTTGGATAAAAGTAATCCTCAATTCATAAACTTGCCTGGTATTGCGGTACTAATTGGCGGTTTATGGGTTGCCAACCTCTATTATTGGGGCTTCAACCAATATATTATTCAACGTACCCTTGCTGCCAAGTCAGTGCAGGAAGCACAGAAAGGAATTGTTTTTGCCGCTTTTCTGAAACTTATTCTGCCTTTCCTGGTTGTTGTGCCGGGCATTGCCGCTTATGTGATCACAACCTCCCCTGAATTAATGGCAGGTTTAGGCGACCTTGCGCTAAATAACGTGCCTGATGCAACGCACGCAGATAAAGCTTATCCGTGGTTAACCCAATTTCTACCTGTCGGTTTTAAAGGCATCGTATTTGCCGCATTAGCAGCCGCTATCGTTTCATCATTAGCGTCGATGCTAAATTCGACCGCCACCATTTTCACTATGGACATTTACAGGGAATATATTGCGCCTGACTCAAGCGACCACAAACTGGTTAATGTTGGCCGTATTTCTGCCACTATTGCCCTGATTATCGCCTGTTTTGTTGCGCCAATGCTTGGCGGTATTAACCAAGCATTCCAATATATTCAAGAATATACTGGTCTTGTCAGCCCCGGTATTTTAGCCGTGTTCTTACTTGGGTTATTCTGGAAAAAGACGACCAGTAAAGGGGCGATAATTGGTGTGGTTTTATCGATCCCCTTTGCCTTATTTCTGAAATTCATGCCGTTTGCAATGCCATTTATGGATCAAATGCTCTACACATTACTCTTTACACTGGTCGTTATTGCATTCACGAGTTTAAGTACATCGGCTAATGACGATGATCCCAAAGGTATTATATTGGTTTCATCTATGTTTGCGACGGACCGCAGTTTTAATATTGCATCTTATGCCATTATGATCATTCTGGCTGTATTGTACGTTGTTTTCTGGTAGTCAATCTCCCACCAATTGAGACTACCGCAAAAAAGTGAAGTGAACCCCTTAAATCCAACTTCTAGTGTTCACTTCAATTTTTTAAGCGGCATAGAAATGAAAAAGCCTCTCATCTTCGAGGATTGACACGTTACTAACAGTTAATTTACATAGATATGATAGATATTCGCCCCTGTATCAAGCAGCTAATACAGGGGGATACTATGTATTTATATTGTATTATCGATATCAATATCTTGCTCAATTATTCCAACTTCAACTTTTGGTCCTAAACGTTGTTTCATTGAGTTATAAATACCAGAATCTTTATCGTGACTTTTAAAAGTTAAGACAAATGATACCTCTTGTTCTGATAGTTCATGGTGTGATGACATATCAAACTGATATAAATCACGGGTAAAAATTCGAGCATAGAGTCTTAACTTCGTATTATCAACGGATACTCCTGAAAAAGATTTGCCATGATGTCTTATCGGACTCCATTTAGCTAACTCTTGGCGAGACTGAAGTTCTTTTTCTTTAGATTCCTTCATAGTACCAAGAAGATTTTTTACTTTACCGTCGTTACTAATGCTCTGCAAAGAGCACTGTAGCCTAGTAGCAAAATAATTTTCGCCGCCCAGTTCAGAAACCAAGGGTTTTAATATTGCTGTTAATATTATTTCTCCTTTAATTTTTCCATCTTTCAACATTTCAGTAGGTAGAAAGATATCATTCCAATAATATGCAAATCCTGCACGAATTTTACTATTCCAAGCGAGAGTAACTGTCCCTTCATCACAATACCAAGGAAGGTTATTACCTTCTTTCCAAGGTGATCCCCAACCTAGACGCAAATCATGTACACACCTCTCAGCTTTATTTATTAACAATGCTCTAACTAAATCAGGAGTAGGTTCTTTTAGATTTTTAAACGCATGGGCTGCTATTGATGAAATAAGAGGTGTACTGTAACTAGTTCCAGTATCTATTACCCCACCAATCATTCGTAACGTTGAAAACCAAGATAGTTCTGGCTTTTTCATTCCTGCTGGAGCAGGCCCTCGCAAGCTCATCGAGCAAGGTGTAGTTGCCATACCATTTTCATCCGCACATCGTCCCGCTATAGTTAAAGCAGATTCACAATCGGCAGGGGGACACAATCTTATACTATTTGATCTACTTACATTACCGATTGAAATAATTGGTAATATGTTAAACTCACGGGCAATTCTATTAACTTCATGCCCTAAATAACTAATTTCCTCATTCGAATAATATGGCTCACTCTCATTAAATGAAAGATTCCATATCTGAGATACCCCATTTGTCTCATTGGCAACATCTCTAAGATAGTTAATAAATTGTTCGGTTGTTGGTTGGATAGCGACTCCTTTTTTATTAATTGCTTGAACGCTAATAAACTTGCACTCCAACTCAGGTAAAGCGAGATTATTATTCCACGCAGATCCTTGGCAAATTACTGAAGTAACCTTATTACCATGCTTTAAATCTGCATCATGCTGATCTACTAATGGAACAATTCTCATTACATTAAAAGGTAAATAAGAAACAGCAGAGCAACCACCGTCAACAATTACTACTGTTGGGATATTTTTCAAGTTAGATAAATTAGGTATTGGTTCTTTACCGCTACCTGGTGACACTGATTTTACTGAAACATGATGCACCGGCTCAATTCTATAAACAATACCAGAGCTAATTAACTTATTAAAATTCTCTAAACTATTTATTACTGTGGTAAATGATAATATTCCGTCGACTAAATACTCATCCAACTTTCTTAGAAAATATCTATTTCCCTTTTTTTGTATTTCTTCATTTTTAAAAACATTATCAAATTTAGAATGACCAAAACCAATAATCTTTTGATTAGCAAACTCTTCAAGTTCTCTCTTAACAGATACTCTTGCTTTTTTAGCATGGAATGGTAAAACCCAAACATTGAACTGCTTTTCTACATCATCAAACGCTTCAAAAACAGCTTTTGCCTTTCTTCCTCTTAATGCTTGATTTTTATCAAAACCAATAATACTTTCAAGACGAGAAATATCGACCTTAATTCGACCATTTTTCGCTCTTTCTATTTTCTCAATCAAATTAGAGATTTTAGAACCTGAGATTTCGACTAGGTATCCATCAAAAGCCGGAGCAACTATTCTTGTTAAATCATCTGTTTCAAATAAATCATCAGGGATCCAAGATGGTGCAAGAGAATCATCAAACATTTTAGCTAATAGATGAATTTTACCTGAATGGGAAACAATACCATCATTTTCGCTAATGTGTCTAAGCTCTTTCGATAGCTTCTTTTTTTGAGCATCTAATCGCGCCCAAATTATATCTTTAGAGTTTTTTCCGCCACCACTCACTGTATTGGGAACTGGCTTATCTAAAAAAGATAGTACAGGATTTAATAAAGGACTTCTAACACCCTCAGCCATAATTCCTACTCCTTGAGATAGCTTGAAATTGTCTGTCTACTTAGTTTCAAAAAACTACCGATTTCAGCCTGAGTAAACAATTTAGTTTCGGAAAGCAAATTAACGATGCTTTTTTTATTATCCGAACTCAACCTTTCTCTGTAAGGTATAATCGAGTTATGTGAATCACCCTCAATTATTGCTTGAATGACCGCTATAATATCAATACCCGAATTAGTCAAAATTGCCTGTCTTCTCGCTGCTATTGCTATAGTTTCAATATCTGCTCCGCTTAATCCATCTGATATTATAGATAGTGCTTTTAACTCCTTTGATATACCCTTGTCTTGGAAAAGGAAATGATTCCAAAGAGACTCCCTAACTTCAAGGTTTGGCATACCAAAGCGAATTTTATATGGAAAACGTCGCCAAATCGCGGGGTCTAAAAGATCTGCGTGGTTAGTTGCCGCAATTACTACTGCGCTATCATCCAGTGAATCTAAACCTTGTATCAAAGTATTCACAACACGTTTAAGCTCACCTATTTCGTGCCGATCATCACGTATCTTAGCAACCGCATCAACCTCATCTAATAACAATATACCGTTTCTAGAAGGTACATAATCAAATATTTGCCTTAAATTCTTAGCTGTATCACCCAATAATGATGATATTACTGAATCTAATCTGACAACGAATAACGGCCTATTTAGTTGAGAGGCAACATGACCAGCAATCAATGTCTTACCAGTACCCGGTGGACCTGATAACAGTAACCCCAATCTTCCTGATAACCCATTTTCAATTAGTTTTTTTTGATGCTTAACACTTTCAATAAAAGCATTAAAAGTAATACTTTCAGACTCGCCCAAAAAAATAGGGGTCACTGACCACTGATGCTCCTCAATTAGAGGCATTCTTGATTTAGGGTCAACAGGTAAACTATCACTATATCCCGAACTACGAAGTGGAACTCCCTTACGTCTTACTATGGATTTAATTTTTTTGGCAACATCCATATCATCGGCACTGATGGATTTAGCTATTCTATTACTGACACTTCTAACTTCTGTATAATTAGCATCCAAAGACGCTTCTATGAGGGCAACAATGTCCTCAGCAACGATATTCATAACCAACCCCTTAAATATAATGACAATCAAAAATGATTTTTTGTCATGTCAATATGCATGAATGTCATGAATAATGTCGATTTTGTCAACCTAAAAAACAAATTATCACCATAATTACAGGTAGGAGTTAAGGAAAAAAGGTTCGGTTTTATCAGCACACTGGCTTTTACGCTGTATACGTCAAATTTAACTTCCGAGGAGTTACCATCAATAAGATATAAGGCGCAAGTTCGCCCGTAGGGGATTACTTTTAACATATGACGTTCAGAGAGAAACTATAAGGCCGCTTTAATCTGAGAGGTATCAAGCCCTGTACAACATTATCAGTGTCTCGTGCATCAAGCAGGGTTATCTGTATGCCGAAACAGATTGTTGCTGTACGTACTACTGGTAGCTTGAAAAAACGTAAAGCAAATCTAGTTCCAAAGGCTCACTTCAAAAAGACCGGTTTTTCTTACTAAAGAGCGAAGGACTGTGATTTATTTTAATTTCACTTTCTCAAGCGCCGCAAAAATTTGCTGCTTATCTGAATCTTTTAAGTTATGTTGTTGAATATTCCTCATAAACATTTCTTTGTCAGAAGCGCTTATTTTCTCTCCGGCTTTAAGCAAAATCGCAATTTGTTGGAAGATTTCCGTATTCAGCCCGCTAATTTTAATCCGAACATCATCTAGCGACTTCGATTGCCAACCATTTTCAGGAACTGACAACCAATCAGCTCGATAACGATATTGAATCGCCTTTGCAGCATCCATCTGAATTATAATGAACGGCCTAACTGATTCTCCGCTTAACCCGAATGATTCAGCCTCACTTATTGATTTAGCAAGAACCTTATCTTCTTGAGCCAAAACCTCAACAGGTAAATGGTTTTCAGCCTTGTATCCCGCTACGTCTTTCATGTAAGAAAGGCGCTGATTAATCAACTGAGCTACCGTCGTCTTTGCCTCCATTGCTAACGTCACCGTTGGCGCCATTGCGCTCATAATCAATGCCAAACCAGCAATAAAGCCAATCCTTACTTTTTTTGACCGTTGCATTTTTTTACCCCGAAATTTATTCCAAACAAACTAATCAACATACCAAATGAATTATAGATTTATAATGTTGAAGTTGCCTTTTTATAAATGACGGATAAAAGTTCGATTTTTTTGATTCTTTCCACAGTTAGCCCATTGCTCAGCGCCGAGCACTTTTCGGTCTAAAAGCCGCGACTACCTTATCATCGGTCTCCACATACGGGCCATCCAGCAATTGGATACAATATGGCACACTGGCAAAAATACCGGATACCAGAACTTTGCCGTCTTCGTCTTTCAAGCCTTCCAACGTTTCTGCGATTGCTTTTGGCTGCCCCGGCAAGTTCAAAATCAGCGCCTGTTTGCGGATAACACCAACCTGACGAGATAAAATTGCCGTTGGAACAAATTGCAAACTAATCTGACGCATCTGTTCGCCATAACCCGGCATTTCACGGTCTGCAACCGCTAATGTGGCATCAGGCGTCACATCTCGGCGGGCCGGGCCGGTTCCACCGGTGGTTAAAACCAGATGACAGCCGATTTCATCCACCAATTCACACAAGGTTTGTTCAATGATGATCTGCTCATCGGGGATCAGGCGAGTCTCTATCTGAAAAGGGGTGGTAATCGCCCTTTTTAGCCACTCTTCCAATGCCGGAATCCCTTTGTCCTGATAAATACCGCTTGATGCACGATCAGAGACGGATACCAAGCCAATGCGCAATTCATTCATATAAACCTCAATTAACACAATTAAACTAAATAGCAAAAAGGCGGCCAATTATGCCGCCTTTAACGCTAAAAGAATAGTTTATCGCCTATCATTACAGCAGATCAGCGATCATCTTCTCAAGTTTGCCCTGATCAATAGCAAATTTACGGATACCGTCCGCCAGTTTTTCTGTCGCCATTGCATCTTGATGATGTTCCCAGTAGAACTGAGCCTCATTCAATGGCTCTGGACGCGCTTTAATTTCACCGGTATAACCCAGTTTACGTTCAACTTCACCCTGAGCTTCGGACAGCTCTTTCAACAGCGCAGGCGCAATAGTCAAACGGTCGCAACCCGCCAATTCCAAGATCTCACCGGAATTACGGAAACTTGCTCCCATAACTACAGTGTTATAACCATGTTGTTTGTAGTATTGGTAGATTTCAGTCACAGAAATGACGCCCGGATCTTCGTGTGGAGCGAACTCTTTCTGCTCGCTGTTCGCTTTATGCCAGTCAAGGATACGGCCAACAAATGGTGAAATCAGATAAACCCCGGCTTCCGCACAAGCACGCGCCTGAGCAAAGGAGAACAGTAGTGTCAGGTTACAGTTAATCCCTTCTTTTTCTAGCTGTTCCGCCGCGCGGATACCTTGCCAAGTTGAAGCCAATTTGATCAGAATCCGATCATTGCTGATACCGGCCTCGTTATACAACTTAATCAGGCGTTTAGCTTTGGCAACACTGCGTTCAGTGTCATAAGACAGACGGGCATCAACTTCTGTCGAAATACGGCCAGGGATCAGTTTGAGAATTTCCAAGCCAATATTTACCGCCAGTTTATCACTAGCATCCACAATCTGCTGCTCGCGGGAATCGCTCTGTTCGCGCGCCCACGCAATTGCTTCATCAATTAGTTTACGGTATTCAGGAATCTGTGCCGCGTTAAGGATCAGAGATGGGTTAGTTGTCGCATCTTGTGGCTGATAAAGTTTCATCGCCGCAATATCCCCGGTATCTGCTACTACTGTTGTCAGTTTACGCAGGGAGGTTAGTTTATCGGTCATTTTGTCATATCTCATCGTTATGCGTGAAATTGTGGCATTGTTCTTGAGCCATCCACTGATAATAACACGGTAAGACCTTGCTGCAAGGCGGTAAAAACGATCACTCGCAGTCACTCACTCTGTAGCCAATCTTTT
This sequence comes from Photorhabdus hainanensis, assembly GCF_018448965.1. Lineage (NCBI taxonomy): Bacteria > Pseudomonadati > Pseudomonadota > Gammaproteobacteria > Enterobacterales > Morganellaceae > Photorhabdus > Photorhabdus hainanensis. The sequence continues at coordinate 4,480 of NZ_RCWD01000008.1, read as the reverse complement.
CATACCACTTCGCTAATGTTCAATATTGAACCAATAGTTTCCATGTGTGAAACAACGATTATTTTCTTATTTTTATCAATTCTATCTATTAATTTCCTGCAATCAAATTCATCAAATATAATTACCTCTGAATCCGAGTTATTGAGATAATATAAAAATCTATCATTTGCTAAATAGGAATCAAAATTATGGTCTACATATATGTATCCTTTTATTTCAGATAATTTCTTAAGAAAAGAGGTCTTACCACTGCCATTATTCCCTACTAATTGTATAATTCTATCTTTTTTCAAACTTTGCTCTAAAATTAATAATTTAGAAGATAAGTTTATTTCTTTATAATAAACATTGTCGTGCTCAGTTATCCTTTTAATAGATACAGTTTCTGACAAATATCCAAATATAGCGAAATAAAAAATGACGATTCTATTATCTAAGTTTATAGCAGCCGTCATATTACCTGATTCAAAACTGGGATATAAAGAATAAAAAATTATCAAACTAGATATTATAAGACCTAATATAGAAGCCAAAGAATTAATTAAATATCGTTGTGATGCTACGGTATATAAACTACGTATTCCAGATAAAATAGCGTCGCGACAAAAACGGTTAGCCGGACCACATTGAGGTAGTTTTTTAATATAAGAAAATCGAATTGATAAAGCATGTAGCTCTTTATAGTATTTATTTCTATTATCCTTGTATATAGGATACAATAAATAAACGCTAGTAAGAAATATAAACATGGCACCAAACACAATCATAAAATTGTCAGAATTAAGAAATAAAAATACAGTACCGACAAATATCGAACCAAACCAGAAAACATCCTTGGCATACATGGTAAATCTATTTATTATCACATTGTATTCATGCTTAAATAAATTGAAACCTTCCACTCTAAAGTTACTTTTAATAGAGTTATATATGTCTTGCCTTGCTCTTTTTCTTATCTTAAACTCTATTAAATATGATCCCACAATCAATGAAATCATACCTAATAGAGATACAGATATTATCTTATAGGTTTCACTATCATATTCATTGTATGTCACTCTTCCTAACTCGAATAACGAAAGACTAGCAATGAACAAGAGTATAATTCCAATTACAGAGTTATAACTGAAAATATATAGAAATTGAGCTGTTTTTGATTTATTAATCTTACAATTTCCTGCTAATATAACTCCATTATCTGACGTCGACTTTATAGGTTTATTTTTTATTTCCAACTCAATATGATTAATTTCATGAGGAAATAACAATATAACATCAATTTGATACTCTATTTTTATTTTTGAAATGATATCTTTTAAATCAAATAATAATTTAGAATCCCAACCAGTCTTATTTGTATCAAAATAAATATGGCCTTTGTAATTATCAATTATGGCCATATATACACTCCTTACAGCAAAAATAAGATTTAATTTCCCTCTCGACAGATAACGAATGTTTGAGCTCATATCAATATATTTATTAATCTGGAAAATTTCATAACTTAATTTATTTAATATACTTCTATTGATTAGCTCTTTTGATAAATATATATTTCCCAGAATAGTTTTCTCAACAAAACTTTGTGTACCATCTAAATCATAATACTCTTCTGGCTTAGAGCGATAATTTTCATATCTACTAATAATTGATAATTTTGCCAGATAGCCATCATAAAATGGCATTAATAATCTAACTAAACCAAGATATTCACTAACCAAAATTAGAGAATATAAAAGAATAAGTAGTTTATCACTATTATCTATTTCCTTACCAATCAGAATGAGAAGAATAACAGGAATAACTTTTAAAAATGCATTTGAGGAAATATCTACAGCTCTCCACAATGAATCAATACGTTTTACTGTTTCTTCAATGTTAATAATTCTGTTCAAACTTAAAAGTTTCCCTCCCTGGTATCCAGTTAACAATATAGCAGTCAAGGACTCAAAGTTATCTCCAATAAATCCGTATCTTAATTTCCTTATCTTTGCTAGTTGTTTAGAGAGATAGGCTCGCTTTTTAAATAGAAAAAAGGATAATGGTATCAATATAGAACACAAAGATAATAAACCAACTGTTCCCCCTTCAACATTAATGACCATTAGAATGGAGAGATAAATGAAACAAATTACCTTAGATATAATCAAAACCACACTAGTATCATAGGTGGAATAATTTACAATATCGTGCTCATTCTGCTGAGCCTCTTTTTTACTGGTGAAACAGTTATCAAATATTGAGAGAATATAAGCCTGCTTTTTAGTAATGAGAAATAAACTTAGATTATTAATCATACTCAAAATAGGTCTCAATATTACAATTAAGAAGATAATCAGCCCAACACTCCCTGCCTCTAAACCCTCAGTCAAAGGAAGTGTTATTATGTAAATCAATATAAAAAATGAAAAAAAAGAAGATAATAAATTAATTATTACCTCAACGGGAAATAGAATTAAGGTACTATATTGCTTTGTTATATTATTCTTAATTGAAGAAATGTTCATTTGCTACCTTATTTTTTAATAGCTAAATTAGGTCTTCTTTGCTACCTGCATTACTTATAAAAATTATATTAGATTCTGTAAACTCATTCTTAAAACCTTTATTTTTCTTACTTGTTTAAGTAAACATACTAATTTAGCTGTTTATTACCTACACTTTTCTCCTTCAAAGGACGAATATTTAAATTATTCCAATATCGTTAGTCAATAATAATCTGTCAGATATGAGGCAAATGTCGCATAAATTATGCTTTATATACTTAATATACTTATATTCAAGCAACGACTTTTCTGTGTCGTGAATATTAGAAAAAACACCGAGGGAGATAATTCACTGAATTCAATAAATTGAAACTATTGCCAATAATTTCATTCAAAATGAATTACTTTAATGTTAGTTTACTCTCAACGTCAGCGCTTATTTTCTTTGCAACAAAAACTGAACTCAAAGAACACATTGCAAAAAAGACAAATAAAACACTACTTCCTAGCAAAGGGATTAACCATATTATTATAATACCAAAGGCTGACTGGTAACTTCTTGAAATTGCATCCGAAGACGATATTATTTTCGCAAAATATTTTTCTGGCGTCAGCTCTTGCCCTGATGTATAGAGAGATATCCTTAAAAAAGAGAGTCCGACAAAAATAAGCATAGTGCCTAATGTATAGTATAATAGGACAATTCTTGACAAAGGCATGGCCCAAAAAATAGATCCAACAGCAATCAAAAGAGAGCCAAGAAAGAAAGATTTTTTTAATTTACTTATATTAAAATAACAACCAGATAAATAAGATCCAAATAACATTGAAATAGAAGCTAAAAAGGAAAAATAAGCAACCAAATCAGAAAAAGAAAACGAATATAATCCACTAAATAAAGAGACAATTGTTGTATAGTTAGAAGTTATTATATAGGTTGAAATCACTTGGTATGACACCATTGCAGTTAAAATACTTATCCTGAACAATAATATATTTCTCTGGGTATTATTCTTAATAATATATTCCAACCCACCATATTTCATAGAAATATCTTTTTCCTTTATTTTAGTTCCCCAATCGCTGATAAAAAAGAGAAATATAATTGATAAAATAAAACACATTGATTCAATAAGAAACAAGGATCGTATTGACATCATATTTATCAAAAAACCGGCTATCAATGGAGAAGATATAGAGAGTAACCCATAATAGAATTGTTGCTTTGATATAAAAGCAACTCTTTCTTCTGAGCTGACAAATACCTGGTATGCCGCTGACCTTATCGATATATTTAAACCTGAAAAAAATGACAGCAGGAAAGATATGAAAAATAATAAATATATATTATTCACAAATACAGCAAGGAATATTGTTACTGCCCGAAATAAATCCGAAGAAATACAAATAGCCCGCATATTAAACCGAGCCGTTAACCCACCAATAACCACAAAAACCAATATACTCGCCATTAACCTCACAGATACCATTAAAGACGTATCTATCTCCGACTTGGTAATTGAATATATAAGTGAAAGAAGCGCTATTTCACTTATTCCTGTACCAAAGATAGATATTATATCAGAGGATAATAGCTTGTTTTTATTCTCCATGTTTTACCCCATTTATACATTTTTACCCACTCGATTCCAATCAAATAAGAAACTGGTAATATTGTACACTTTCTTACTTTTAGCATAATTACGCTATTAAAATCCAAGAAAAATAGATCAAATTCACAAAAATTAACCTGATTACCATCGAATCTCAGCTAGCTTGAGTAAATACTCAGGTATAGGTGCTGCCCGGATACATGAATAAATAAGCTGTTCGAATGTTTTTTTAAGGTTAAAGCGCCAATTGAACTTGAAACAGAATTCGGCAAGATAACGAGGTAAATACTTTTTGCTAATCGAATGATATGTTCCGCGTATCGAATTTTTTACATTACTTATCATTGTGTTAACCCACTGAAAATAAGGAAGCTTAACACT